>JBOHER010000084.1:0-5532 GCA_050701115.1 Haloechinothrix sp. | reverse complement strand
CCAGTGCGTCTGCGGGGAACTCCTGCCCGTCGTCGAGGACGATAGCTTTCAGGACGTCGTTCTCGGCGCGCAGCCGGTCAACGACGCCGATGACGACCCGGATGTCCAGTGCGGCGAGCTGGTCCCATGTCTCCTCGCCCGGGTCGGGCATCGTGTGCAGGAAGAGCGTGACGTCATCACTGAGCTGGCGGAACAGAAGGGCCTGGTGGACGCTGCGGGCGTTCGTACCGAGCACACCGATTCGCTGTTTGCGGACTTCCCACCCGTGGCAGTAGGGGCAATGCAGCACGTTTTTTCCCCAGAGCTCCCGGATGCCAGGTACGTCGGGGAGTTCGTCGATCAGCCCCGTCGCGAGCAGGAGCCGCCGCGCCCGAACCGTTCCGCCGCCGGCGAGATCCACCTCGAACCCATCATCACGACGACGCACGGCGACGGCACGGTCGTGGCGGATGTCCGCCCCGTAGTGCTCAGCTTCTCGTCGCCCGGCCGCGAGCAGCTCGAGCGGCGAGACTCCGTCTCGCCCGAGGACATTGTGCGCGCCAGCGGCGGGAGCATTCCGCGGGTCGCCGGCATCCACGACGACCACCGAACGCAGGGTACGCGCGAGCGTGACGGCTGCACTCAGGCCCGCCGACCCGCCTCCGATGACCGCGACATCATGTGTCAGGACTGTGTTCACGAAGATTCTCCTTCGTCGAGACGTTTCCTGCGGCCGCCCGCCTGGCTGTTCGAGACAAGGTGTTCCTGTCGTTGAACGCCGAGCGTGTCAGCTCCTCGGCTTCACGCTGGCGCAACGGCGATGATCCAGTGCGAGGCGAACTCAGGGACGTCGAGCCGCCCATGCGGTCCGGCTGCTACGGACCGTCAGGTCGCTACGGCGCAGGAGGGCGTCGGAATGGTCGTCCGCCAGGAGGCGGTCGAGGGTGTCGAGGTCGTCGGAGGCCAGCTGGCCGTCGAGCGCGGAGCTGATGCGGTGCAGGTAGGCGTGCGCGTAGCGGCCGGTACCCGGCGTCGCCGAGTTCGCCTCGATGGTGAAGCTGCGCTGCTCGGCGATCTCGAAGCCGGCGCGCTCCAAGTGGGGCCGCCAGTTCGGGTGCGAGTTCCAGCCCGCCTGCGCCAAGGCCTCGTGACAGCGTGACTCCAGGCCGGGGCGGCCCATCCCGATGTCGTCGGGCAGGAAGCGTGGCAAGTCGTCCATCTCGATGGCAACCAGCAAGCTACCGGGATTCAGCGCGGCGTAGACGTCGCGGAGTACCCGGTCCGGGTCAGCGACCTCGTGCAACGACGAGGCGACCCACGCGACGTCCACCGCACCGACCCCGGGCCAGGCGACGTCCAGGTCGGCCTGCACGACGCGCAGCCGATCAGCCAGCCCTTGCCCACGCGCCGCCGCTCGGAGACGCTCGAGCATCAAGGCAGACCTATCGATCGCGACCACTTCAGCTGCGCTGAAGTGCCGAGCCAGCGCCAGGCTGCCGGTGCCCGTTCCCGCACCCACATCGACGACCGTGCGCGGAACGTCCGGAGCGTGCTGCCCGACCCACTCGGTCACCTCGTTCAGATACGAGCCGAGCAGCTCTGCGTCCAAGTCCAGCAAGTCAGCCAGCCCTGCCTCGTCGTGTACCTGCTCGCCGCCGGGATGATGGTGATGAGAGTGCTGTGGCATGCACCCATGCTAGAGACATCCTGCGTCATAGGCATACACTCTTGCTTATGACGCAAGAAGTCGCCTTGGACGCCGTGATCCGCCAGCGCATCCGAGGTCTGCGACTGGCTCGCGGCTGGTCACTGGATGCCCTCGCCGGCCGTTGCTACCTCAGCCCTTCGACCCTGAGCCGCATCGAGACTGGGCACCGCAGGATCGCCCTCGATCAGCTGGTCCCCATTGCCCGGGCGCTCGACACTACGCTCGATCAGCTCGTCGAGTCCGCCGACGACGAGGACGTCGTGATCCGACCACAGCCTGCTCACACACGAGGGCTAACGACGTGGCTCCTGTCCCGCGAACGCACTCTCCACGGCGTGACCGTGGCGAAGATGCGCATCACCCCCGACCGGCCGACCGGAGCAGATCAGCTGAGTGTGCACCCCGGCCGCGAGTGGTTCACCGTTCTGTCTGGCACAGCCCGCCTGCAACTGGGTGAGCGAACCCTCTTGATCCAAGCAGGCGACGCGGCAGAGTTCTCCACCATGGTCCCCCACGCCATCGGCGCCCATGACGGTCCCGTGGAGATCCTCACCATCTTCGACCATGACGGGGAACGTGCCCACCTGCACGCCTCGGACGACGCTCTGTAGCCGTGATGACGGCGGTGTGGCCAATCGGCGGGGTCCGAACGAGGAGCATGGCGGAGGGTGCCCCACCCGAGTCCGCGACGAGTGCCGATGGCGTCGAGCAGGATGTTGGTGGGCGTGGCGGATCAGGGCACTGTCCGAGCACATCGTCACCGCCCAGCGGCACATGCTCACCCGTCAGCTCGATGACCTGCACGCCGGCGTCGTCCCGCTCGACCTGCTCAAGGAAGGAGAGGACCGCATCGCCCGGCGTCTGGCGCACCTGGACGCACGCATCGAGGCCGGGCACACCGAGGACGACCAGGCCGGCCCGTTGGCGTTGGTGGACAGGTACATGATCCGCTGGGCCTTCGCCGGGGCCGGGTGAGCTTCGCGGTGTCGAGGTAGAACGTCACTGGCTCATTCCGGATGACATCCCCCGGCGCACCGGCCGGCAGGGGACTGGGCGGGTCGTAGAACCCGGCGGCCTCAGCAGGTGTGGCGTGCTGACCCGCAACAACGAGTGCTCCCCCCAAGGCGAGCAGGGCGGCAAATCCCCGGCGCATGGCACGACGCATGGGTTGCTCCTAATCAGCGACTTGGTGCCGGAGCCAATGCCGCTACGCGCGCGCTGATACGGGCGTTCTGCGGGCGGCCGGTTCTTCGCCGTGGGCTGACATAATCCGCTCGCACTGTTGCCGCCCGGACAAAAGGCGCAGTCCAGGCTTTCTTCGCGACAGGGGTGCCCGAGGCAAGTACGCCTCAGCCCGATAACAGGCTCCCATCGGCGCAAATTGTGGGCCTGGGATGAATCGCGGCGGCACAGTGCTGCCTCGACAACAAACGGTCGGGTCTCGCACATCGGCCGTCTGCCGCATTCAGTGCTTTTCGGATAGCGTCGGTCCACTTCGCCAGCCGTGGTGGTCAGTTAGGTGGTCGACGTGGACGACGAAGCACCCGAAGACGGCCTCGGCAGGTTGCCCGGACGCTGGCGCGCCGTCGTCGTGGCGGCGGCAGCCGTGCTCGCCGCAGTGGTCGCGACCCATACGGGGATGGTCTTCCTGCACGTCGCTCCCTCGAACGCGCTCAGCAGGGAGTTCGCCGCCGAGATCGACGGCTACATCCGGCCGGAGTTCCAGCAGAACTGGAAGCTCTTCGCGCCGGATCCGGTGCATGTCCAGCGGCAGGTCCACGCGCGCGTCGCGGTGCAGCGGCCGGACGGCCGGCTGGTCGTGGGCGACTGGATCGACCTCAGCGCATTCGACGACCAGCACATCCGGGGAAACCTCGCTCCGAGCCATACCCGCAACGAGTTCACCAAGGGCTGGCGCGCGTTCCTCGCCACGCATGACCCGCGCAACAGGACGCTCAACGCCAATGGCCCAATCGTCGCGAGCTACCTCAAACGCGTGGCCCTGCTGCGGATGAGCGGGCTCGTCGACGGGGCGTCCGTGCGACGCATGCAACTGCGGGTGAGGACGACCCCGGTGCCGGAGCCGGCGTGGAGCACCCGCAGGAACTACCAGCAGCCGGCCTACCGCGTACTGCCGTGGTGGCCGGTTACCGCGCAGGACTTCCCGGAAGGCAGCGTCCGATGACCACGCCGAACGCTCGCGGCCTGCCGGCAGGCTTTCACCGGATCACCAGCCGCCCGCTCGGCACCTACCAGACCGCGGTCGTCCGGATCGGCGTCTCGGCGACGTGGCTGGCGCTGCTGATCCGCGAGTGGCCGAACCGGCATGGGCTGTACGGCCCGGACGGTCCCCTCGACTTCGCGGCGGCGTCCCAGCAGGCCAAGCTCAACGGTGCGTTCTCCGCCCTGCTGTGGTTCGACGGCCCGCTCTGGTTCGAGCTGGCGTACCTGTTCGCCATGGTGGCGAGCGTCGCGCTGCTGCTCGGCTGGCGAACGCGAACCGCCTCGGTGCTGTTCATGATCGGCGTGCTGTCGGTGCACAACCGCAACGCGATCATCGGCGACGGCGGGGACAACCTCACGCATCTGATGGCCATCTACCTCGTCGGTAGCCGCTGCGGTGAGGTCTGGTCGCTGGACGTGCGGCGCCTCAGGCGCGGGCTCCCCCCATTGGACCTCGGCGGGTTGGCGCTGTGGTCGGCGCTGGGTGCGGCGCTGACGGCGGTCACGGCGCTCGGACAACTCTCCGCCGGCTGGGCCGCGGTGTTCTGGGCCACCTGGTTCGTGCACGGCGTGTGGTGGGCGGTGCGGCGGTACTCGCCGGCCGGACCGCGCGCGGCCTGCGACATGATCGCCAACCTGCTCCACAACAGCGCGCTGCTGCTCATCATCGTGCAGATGTGCGTCCTCTACGCCACCGCCGGCTGGTACAAGATCCAGGGCACCCGGTGGCAGGACGGCACGGCGGTCTTCTACCCGATGCGGATCGACGAGTTCCGTCCCTGGCCGGCGCTGTCGGACCTGCTCGTGAGCAGCAGCATGGTCGTCCTGGTGCTGACCTACGCCACGGTCATCGTTCAGGTCGCTTTTCCTTTCACGCTGCTGAATCGGCGTGCGAAGAACCTCTTGCTGGTGCTGCTCATCGCCGAGCACGCCGGCATCGCCGTCCTGCTGGGCCTGCCGTTCTTCTCGATGGCCGTCATCTCGGCGGACCTGGTGTTCCTGCCGACGAGTTTCCTGCTGTGGGTCGATCGCCGGGCTACCCGGTTGTTCCGCACTTCCCGGGCAGTGGAGCCGACCGCCCCGGAGCCTTCGAAGGAACTGGCCACCGTCGCGACGTAGACGTTCGTGGCTGGTATTAATGCGCTGGCCGCAGTATCACCCGGTCACGGGGTGCGCCGGAGGTGTTAGCGGTTCCACGGGCGCGTGGCCCGAGTGGGAGTGGCACGGGTATTTCCTCTGAGTAGGACTCGACGAGCTCCAGTTCCGGGGCGAAGAACGTGGCGAGTCCGGCCCGTCGGCGGGGGCCGAGAGGCCGCCAGTCAAGGGGGTGCCGCTTGGTCCAGTCGAGCACGTAGTCGGCGCCCGCGCGCAGCCATGACTCGATCAGCCGGATGCGGTAGGCGCGCATGCCGGCTCGGTTCATGTTGTGCAGGCAGCCGGAATCGAGTACCAGATCGAATGGATCGCTAGAAGGCTAGGACCGGCGAAGCCGGAGTTTCGGGTCAAGTTTTAGGCTGCTAGTCCAGATTGGGTGGCGAGCTTGTCGAGCGTTCGCTGGTAGGTGCGGCTGACCGTCTGCAGTGGACCGGGATCGGGGTCATGGAGTTGGGCGAGGCCGGTGC
>JBOHER010000083.1:0-19444 GCA_050701115.1 Haloechinothrix sp. | reverse complement strand
AGTCGACGCTGGCCGACCGCATGCTGCAGCTGACCGGCGTGGTCGAGGGGCGCGCCATGCGGGCGCAGTACCTCGACCGGATGGACATCGAGCGCGAGCGCGGCATCACCATCAAGGCGCAGAACGTGCGCCTGCCGTGGAACCTCGACGGCACCGACCACGTGCTGCACCTGATCGACACGCCCGGCCACGTCGACTTCACCTACGAAGTCTCGCGCGCGCTGGAGGCGTGCGAAGGCGCGATCCTGCTGGTCGACGCGGCGCAGGGCATCGAGGCGCAGACGCTGGCCAATCTGTACCTTGCGCTGGAGAAGGACCTGCACATCATCCCGGTGCTCAACAAGATCGACCTACCCGCGGCCGATCCGGAGAAGTACTCCGCGGAGCTTGCGCACATCATCGGCTGTGAGCCCTCCGACGTGCTGCGGGTATCGGCCAAGACCGGTGAAGGCGTGCGCGAGCTGCTCGACGAGGTCGTCCGCCAGGTACCCGCCCCACAGGGCGATGCGGACGCCCCATCCCGGGCGATGATCTTCGATTCGGTCTACGACACCTACCGTGGCGTGGTCACCTACATCCGGGTGGTGGACGGCAAGATCACCCCGCGCGAGCGGATTCGGATGATGTCCACAGGTGCGACGCATGAACTGCTCGAGGTCGGCATCATTTCCCCGGAGCCCAAGCCCAGCAAGGGACTTGGTGTCGGCGAGGTCGGCTATCTGATCACCGGTGTCAAGGACGTCCGGCAGTCCAAAGTGGGCGACACCGTCACCGCAGAGCGTAAAGGCGCCGAGAAACCCCTTGCCGGATACCGGGAACCCAAGCCGATGGTCTACTCAGGACTGTACCCAATGGACGGTTCCGATTACCCGGTGCTGCGCGAGGCCCTGGAGAAGCTGCAACTCAATGACGCCTCGCTGACCTTCGAGCCGGAGACCTCGGTGGCCCTCGGGTTCGGTTTCCGCTGTGGGTTCCTCGGGTTGCTGCACTTGGAGATCACCCGCGACCGGCTCGAGCGGGAGTTCAACCTCGACCTGATCTCCACCGCGCCCAACGTGGTCTATCAGGTGTACCTGGAGGACGGCGCCGAGCAGCTGGTGACCAATCCTTCCGACTGGCCGGGTGGCAAGATCGCCGAGGTCCACGAGCCGATCAGCAAGGTCACCGTGATCGCACCTTCGGAGTTCATCGGCGCGATCATGGAGCTGTGCCAAGGAAAACGCGGGCAGCTGCTCGGGATGGACTACCTGTCCGAGGAACGCGTCGAGCTGCGCTACCACCTGCCGTTGGCCGAGATCATCTTCGACTTCTTCGACTCACTGAAGTCCCGCACCCGCGGTTATGCCTCGCTCGACTACGAAGACGCGGGCGAGCAGATCGCCGACCTGGTCAAGGTGGACATCCTGCTGCAAGGCGAGGCTGTGGACGCGTTCTCGGCGATCGTGCACAAGGACGCCGCCTATGGCTACGGCACCAAGATGGCGACCCGGTTGCGGGAGTTGATCCCGCGCCAGCAGTTCGAGGTACCGATCCAGGCCGCCATCGGCTCCCGGATCATCGCCCGCGAAACCATCAGGGCGATCCGCAAGGATGTGCTCGCCAAGTGCTACGGCGGCGACATCTCCCGGAAGCGCAAGCTGCTGGAGAAGCAGAAGGAGGGCAAGAAGCGGATGAAGACCGTCGGCAGGGTTGAAGTCCCGCAGGAAGCCTTCGTCGCCGCACTGTCCGCCGACGAACCCGCGGGCAAGGGAAGGAAGTAGCGGGGCATGTTCTCCGATCTCCGGGTACCGATCATCGTCGCGCCCATGGCCGGTGGCGCGTCCACCCCTGAACTTGTCGCCGCGGCGTCCGACGCGGGCGCCCTCGGGTTCCTGGCAGGAGGGTTGCTGGACACGGCCGGGCTTGCCGACCAGATAAACCGCACCCGTCACCTCACCCAGGCGCCGTTCGGGGTCAACCTGTTCGTGCCGCGCGTCCCGTCCGACGCGGACACCACGGACTACCGGGAACGAATGACTGTCGAAGCAGCGCGCTACGGCACTCGGCCCGGTGAACCGACCTGGGACAACGATCACTACCCGGAAAAGCTCGACGTGGTGGTCGACAGCCAGATCCCCATCGTCTCGTTCACCTTCCAGTTGCCGGACGCCGCTGACGTGGCGCGGATCCGCGCCTACGGCGGCTCGGTGATCACCACGGTCGCCACGCCTGATGAAGCGCGCGCGGCCGCCGCGCTGGGGGTGGATGCCCTGTGTGTGCAGGGCCTCGACGCGGGCGGCCATCGCGGCGCGTTGACCGACGACGGCACACAGCCTGCCGGCGGTGAACTCTACGGCGTGCTGGCCGCGCTGCGCCTCATCTCGGCGGAGGTCGAGCTGCCGCTCATCGCCGCCGGCGGATTAGTGCACGGTGCCGACGTCGCCGCGGTCCTGGTGGCGGGCGCGGTCGCCGCGCAGCTGGGCACGGCATTCCTGCGCGCCGAGGAATCCGGCATCTCCGGGCTCTATCGCGACACGCTCGCCGCGGGCGGCCGGTCGACCGCGCTCACCAGGGCGTTCACCGGGCGGCCCGCTCGTGGTCTTGTCAACCGATTCCTCACCGAGCATTCGGCGCACGCCCCCGCGTCCTACCCGCAGCTGCAGAACGTCACCAAGCCGATTCGCGCGGCGGCCGCTGCCGCGGCCGACCCGGAGGCGGTGTCGATATGGGCGGGACAGCTCTACCCGCTTGCCGACGACCTGCCTGCCGCCGAGATCATCGAGCGCCTCCTGACGCAGGCTTCAGTGGCGCTGGACGCGGCCCGGCGACGGTTCTGAGCGGCCTCAACCAGCGGCGCTCTCGGAATGTCCGATTCCGGTGGTGCTGGTGTCGGTGTCGGTGTCGCTTCGGTCATACCTGCAGCCCGCGCCGAAGTAGCAGATCAGCTGGGTCAGCTCCATCGGGTTGTCCAGTTGTGGGCAGTGTCCCCAGTCTTCGCGGACGAGCAGGCGGCTGTGCGGCACCAAGGTATGTAGCCGTCTTCCGCCCGCCACGCTGACCAGCCGGTCCTTGCCGCAGGCCACGACAAGCAACGGCGCCTGGATTCGATCGATCTGGTAGGCCTCGCCCAGTTCCTCCACCAGTTGGCGCGCCTGCCCGAGCCTGGTCTTCGTCGACGGGTAGTCACCGAACAAGGTGGTGAACCGCTGGACTTCGTGCACCTCGGCGGTCCGTGCGTCGGCGTAGAGCAGGTAGGGGATGACGGCATCGGCAACGGCGCGGACCAAGAATCGGGGGACCGGCACCGGCAGCGCGGTGAACAGGCGCAATGGCAGCGGATAGCGGCCTATCGTGCGGACCAGCCAGCCGTCGGCGAAGCCGGGTGTGGCGATGGACAAAACTCCGGCGATCGGCAGCCACGGATTCTGAGCGGCGCGCAGGCTCATCGTGCCACCGAGCGAGTTGCCAACCAGCACTACGTCGCCCCGCGGTGACTGCTCCTTGATCACCGCGGCGACGAACGCGTCCAGTTGGGGGAGGATCTGGCCGGGGCGCAAAGGATCAGCCTCGCCGAAACCGGGCAGGTCCACCGCGATCGCTGAGTGACCGGCCGCGCCGAGCTCACGGAGCACACCTTGCCAGGTGTCCGCGCTGTCGCAGTATCCGTGCAGCAGGACGAACCGTGGCCGCTTCGGCTTCGTGGAGCTTGTGCGTCCGCGACGCAGCCGGAAACCCCGTGGGCCCTCGGCATCCGTCGACGCAGGGCCGACCTCGAACACCCGGGTTCGTACGCCGGCGAAACGTCGATAGCCGGCTCGAATGGGCGACTCATGCGATGAGGTCGCCGACCCCGCCACCGACGTTGCCCGCTGCGTTGCGGTCATAGTCATCAAGGTTAGACAGTCCGCACCGGTTTTCCTGGCTGCGACGTGCGTTACAAACCGGCATCAGTCTGGCTGAGCTGCCGTGACGCGCTTTCGTCGTGCACCAATTGTTGCAGCGGACTACCCCATGCGGGGGATGGCTGAACGAAACGCTCGTGTTCGGTGTCAGAGGGTGAAGACGATCTTGCCTCCGGTGTCGCCGTCGAGCATGCTGGAAAAGCCCTGCTCGGCGTCCTTGAACGGCAGTTCGCTGCCGATCTGCGGGCGGATACCCGTCAGTCGCACGAATTCGAGCAGACTGGCGAGCTCATCCCGTGTGCCCATGGTTGAGCCGACGATGCGCAGCTGGAGGAAGAACACGCGCTGTAGTTCCGCGTTGGCGTCCGGGCCGCTGGTCGAACCCGACACGACGATGGTTCCGCCCGGTTTGAGCGACTTGACCGAATGCGACCAGGTCGCCTTGCCGACTGTCTCGAAAACGGCATCGACCCGTTCGGGCAGCCGGGCACCCGACTCGAAGGTGTCGTGTGCGCCCAGGCGCTCGGCAAGGGCGCGCTTGGCATCCGAACGACCGGTCACCCATACCCGGAGCCCCGCGGCGCGGCCCAGTTGCACGAGTGCGGTCGACACCCCGCCGGAGGCGCCCTGGACGAGCATGGTCTGCCCGGGGCGCAGGCCGGACTTCACGAACAACATGCGGTATGCGGTGAGCCACGCCGTGCCCATCGTGGCGCCCTCGGCGAAGGACAGCTCGGCAGGCTTCGGCAGCGCATTGCGGGCGGGCACGATCACCTGTTCGGCGAAGGTGCCCTGGTGCTTCTCGGTGAGCAGGGTGCGCTTGGGGTCGAGGGTTTCGTCGCCGCTCCACGCCGGGTCGCCGATCACCGAGTGCAGCACGACCTCGGTGCCGTCGTCGAGCACGCCCGCGCCATCACAGCCCAGGATCATCGGGAACTGCTCCGGCTTGATGCCGACACCGCGCAGCGTCCAGATGTCATGCATGTTGAGGCTGGCCGCCTTGACGTTGACCTTCACCCAGCCATCGGGCACTTCGGGCTCGGGCCGCTCGCCGACCACGAGCGAAGCGAGTGGATTCTCTGAATTGGGCTCGGAGGCATACACGGCGAACATGGCCCCAACCTACCCGCTCCCGCGCCCACTATGCTGGGGAACGTGCTGGACTCGGTGGCCAAGTGGTGGGACGGAATCGAGCTGTGGATCGCGCAGCTGTGGTTCCCGCTGCAGTTCGTCGTGGTGATGGCCGTCGTCGTGCCGTTGTGCCTCGGCGCCGCCTGGCTGATCGACCGTGCGGTAGATCACGCGACGGCGCGACTGCGCGGCTGATCTTCGTGGCCGGGAATCAACCATCTAGTATTTGCCGGTGTTCTCCCGGAGGCGGATCACCGCGGCGCTCATTGGACTGATCGTCCTTGTCGTCGGCGGATGGTTGGTGCGGGATGTGGTCGCCGACGGTGGCGGCCCCGTGCCGGGCGCCGAATCCGGGCTCGAGGCCGTGGGGCTGTCCACCCTGCCTGCGGCGGCGGACCGGACCTGGGACCTCATCGAGGCGGGGGGACCGTTCCCGTACCGCAAGGACGGTTCGGTGTTCGGTAATCGCGAGGGGCTGCTGCCGGATCAGGCTTCCGGGTACTACCGCGTGTACACCGTGCCCACCCCTGGTAGCTCCGATCGGGGAGCACGAAGATTGGTCACTGGCGCGGAGGATGAGCTGTATTACACCAGTGACCATTATGCGTCGTTCGTTGTCGTCGACCCGGAGAAGTAGGCACAAGTGACCAATGCGGCTGAGGAACCGGATGCGGCGACCGCGGTCGCCGCTGCTCGTGCGCGTGGCGCCTATGCCTACCTCATGAACGGTGCGGCCCTCAACGACAAGTTCTCCGCGCTCGATGCGATCGCCGCTGCGTTGTCGTTTCCGGAGTGGTTCGGCCGAAACTTGGACGCGCTGTATGACTGTTTGACCGATTTATCCTGGTTGCCTGCCGGTGAGCATGTGCTGATCTGGGTGTCCTCGGGCGGGCTGGCTGCCGCGGATCCCAAGGCCTACCTGGCGATTCGAAGCGTGCTCTCCGACGCTGCGCGTGCACTCGGCCCTGCCGGTGAGCGGGCAGACGGCCACCGGCTCACCGTGGTGCTGGCCAAACCCGATAGCGCCTAGCCCTCCGGTACCCAGCTGGCCTTGCGCTTCTGCGCGAAGGCCACGATGCCCTCCTGGCCTTCCTCGCTGGCGAAGAACTCCGCAGAGAGGGCGAGCATCTCGTTGAACACCTTCTCCAGGCCGTCGGCGCCCACTGCCTCCGAGCCGCCGCGAAGCAGTTGCTTCGTGGCCGCGAGGGCTTTCGGGCCTCCCGCGCACAGTGACGCAACGTAGCCCGCGACCGTCTCGTCAAGGGCATCCGCGTCGACGGCGGCGTTGATCAGGCCGATCTGCGCCGCGCGCTCCGCGTCGAAGGTAGTCCCGGTGAGGAAGTACTCGTGGGCCGCCCTTGGCAGCAGCCGGGGCAGCACCGGGATGGAGATCACTGCGGGTACTACGCCGATCCGCACCTCGCTGAACGCGAAGGTCGCCTCCCGCGCAGCGACGGCGATGTCGGCGGCGGCCACGATGCCGAGTCCCCCCGCGCGGGCGGACCCGGCGAGTTTGGCCACTACCGGCTTGCTGCTGGTCATGATCTGGCTGAGGAGCTGGGGGAATTCATTGACGCCCTGCCCCGCGGCACCGGCGCCGCGTGCTTCCTTGAGGTCCATGCCGGCGCAGAACACCGGGCCGGTGTGGTCGAGCACGATCACCCGGATGTGATCATCGGCGATCGCGCTGGCCAAGCAGGCCTTGAGCTCGCCGCGTAGCTGCGCGGACAGCGCATTGCGGTTGTGCGGGGAATCCAGCGTGATGGTCGCGACGCCGCGTTCCACCGAGAAGTGCACCAGTTCAGCTGCCATGGCCCCACCTTGGCATATCGCCGAGTGTGACGGGGTAGGGCAACCTCCAAAACGGAGGGGGCGGGAAAGTCGCTGGCGACTTTCCCGCTAGGCCACGCGCAGTTGGGCGGTCACTGCCTCGGTGTAGCGCCGCAGGACAAGGTCGGCGACGAGCGGGTGGGCGCCCAGCGGCTCGGCGACCACGACGTCCGGTGCCGCCCGCTTCGCCAGCCGCTCGACCCGATCCAGCAGCAGTCCGGGGGCGAGGAACCACGGCGCCACCGCGAATCGGCCTGCACCTCTGGCCCGCAGCCGGGCGATAGCCGAGTCCACCTCCGGCCCGCAGGTGGCGAAGGCATGACTGACCGCCGCGAATCGGCCTTGGGCGTGCCAGCGGTCGGCGATCTCGGCGAGGACGGCATTGGCCGGTGCGTGCGCCGATCCGACACCGGTCAGTACCACTCCGAGCTCCGGATCCGGCTGGGCGCCGACTTCGGCAAGGCGGTCGTGTGCCGCCGACTCCAGCAGGACGTCGCGACCGAGCACGTCGGCGACCGAAACCCGCAGCAGCGGCAGCCGGCCGGCGACCTGGGAGATCAGCTCGGGCACGTCCACCCGTGCGTGAAACGCCCTGCCCAGCAGCAACGGCACCACGACCGCCTCTCGGTGGCCCTCGGCGTGCAATCCGGTGAGGACGTCGGTGAGCAGGGGTTCGGACAGGTCGAGAAACGCGGGGCGCACATCGAGGTCTACCGCGCGAGCGCGGATCATCCCGGCCAGCCCGCGCACGGTAGCCGCTGACCTGGGGTCGCGGCTTCCGTGCGCTACGGCTACCAGAGGGGCAGGGTGCAACTCAGTCGTCTCCGAGGGCGGGCAGCGGCGCGCCGACCAAGCCTGCGGCCAGCGTGTCACCACTGGCCGGGTCGATCACCAGGAACGCTCCGGTGCGCGGGGAGTCGGCGTACTTGTCCACTGGCAGCGGCTCCGCGGTACGCAGTTGCACCTGGCCGATATCGTTGAGCTCCAAGGTATCTGGACTGTCCACAGCGGACAGTTTCTGCTCATCGAAGCGGGCGGAGATCTGTTCGACCAGCGCCTGCACGGTCTTGGCACCGTGCTTGACGAGTACCCTGGCACCCGCCTTGAGCGGCGTGGATGACAACCAGCAGACGGCGGCATCGATCTCGTCCGTCACGGTGGGCCTGCTGGCCACTGTCGAGATCAGGTCTCCGCGGGAAATGTCCAGGTCGTCGGCGAGTACCACGGTGATCGAACTGCCCGAGCCCGCCTCGTCGACCGGTCCGTCGGCGGTGTCCACCCGCTCGACCGTGCTGCGTAGGCCGTGCGGCAGCACGACTACCTCGTCGCCGGGGCGAACCGTGCCGGAGGCGATCTGACCGGCGTAGCCGCGGTAGTCTGGGTACTCCGGCGTGCGGGGGCGGATCACATACTGCACCGGGAAGCGGAACGGCGCGTCGTGCGGGTCGGGTGCGACCGGCACCGTTTCGAGGTGTTCCAGCAGCGATGGCCCGGTGTACCACGGAGTGTTCTCGGATGTCGTCGCCACGTTGTCACCGTTGAGCGCCGAGACCGGGATCGCCAGCACCTCACCGACCGGGTAGCCCAGCGCGGTGGCGTGATCGGTGAACTCCTTGGCGATGACCTCGAAGGTGCACTCGTCATAGTCCATCAGGTCGATCTTGTTCACCGCGAGGACGAGCCTGGGCACACCCAGCAGGGCGAGCACCGCGGCGTGCCTGCGGGTCTGCTCGATGACGCCGTTGCGGGCGTCCACCAGCAGCACGGCAAGCTGCGCGGTGGAGGCGCCGGTCACCGTATTGCGGGTGTACTGCACGTGGCCCGGAGTGTCGGCCAGCACGAAGGACCGCTTAGGCGTTGCGAAGTAGCGGTAGGCCACATCGATGGTGATGCCCTGCTCACGCTCCGAGCGCAGCCCGTCGACCAGCAGGGAAAGGTCCGGAGTGGACAGTCCACGGTCCACACTGGCGCGGGTCACCGCGTCCAGCTGATCGGCCAGCACCGACTTGGTGTCATACAGCAGCCGACCGACCAAAGTGGACTTGCCATCGTCCACACTGCCCGCCGTGGCAAGCCTCAACAGAGAACTCATGGTCAGAAGTACCCCTCACGCTTGCGGTCTTCCATGGCTGCCTCGGAGAGCCGGTCGTCGGCGCGGGTGGCACCACGCTCGGTCAGCCTGCTCGCCTGCACCTCGGCGATGACTTCATCGACGGTGGTGGCGGTCGACTCGACCGCGCCGGTGCAGGACCCGTCGCCAACCGTGCGGTAGCGGACGATCTTGCGGAGCACTTCTTCGCCGTCACGCGGCCCGCCCCAGGGGCCCTCGGTCAGCCACATGCCATCCCTGCGGTACACATCGCGCTCGTGCGCGTAGTAGATGGAGGGCAGTTCGACCTTCTCGCGTGCGATGTAGTTCCACACGTCGGCCTCGGTCCAGTTGGACAGCGGGAACACCCGCACGTGCTCGCCCGGCTTGTGCCTGCCGTTGTAGAGGTTCCACAGCTCGGGGCGCTGGCGCCGGGGCTCCCATTGGCCGAAGGCGTTGCGCAGGCTGAAGATGCGCTCCTTGGCGCGCGCCCGCTCCTCGTCCCGTCGCCCGCCGCCGAACACCGCGTCGAAGCGGTGCTCGGTGATGGTGTCCAGCAGCGGCACAGTCTGCAGCGGGTTGCGGGTGCCGTCGGTGCGCTCCCGCAGGCGGCCGTCGTCGATCCAGTCCTGCACGCCGGCCACGACCAGGCGTAGGCCGTGCTCGGCAACGACCCGGTCGCGGAACTCGATGACCTCATCGAAGTTGTGCCCGGTGTCCACGTGCAGCAGTGGGAACGGCACCGGCGCGGGCCAGAACGCCTTGATCGCCAGGTGCAGCAGCAGCGTGGAGTCCTTGCCGCCGGAGAACAGAATGACCGGACGGTCGAACTCGCCCGCTACTTCGCGGAAGATGTGAATCGCCTCGGACTCCAGCGCGGCGAGGTTGTCGATCGCGGCGTCCTGCCCTGCGCCAGGTACCACCGGCACGTGAGCCGGGGGAGCGGTCTGTGATGCGGTCATCATGTCCTCTCTAACCTGCTACGCGTGCAGGCCGCACTCGGTCTTGGACTTGCCTGCCCAGCGCCCGCTGCGCGGATCGGCTCCGGGAGCGACCTTCGCCGTGCAGGGCGCGCATCCGATGGACGGATAGCCTGCCTGCACCAACGGGTTCTCCAAGATGCCGTGCTCGGCGATGTAGTCGTTGAACTGCTCGTCGGTCCACGGCGCGATCGGATTGATCTTCACCAGGCCGTTGAGTTCGTCCCACTGCACGATCGGCGTGTTCGCGCGGGTCGGCGCGTCCACCCTGCGCACTCCGGTGATCCAGGCGTCGTACTGCGCGAGCGTGTTGCGCAGCGGTACCACCTTGCGCAGGAAACAGCACTTGTCCGGCTGGGTCTTGTTCAGCAGGCCGAACTCGGCCTCCTGGTCGGCCACCGACTGCTCGGCCCGCGCGTTGACGATCGTGATCTGTCGGTAAACGGTGGCGATCGCGTCGCGGCTACCGATGGTCTCCGCGAAGTGGTAGCCGGTTTCCAGGAAAAGCACGTCGACGTCTGGCTTGATCTTGGTGGCCAGGTCGATCAGCACGGCATCCTGCATGTTTGACGCGATGATGAGCTTGTCGCCGAAGTGCTCGACCGCCCAGCGCAGCGCCTCATCGGTGTGGGCGTCGGCAAGCTCAACCGACGCCCGCTCGGCCAGCGCCTTGTGGTCTTCCTTCGTTGTTTGCGTCATCGCATTCCTTCCGGAAAGTTGAGTCCGAGCAGCTGCACCGTGAACACCCGCCTGCACGCCGCACACAGCCAGGCTCCCTCGTCGTGCGGTCGCAGATCTTCGTCGCCGCAGTACGGGCAGTAGAACGCCGGGTGGTGGGACCCTCGGAGCGGGGGGCGGGAAGAATCCTGTGCGCGCTCGGTCATTCCGCGTCCTGTGTTACTTGAGATCGGCTTCGTCGGCGCGTGCCACCCACTGCGCGAAACGCTCGTCCTCGGTCCGCTGCCGCACGAAGTTGCGGACCACGCGCTCCACGTAGTCGCCGAGTTCGTCGCCGGTGACCTTGTGCGCGCGCAGCTTGCGGCCGAACCCCGCGTCGAGACCGAGCCCGCCGCCGAGGTGTACCTGGAAGCCCTCGACCTGGTTGCCGTCGTCGTCGGTGACGATCTGGCCCTTCAGGCCGATGTCCGCGGTTTGGATGCGGGCGCAGGAGTTCGGGCAGCCGTTGATGTGGATGCTGATCGGCGCGGTGATGCCCCCAGTGATGTCGGCCAGGCGCAGCTCCAAGTCGGCGACCAGGGTGCGAGCGCGCTCCTTGGTCTCCACGATCGCGAGCTTGCAGAACTCGATGCCGGTGCAGGCCATCACGCCGCGCCGCCACACCGACGGCTGGGTGTCCAGCCCCAGCTCCTTGAGCTCGGCACGCAGGTTGTCCACTTCGGACTCAGCGACGTCGAGCACGACGAGCTTCTGCTGCGGGGTGAGCCGCACCCGCTCGGAACCGGCACGTTCGGCGGCCTTGGCCACGGACATCAGCGTGGTGCCGGACACCCGGCCGGCGATCGGCGCCGCGCCAACGTAGAACTTGCCGTCCTTCTGCCGGTACACGCCGACGTGGTCGACCTGATGCGCGGGAACCTCCGGCGCCGGCCCGTCGATCAGCTTACGGTTGAGGTACTTGGTTTCGAGGACTTCGCGAAACTTCTCCGCGCCCCAGTCCTTGACCAGGAACTTGATCCGGGCACGGTGCCGCAGGCGGCGGTAGCCGTAGTCGCGGAAGATGGCGATCACACCCGCCCACACCTCGGGAACCTCGTCCAGCGGCACCCAGGTGCCCAGCCGCTGGCCGATCATCGGGTTGGTGGACAGCCCGCCGCCGACCCACAGGTCGAAGCCGGGGCCGTGCTCGGGGTGATTGACCCCGACGAAGGCCACATCGTGGACCTCGTGTGCGACATCCTGCAGGCCCGAGATCGCGGTCTTGAACTTGCGCGGCAGGTTGGAGAACTGCGGATCGCCGACATAGCGACGCTTGATCTCATTGATGGCGGGGGTTGGGTCGATGAGCTCGTCGGCCGCGGTGCCTGCCACCGGCGAATTGAGGATGACGCGCGGGCTGTCGCCGCAGGCTTCCATGGTGGTCAGGCCCGCGTCCTCGAGCTTCTGCCAGATCGTGGGCATGTCCTCGATCTGGATCCAGTGATACTGGATGTTCTGCCGGTCGGTGATGTCGGCGGTGTCGCGGGCGTAGGTCTGGGAGATCTCGCCGATCAGCGCGAGTTGCTTGGTGGTGAGCGCGCCGCCGTCGATTCGCACCCGCAGCATGAAGAACTCGTCGTCGAGTTCCTCCGGCTCCAGGGTCGCGGTCCGTCCGCCGTCGATCCCTGGCTTGCGCTGGGTGTAGAGCCCGTACCAGCGGAAACGCCCGCGCAAGTCACCGGGGTCGATCTTCTCGAAGCCGGCGTGCGCATAGACCTTCTCGATGCGGGCCCGCACGTTGAGCGGGTTGTCGTCCTTCTTGCTCTGCTCGTTCTTGTTGAGCGGCTCGCGATAGCCCAGCGCCCACTGGCCCTCGCCCCTACGTTGCCTCGGGCGTTTGGGCGTGGTTGGAGTTGTCACGTCGTCCTCCGGTCTTGCGACGATGTCGTGCGCGGGTGAATGCGGTCGGGTTCGTTTCTGCGCTGAACGGCCCGCCAGATAGACCTGGTCGTGGTGGGAGCTCTGCTTGGGCGTGTTCGGGCTGATACCCAGGCCGTCCAGGCGTCAAGCCTGGCCCTGGGAGGGTGACTCAGTTCCCGCCGAACGGCAGACACAGGGCGCTGGACACGCGCCGGTAGTCGACGTGGCGACGGACCACGAGGAACACACCGGCAGAAGTCATGCGTACCAGGGTGCCACCTGCCCAGGGTGTGGTCTAGCCACGCCCACATGCTGGGAGCAAGCTCACCCCGAGGACACTGGAAGACGTGCCGGCAACACCTCCCCACGGTGATCCCGCCCCCCGAGACGGGTCGATACCCGAATTCGCGCTGGGCGCGCTCGGCACCCGGCCGTTCGGCGTGTACGTGCACGTCCCGTTCTGTGCGACCCGCTGCGGCTACTGCGACTTCAACACCTATACGGCTGGGGAGCTGAACGGTGGAGCGTCCCCGCGGTCCTGGCTGGACGGACTACGCGGTGAACTCGACCTGGCCGCTACGGTGCTGGGCGCGGCGCCGGCCGCCGACACGGTGTTCGTCGGTGGTGGCACCCCCTCCCTGCTGGGCGCGGAGGGCCTCGCCTCGGTGCTGGACGCCGTGCGTGGCGCGTTCGGTCTCGCCCCTGGTGCCGAGGTGACCACCGAATCCAATCCCGAGTCGACCTCACCGGAATTCTTCGACGGCATTCGTGCGGCCGGTTACACCCGGGTATCCCTCGGCATGCAGTCGGCCGCACCGCACGTCCTGCGTGTCCTGGACCGGGTGCACACCCCGGGCAGGCCGGTCGAGGCGGCGCGGGAAGCCCGCGATGCCGGGTTCGCGCACGTCAACCTCGACCTCATCTATGGCACGCCAGGCGAGCGCACCGAGGATTTGCGCGCTTCGCTGGATGCGGTGCTTGCGGCGGGCGTAGATCATGTCTCGGCGTACGCGTTGATCGTGGAGGACGGCACGGCACTGGCCCGCAAGATCCGACGTGGTGAACTGCCCCCGCCGGACGACGATGTCCTCGCCGCTGACTACGAACTGATCGACAAGGTGCTGGCCGGTGCCGGTCTGCGCTGGTATGAGGTGTCGAACTGGGCAGCCGGCCGGAACGCTCGGTGTGGGCACAACCTGGGCTATTGGCAGGGTGGTGACTGGTGGGGTGCCGGTCCCGGGGCACACAGTCATGTCGGGGGGGTGCGCTGGTGGAACGTGAAGCATCCGGCCCGCTATGCCGAGCTGGTCTCCGCCGGACAATCGCCTGCTGCGGGCCGGGAACTGCTCTCCGCCGATGACCGGCACCTGGAGCGCGTCATGCTCGAACTGCGGGTCGCTGAGGGCTTGCCGCTGACGGCGCTGGATGACGCCGGGGTGCGGGAGGCACGCGCCGCCGCGGTGGAGGGCCTGCTCGACGCCGCACTGCTCGATGCCGCGGGACGCGCCGTGCTGACCGACCGCGGCAGGCTGCTCGCCGACGGCATCGTGCGCAGGCTGCTCGGCTGACCACCGTGTCCGCGCCCTGTGCCACCGTGTCCGCGCCCTGTGCCACCGTGTCCGCGCGCTGTGCCACCGTGTGTGCGACGGGGTGTCGAGCTGAGGTCCAAGTGGCGCGGCAAGGGCCCGAACGTGACGTTCTGTCTGGTCAACACCGGCGGGCGCGCCGAGACGGTGGCCTATCTGAGCCCACTCGTCACTCGGTGGGTAGCCGATCGGCTGGCTGGGTCGGCCACGGGGGCAACTGCTGACGACCGTCGCGTGTGCGTCAACCGCGGACACGTATACCTGAAGCGCGGACACGTGTGCGTCAACCGCGGACACGATGGTGGGGGGAGGCCGCGATGGTGCCGCGAGCGATCAGTTCGATAGTGATCAGCACCGCGATCGACTGCACGGCCAGCAGCGCGATCAGCACGAGGATCTGTGCTGCTCCCGCCTCGAGTGGGCTCGCGCCGCCGAGCAGCACACCGACATAAGCGCCGGGCAGGGTCACCAGACCCACGGTGCGGGTCTGATCGAGTGCGGGCACCAACGCCTGTGCGGCCGAAGGCCTGCACACCTCCAGCGCGGCCGCCCGTTCGACGAAACCAAGCGACAGCGCCGCCTCATACTCGCCGCGCCGGGAATCCAGCTCGTCAAGCGCGCGCCTGCCTGCCAGCGAGGTGGCCACCATGGCGCCGCCGGTCAGGATGCCCGCGATCGGCACCACGGCGATACCGGTAGTGGGCACCAGCGCAGACCCCAAGATCAAGGCGAGCGCGGGGGCTACCCCAATGGAGATCGGGAAGGCGACCAGGAATCCGCTGCGATGGTGGGTCACCCGGCGCGCCGCGGTGAAGGAAGCCGCGAGAAACATCAGCCCCACGAATGCCGCGGTCAACCAGCCCGAGGTCAGCACGGCGGTGATGACGGCCGACACGGCGGCGAGTTGCAGGGTGGCGCGCACCGCGGCCAGCAGCGTGGCGCGGCCGGTGCCCAGCCGGCCCGCGGCCGTGACGGTCACCGCGACCGCGGTCAGCACGAGCAGCACCACGGCCAATAGGCCGGTGATGGGAACAACAGCGTCGGGCACGGGCTCATCCTGCCGCGTCCGCATGGACCAACTCAGCGGGAAGGACCGTAAACTAGTGGAAATGGCCCGGATCGGAGTGCACGGAGGTGGGGCGGTGGCCCACGCGGACGACCGCCGGTTCGAGGTGCTGCGCGCCATCGTCGCCGATTACGTCTCGAATCACGAACCGGTCGGATCCAAGGCGATCGTCGACCGGCACAACCTCGGGGTGTCCAGCGCGACGGTGCGCAACGACATGGCCGCACTGGAGGACGAGGGCTACATCACTCAGCCGCACACCAGCGCGGGCCGGATCCCCACCGACAAGGGTTACCGCTTCTTCGTCGACCGGCTCTCCGAGGTCAAGCCACTGAGCCCGGCCGAACGGCGCGCGATCCAGAACTTCCTGGAAGGCGCCATCGACCTGGAGGACGTCGTGCGCCGCTCGGTGCGGCTGCTGGCTCAGCTCACCCGGCAGGTCGCGATTGTGCAGTACCCCACACTGACCAACTCGACGGTGCGCCACGTCGAGGTCGTGCTGCTGACCCCGGCCCGGCTGATGCTCGTGGTCATCACCGGGAGCGGTCGGGTGGACCAGCGGACGGTTGACCTCGGAGACGTCATCACCGAGAGCAATGTCGGCAGGTTGCGCAACGTGCTGAACTCGACGCTGAGCGGCCACCGGTTAGCCGAAGCGGCCGCCCGGGTCGCCGAGCTGCCCGATCAGGCGCCCGCCGATTTGCGTGACGCGATGCTGCGGATCGCCACGGTGCTGGTGGATTCACTCGTCGAGCACCCCGAGGAGCGGCTGGTGCTGGGCGGCACGGCGAACCTCACCCGGAATGTCTCCGACTTCCCCGGGTCCCTCCGACAGGTGCTCGAAGCGCTCGAGGAGCAGGTGGTCGTGCTCAAGCTCCTGGCGGCGGCTGGTGGACCCGGTGCGGTTACCGTACGTATCGGCGAAGAGAATGAAGACGAGCAGATGCGTAGCACCTCGGTCGTGTCGATCGGATACGGCACCGATGACACGCTGCTCGGCGGCATGGGTGTGGTGGGTCCGACCCGGATGGACTACCCGACCACCATCGCCGCGGTGCGGGCGGTAGCCAATTACGTCGGGCACATCCTGTCCGGCCGGTAGCACGCACGGCTCACTGGCTTTTTGACGAGGACTGTTCCATCGAGGAGGACAGCAACACGGTGGCGAGGGACTATTACGGCACGCTCGGGGTTGCCAAGAACGCGACAGATCAGGAGATCAAGCGCGCCTATCGCAAGCTCGCGCGTGAGCTGCACCCCGACGTCAACCCGTCGGAAGACGCTCAGCACCGATTCGGCGAGGTCACCACGGCCTACGAGGTGCTCTCCGACCCACAGAAGCGCAAGATCGTCGATCTTGGTGGCGATCCGATGGACAATGGCGCGTCCGCGCGGGGTGGACGTGATCCGTTCACCGGGTTCGGCGGCCTCGGCGACATCATGGACGCCTTCTTCGGCGGCGGAGCGGCGGGCGGTCGCGGTCCGCGCAGCAGGGTGCAGCCGGGGTCCGATGCGCTGATCCGCGTCACCCTGAGCCTGGCGGAGTGCGCGACCGGAATCTCCAAGGACATCGCCGTCGACACCGCCGTGCTGTGCGATCTGTGCCGTGGCGCCGGGATCGCGGACGGCGCACGGATCGTCACCTGTGACACCTGTGGTGGCCGAGGCGAGATCCAGTCGGTGCAGCGGTCGTTCCTCGGTCAGGTCGTCACCGCGCGGCCCTGCCCGGTCTGCCACGGCTTCGGTGAAGTCATCACCGATCCGTGCAGGCAGTGCGGGGGCGACGGCCGGGTCCGATCGCGCCGCACCATCACCGCCAAGATTCCCGCCGGGGTCGGTGACGGCATGCGGATCCGGTTGTCCGGCCAGGGCGAAGTGGGTCCGGGCGGCGGGCCGGCCGGTGACCTCTACGTCGAGATAGACGAGGCCCCGCACGACGTCTTTCTCCGGCAGGGCAACGAACTGCACTGTCACGTGCGCGTGCCGATGACCACCGCGGCACTCGGCGCGACCATCCCGCTTGAAACGCTGATCGACGGCGAGCACGATCTGGTGCTCGACCCGGGTACCCAGCCGGACAGCGAGCTGGTGCTGACCGGCAAGGGCATGCCGAGGCTGCGTTCCTCCGGCCGGGTGGAAGGCAGGGGAGACCTGCACGTGCACGTCGACGTCGTGGTGCCGACCAGGCTGGATGACGAGCAGCGCAAGCTCTTGCGTGAGCTCGCCGAACTGCGTGGTGAGGATTCCGCGACGCTGAGCAACGGTAGCAAGCAGGCGGGGCAGGGTGGGCTGTTCTCCCGGCTACGCGCCAAGAGCAACCGCTGATCGGGATAGCCGATGAAGGGCGGCTTGGGGGAAGGGATGCCGCCGGTATTCCTGGTCGACGCGGTGCCCGCGGGCAATCGGGCCGTGCTGGAGGGAGACGAAGCGCGGCATGCGGCGACGGTGCGCAGGATGCGCGTCGGTGAGCGGCTGGTGCTCACCGATGGTGCGGGTAACCTCGTCAGCTGCGTCGTCACCACCGTGCGCACCGGGCGAGACGTCGAATTGGAGCTCGACGTCGAGGAGCGTTGGCAGGAACCGGAGCCCGCGCTGCGGGTGGTGGTAGCCCAGGCTTTGGTGAAGGGCGACCGAGGCGAGCTCGCGGTCGAACTGGCGACCGAAGCGGGTGCGGACGGCGTACTGCCCTGGCGGGCCGCTCGGTGCGTCGCCCGCTGGGAGGACGGGCCGCGCGGCGAGAAGGCATTGGCGCGGTGGCGGGCGACCGCGCGCGCGGCGGCCAAGCAGGCGCGCAGACCTTGGCTGCCGACGGTGGCCGAGCCGGTGGACACGGCGGGGCTCGTGCGGGTGGTCCGGGAGTCCGCCGTGGCACTGGTGCTCGACGCGGGTGCGGAGAGGACCGTGGCCGATGTGCACCTCCCGGCCAGCGGTGACCTGGTGCTCGTGGTCGGCCCCGAGGGCGGAATCGCTCCGGAGGAGATGGGCAGCCTGGTCGAGGCTGGCGCGGTTCCGGTGCGCCTCGGCCGGTCCGTTCTACGCGCGTCCACCGCCGCGGCGGTGGCACTCGGAGCGCTGGGCGCGGTGACGACCCGGTGGGCGTGATCGAGTGAACGCGCAGCGTGTCGGCGTGGGAGAATCTTCGCCTGATTCGGGTTTCGCTATGGCGAACACTCAGCGAATGCAGTTAGTATCGTGATTCAGAGGGGTCGAAACCCCTTACCCAGACCCCGTCGGACACCTCCCCCCTCGGTCCGGCGGCGCCGCGGCGGTGGTGGAGCGACCCCCAGGTTCCACCGCCCCGCGGCTTCTATATTTCTGCTCGGCGGCGGAGGCCGCCTGCGGGGAATCCTTGATCGTGTTGGGGGCCGAGTCCCCAGTCGCTATACCTTCCCACCTGGCAAAACGGCCCCATATCCAACATCATGGGGTCGTCCAGGGATCAGGGGAAGGTCCAACATGGCTCAGATCGTGACCCGGACGCAGCGCGACTCACACGAAGTCGTATCAGATCAAAGGGCGGCACCCCGTGGACCGGACGTGGCAGACGGTGACCTGTCGGGACCACGAGGACGGTAAGGCGTTCAAGGGGGCGGTGGAGGCCCGCCGTCACATGTCCGAAGGGACGGACCCGGACGTTCTCGACTGGTCGATCGTGACGGGACTTGAGACTCGCTCAGCGGCCCCGCTGTTCGGGGTGGTGGCTGAGGAGTACATCTCATCCCGGCGCAGGGCGAACGCGGACACCCCAGCGTTCCGATGTATGCGGCACTGGCGAGACTAGGACGAGACCGCGCTTCCGATGGCTGAAGCGTTTGCCAAGTATCTTGCGGAGGGTTAGGTGGACTGGCGACAGCGGGCGGAAGCCATGGCCGGGGAACTCGATGTAAGCGATGAATGGAAAGCAGCTTTCGCGGGCACGCCTCGACACGTGTTTGTTCCTCGGTTCTTCCGAAATCACCCGGAGCGAGGCTGGTACGCGGTCGATCAATCCGATGAGGACTATCTGGATCTCGTCTACCGCAACGAGGCGTTGATTACTCAGCTTGACGGAGATCCCGGAGCATGGGACAAGGTGCGCAAGGAAGGTGTCTATATCGGCGGACAAGTCACCTCGTCCAGCAGTGCACCGGGACTCATGGCAGCCGTGACGGACGACACTTTACAGGTGGAGCCAGGAATCTTGAGTTTCGCAGTTTGAGGGCCTCGGCGAGGGTCGGCCGGTTCCGGCGACGTGCTGGGCTGTTTGGGTGATGATGATCTCGGGCGGCGTGTCGTGATCATGCTGCCGTAGAACGTGAAGAAGC
>JBOHER010000082.1:0-3641 GCA_050701115.1 Haloechinothrix sp. | reverse complement strand
TCCCGGCCGACGCCCTCGGCCCCCGTGGCCGCCAGGGATCACCGGGCAAGGTCACCCTGCCGCACGGTTGGCTGGACGACCCGGACGACCCATCGGTGCCCGAGGGCGCCGACGTGATGCACTCCGGAGGCTGAGCACGGGTCCGCCTCTCCTTCGGCTTCGCGGCCCTCGACCGGCAGGCGGGTCAGCACCCACACCCGACGACCCGCTGCGAAACGCGCGGAAGGCAACGCCATCGTCCATGGTGGCCCAGGCCGGATGGTCTGCCGTCACGGCGTTCACGATCATGGTTGAACCCACTCGCTCTTGGCCTGGTCGACCACCGGTTGGATGTGCTCGCGCAGCGGGTCGGCCAGGTCCGGGAACTCGTTAGGTGCGCGGTGGAGCAGGCGTGCCGCAACGTGTATCTGCGCGACGAGGCCTGCGGGGGTGCCCAACACGTCGGCGAACACGTCGTACACCTTCCGGGCGATCTCGGGAACGAGAAGGCCGAAGGCGTGGAGGGTAGCCGCGTCGGTACCGGCGGGGCCCGTGCCCCACATCTCCCAGTCGATCAGCCCGAAGTCCGGACCGAACACGTTGTTCCAATGCAGGTCACCATGAACGGTCTCCCACTTCTCGACCGGCAGCTCGATACCGAACACTTCGCTTGTCCTGCTGCCGGTCCTACTGTGGTCGGCGAACCGGGCTGTGGATGTTGTGCGGATCGCGTCAATGCTGCGACGCAGTTCGTCCCACCACGCGCCAGGAAGGCCAGGTTCGCTGCGGAGCACGTCGGTCGGCGAGCAGGGCCGCCCCGGCAGGAACGTCATCAGGTCGGCACGAACTCTGCGCTTGCGGTCTGGCTCAGCCCACTCGATGCTGTCCAGCACGCGTGGCTTCGCCACGCCGCTGATCACGTTGGCGTCGAGGTTCCCGGTCCAGAAATCGGCCAGCACAGGGTCGGTCAGCCAGCATTCTTGTTCGGACCCGACCCGTAGCCAACACGGTCCATCCGCGCCACTTGCGCGGACGCTGATCGACCGCAGGCACCAGCCAAACGCTGACTCCCCGGTGATCGTGAGGGCGAAATGGTCGGCAGCGCGGGCAACGTGGCCCCGCATCCACTCGCGGAACTCCTCGTCCGTCCGCTCGACCACTTCGCTCACGGAATTTCCTTAGGCTCGGGGGTGGCAGTGGATCGGGTAGCAGTTCACCCCGTCCGGCCCGCAGCGCATGCCGGCGGCCACCGGCATCCCTGCTCGGTGAGCGCGGCGCGCGCTGCGGGCAACGCTGCACCGATCTCGCCAAGAGGCGTGTCGTGGACGCTGCCGACCCGCTGCCACCTCGCCATGATGCACGGCGTGACCGATCCGTCTGGGCCGACGGCCGCAACACCGTCGCCGCATTGGCCGCACAACTGCGCGGCGGATTCGTGCTGGTCGCGGACCCCTCGGCCCACCTGTCGGAGCCGGTCGTAGCCGATCTTGGGCACGCCGAGGGCAACCAGCTCGTCGTGGGCCTGCTCGGTGCGTTGTCCCTCGCCGAGGTCGATCACGCCCGCGCGGAGCGGAATGCCGCGCCGCGCCGCCTCCTCTATGTTGGCCTTCGTGCGGGGATGGCTGGGTCGGCCAGTGATAGCGGCGTGTTCCTCGGGGTCGTCGCTGTAATAGCTCGTCGCCAAGGAGACACCGGGCTGGGCGAAGGTGTCCCACAGCTTGTCGGTGACGTGCACGAGATTGGTGAACACCTCCACCGCCAGAGCGCGGGACAGGGCGTGGTTGATCAGTTCGGTCAGGTCGGCGTGCAAGGTCGGCTCGCCACCGATGAATTGCACGGTGCGGACGCCCATCTCGGCGGCCTCGTCGATAACGCGGCACCAGTCTGCCGCGGTCATGGTCCCATGTGTGCCGACGGGTGAACTGTCGGCGTAGCAGTGAACACATTCCAGTTGGCAGCGGCCGGTGATCTCCAGCCAGAGGTGCAACGGTGGGGCGACAGCGGTAGTCACAACAGATTCCCTTCGGTGTGTCGATTGTTCCTGAACTCGATGCCCAGCGCCTCAGGCTGCTCTCGGGCGTCGCCGTGTGCTTTCTGAACCCCGGTCTGTACGTCATTGCGACGCCAAGCAGCGAGGTCCTGCTCCCTGCAACGTCGAACGCGGTGGCGCTCAGAGATGCCATCCGCTAAGCACCACACGGCAAGCACCACCAGCGGCATGGCGGTAGTGGCGGCGCCCACGCCGACGAACGCCCACATTCCGCTCATCGGGACAACCCCGCCGACGCCTCGTGGCCGCCACTGACGTCGCAAACTCGCATGAACTGACCGTTGCGCAGCGCATCCCGGCACTCTGTGAACAGCACCCGCAACTGATCCGCCGACAGTCCGACGTGCTTGCCAGGGGGCACGCGTATGCCCACGTGCCGCCGTCCTTCGAGACAACTTGAATGGTGCGAACCCTGCATGCAGCATCTTCCACGGTGATCTCCCCATCTCCCCAGCCACTAGTCGTTGCTGCCAGTGAGACTAGGAACACGCGCTGCCAGTGGGGAGAGATATGGTGGTTTCAAGTCGTCGTCTGTCGACCTGAAAACACTTGGCGGTGGTGAGCGTGAGCCATGCGGCAGCACGATCGCTTGGCATGGCGACCGATCGCACCCGCGATGCACTGCGGAGGCTCCGCACAGACCGCGGAATGAGCCTGCGGCAACTCGCCGCGCAAACGCACTGCGACCACTCATGGCTAGCAAACATCGAGGTCGGACGCCGATGGCCAGGCGACCGCAACTGGGTCGAACAAGCCGATCTCGCCCTCGACGCCGACGGAGCGATCGTAGCGGCCTGGGATGGCGACCAAAGGGAACAGGCCGTTGCGGCTGAGACAGTACGGCTACTTGATTAAGCCAAGCATGAATCGGCGAATTTGCTGGTGATCCCGGACGTCGCCGATCTTGACCGGATACGGCAGGAAATCGCAGATCTGGCGGTCAACGCACGGTTCGAGCCGTATCCTGAGACCCCTGACTGAGCAATTGTCAATACCTGTGGATCAAGATCTTTTAGGCTGCCTCGTCGGCGGTTGTGTCTTCGGGGCGTTCGACAAGTTTGCCGTTCTCGAATCGTGCGCCGGCTCGGACGAGCGCGACCAGATGCGGTGCGTTGACGGCGCGCCAGCGTGACTGTGCGGGCCTCGATCAGTTTGAACGCCATTGCCAGCCCGGCCGCGCGGGATCCCGGGCCTTTGGTGATCTTGCTCCGGTTCCGTACTGTCGCGAAGGTCGATTCGATGGGATTCGTTGTGCGCAAATGGATCCAGTGCTCGGCCGGGAAGTCGTAGAAGGCCAGCAGCTGCTCGATGTCGTCGGTGATCTTGGCGACCGCCTTGGGGAACTTTGCGCCGTAGGTGGCCGCGAACT
The DNA here is from genome assembly GCA_050701115.1 of Haloechinothrix sp. Classification (GTDB taxonomy): domain Bacteria; phylum Actinomycetota; class Actinomycetes; order Mycobacteriales; family Pseudonocardiaceae; genus JBOHER01. The sequence goes on along the minus strand of JBOHER010000082.1, from coordinate 243 downwards.
GCTTCACCGCGTCGCGGGCGTGGGTCTTGTCCTCGGCGTTCCAGATTTCGGCAAGCGCTTTCTTCGCCCCCGGGTGCGCCGACTTCGGCAGCGCGGCAAGCACATTACCGATCTTGTGGAACCAGCAGCGCTGCTCGCGGGTGTCCGGGAACATCTCGCGCAGCGCGCCCCAGAAGCCGAGCGCCCCGTCCCCGGCGGCGAGCACCGGGGCGCGCATGCCGCGGCGTTTGCAGTCGCGCAGCA
>JBOHER010000081.1:0-2225 GCA_050701115.1 Haloechinothrix sp. | reverse complement strand
TGTCTGAGGTCATGGATCCTCGGACGACACGACGTCGATCGTGGTGTGAGCCCGGCTATTTGGACGAGTCGGTGGAAGGTCGAGTGGACGTTGCAGTAGATCAGCCTGGTCCCCGCGGTCGAGACGAAGAACGCAGACGTGCCTGTGACGGGAGCGAGCCGGTCGCGCGTGCGCTGGTATCGCCTCAACGCATGCACCGTGGTGGGATGCAGCCACAGTTCCCGGGTCTTGCCGAACTTCCCCTTCGACACCTGGAGGTGCCCGGATGCGAAGTCGACGGCCTCGCGGTCGAGCGCGATCGCCTCCCCGACCCGCAACCCCGTCACCGCCAGGAGCCCGATCAGGGTGGAGAAGGTGGCTCGGCGCAGCGGCGTCCGAAGCGAGCCTGCAGCGTTCATCAACGCAGCGATGTCGGCTTGGCAGTACAAGTACGGCGTGGCCCGCTGAGGCCGCTGCGGGAGCAGGTCAGCGGGGGGCACCTGGTGGGCCGCGTCGAGCCCGTGCAGGTAGGTGACGAATCCGCGCACCGCGGAGAGTCGGTAACCCCACCAGTTCGAGGAGCCGTCGCCTGTGGGAAGCGTGGCCCAGTCCACGGCGTTCTGGACGGTCACGACGTCGGCTCCCTCGCAGTCGAGATAGTCCAGGAACTGACCGAGCAGCTTCTCCGGTCGCGCCAGCCGATACCCCAACGCTCGGCGCAAGGCGAGGTAGTCAACCAGAGCACCCCGCAACGGCGACGGCCCGCTCATCGGACGTCGCCTCGGATCGGGACCGGCCATGGCCTGGCCAGCACGGCGAGCGCATCACGGTCGACCTTGGCGTAGATCGCGGTGGTCAGCAGCGAACGGTGCCGGAGCACCTGCCCGACCTCGGCCAGCGGGCTCCCCGCGCGCAGCATCGTGGTCGCCGCGGTGTGCCTCAACCGGTGGGCGTGGATCCTCCCCAGGCCGGCGCGCTGGCCGTTGTCGAACACCACCATCGTCACCCCGCCGGTGGTCAGCGCCCGGTGAGGCGCGTGGACACGGACGAACACGCTGCGCCCTTCGGCGGTGTCGGGTCGACCTCGCCGCAGATACGCCGTGATCGCCGCGCCGACGTCGGCCGGCAACGGCAGGCGCTCGGCCCGGTTGCCCTTTCCTTGGACCACCAGTTCCCCGGCCCGCCAATCGATGTCGTCCAACCCAAGGCCAGCGACCTCGCCCGCACGCAGTCCCAGCCGGGCCAGCAGCAAGAGGATCGCGTAGTCGCGCCTACCGGTCGCCGTGCGCCGGTCGGCGGCGGTCAGCAACCGCCGCAGCTGGCTTGGCTCCAGAGCCTGTGGGAGAGCCGAGAGCCGCCATCCCGCCACAGACGGGACTGAGTCCGCCAACGGCGCCGCGATCTCGCCGCTCAGGTGGAGCCACCGCAGCAGTGACCGCAGGGCGCACACGATCATCTTCGCCGACCCCTTGGCGCGCCCAGGACAGGCAGCCAACACGAACGCAGTGACATCTCCCGCCGTGATCCCGGCCAGATCCAGGTCCTCACCCCTGATCCGACTGGTGACGAACGGACGCACCCAGTCGCCGTAGCCGCGCACCGTGCCTGGAGTCAGACACCGCTGGATGAGCAGATACTCCTGGAAACGGCCCAGCAACTCCTCGGCCGGGCCGCCAGAGGCCGGCGCCTCGACGGGAAGCACGCCCAGCGGGGCCAGGTGCTCCAGCAGCGGCCGCAGCGCCACGGCCGACAAGTACTCCACGTAGCCATCGGCTCGCCGCTGGGCCAGGTACTTCCCCAGCACCGGCCCGGTCAGGTCCCCCAGGCCCAAGCCCTCGGCCTGCATCCAGCGATCCAGATGCGCGATGAAGCACACGTGCTGTGAGGCCGAGGACAGCGTGTATCCCCGGCGTGCCAACTCGTCGGTAAACCCCACGACGAACGGCTCAAGGGGTCCCCTCACGAAGGACCGCAACACCTTAACCATGACGCTCCTCTCCATGTGTGGAGAGACCAGCGTCAACCCGGAGACCCGGATTATGCCGACCTCACGAGCGGAAGATCCCTGCCCTGCAACGAGATCCGCGACCACATCGGCATAATCCGAAGGTCGGCATAATGGAACCAGCAGCGCTGCTCGCGGGTGTCCGGGAACATCTCGCGCAGCGCGCCCCAGAAGCCGAGCGCCCCGTCCCCGGCGGCGAGCACCGGGGCGCGCATGCCGCGGCGTTTGCAGTCGCGCAGCA
>JBOHER010000080.1:0-18722 GCA_050701115.1 Haloechinothrix sp. | reverse complement strand
CGTCATGACACGCCCGGACGTAGCGTCTAATGGTCAGTTATGACTTGCGACACAGTCAAGGTAAGTTCGGCGATATCACGTACCGATGACGATGATGAGCTGTCCGAGAAAAACTCGTGACTGGTGAGTAACCTCAGTCCACCTGGTTCGTTGCACTGACTGACGCTGAGATGACGTTCATTCACGTGCGCGTCGCCGGGAGGCCAGAGGGGTCATAAGTCGACGGATGAGGTCCAGGAGGTCCGATGGGTGCCGAGGTGGTCGTCGAGGGTCTGACAAAGTCCTTCGGTAGCCAGGCCATTTGGCGCGACGTGTCGCTGTCGTTACCGCCCGGTGAGGTGTCCGCGATGCTGGGCCCGTCGGGTACCGGCAAGTCGGTGTTCCTGAAGTCGATGATCGGCTTGTTGAAGCCGGACAGCGGCAAGTGCGTGATCAACGGTGTGGACATCGTGACCTGCTCCGAGCACCAGTTGTACGAGACGCGCAAGCTGTTCGGGGTGCTCTTTCAGGACGGCGCGCTGTTCGGGTCGATGAACCTGTATGACAACGTGGCTTTCCCGCTGCGCGAACACACCAAGAAATCCGAGTCCGAGATCAAGCGGATCGTGCTCGAGAAGCTGGAGATGACCGGTCTGAAGGGCGCGGAGGGCAAGCTTCCCGGGGAGATCTCCGGCGGTATGCGCAAGCGGGCCGGCCTGGCGCGGGCACTGGTGCTGGACCCGGAAATCATCCTGTGTGACGAGCCGGACTCCGGTCTGGACCCGGTGCGTACCGCGTATCTGTCGCAGTTGCTGATCGATTTGAACGCGCAGATCGACGCGACGATCCTGGTGGTCACCCACAACATCAATCTGGCCCGGACCCTGCCGGACAACCTGGGCATGCTCTTCCGCAAGGAGTTGACCATGTTCGGCCCCCGCGAGGTGCTGCTGACCAGCGAGGAGCCGGTGGTCGAGCAGTTCCTCAACGGCCGGCGAATCGGGCCGATCGGTATGTCCGAGGAGAAGGACACCGCGACAATGGCCCAGGAGCAGGCTGAGGCCGACGCCGGCCACTCCGACGGATCGCCCACCGAGGACGTGCGCGGTGTGGTGCCGCAGATCCAGCCCAGCCCAGGTCTGCCGGAGCGGCAGGGTGACCGGCGCCGCAAGGACCGGGTGATGAAGATCCTGGACACCCTGCCCCCGGCAGCGCAGGAAGGCATCATCGAATCCCTGTCGCCCGAAGACCAGCAGCATTACGGCGTCCACCCGCACCAGCTTGTCGGTGCGGGACAGCGGTCCGGCCAGGGTCGCCACGACACGCTGCCGTTGGAACACCGCGGAGAACTGCCCACCGATCAGGTCGCGAGCGTGCCCAACTCAGGCTGGGACGGGGGTGGCACCCACCGCGTGCAGGCGAGCCACGACGACCCGGGGCAGCGCAACCAGGAGCAGCGCAACCCCGGAGTGGGTGGCTGAGCAGTGGCCGCGACCGCCGTCCGCAAATTCCCCGGCAGGGGGATGTTCGAACAGACCGGAAAGATGTTCGCCCTCGGTCTCGACGTGGGACGCGGGATCTTCCAGCGTCCGTTCCAGTCGCGGGAGTTCATCCAACAGGCCTGGTTCATCGCGAGTGTGACGATCCTCCCGAGCATCCTGGTGGCGATTCCGTTCGGGGCCGTTGTCGCGCTGCAACTCGGCTCGCTGGTGCAACAGCTCGGTGCGCAGTCGTTCACCGGTGCGGTCAGCGTGCTCGCGATCATCCAGCAGGCTTCGCCGATTGTGGTCGCGCTGCTCGTGGCTGGTGCGGGCGGGTCGGCGATCTGCGCGGACATCGGAGCGCGGACCATCCGCGAAGAGATCGACGCGATGGAGGTGCTCGGCGTCTCCGCGATCCAGCGGCTGATCGTTCCTCGCGTGCTCGCCTGCATGCTCGTCGCGGTGCTGCTCAACGGTGTGGTCAGCGTGGTCGGCGTGCTCGGCGGCTACTTCTTCAACATCGTCCTGCAGGGCGGCACCCCCGGTGCCTACCTGGCCAGCTTCTCCGCGCTCGCCCAGCGTCCCGACCTGTGGATCAGTGAGATCAAGGCGTTGCTGTTCGGGTTGATCGCCGGCGTCGTCGCGTCCTACCGAGGCCTGCACCCGCCGCCCGGGCCCAAGGGTGTCGGCGACGCGGTCAACCAGTCCGTTGTCATCACGTTCCTGCTGCTGTTCTTCGTCAACTTCGTCCTGACCGCGGTGTACCTGCAGGTCGTGCCGCCGAAGACGGGATGATCTCGATGGCCATGCTTTCCACCCTTACCAAGACCGCTCGCAAGGCCGTGAATGGGCCGCTTGCGATGCTGGACGACCTTGGCGACCAGCTCTCCTTCTACGTCAGGGCCCTTGCCTGGACGCCACGCACGCTGCGCCGGTACACGAAGGAAGTCGCGCGGATCCTCGCCGAGGTGAGCTTCGGCAGCGGTGCGCTCGCGCTGATCGGTGGCACGGTCGGCGTCATGGTGGGGATGACCCTGTTCGTCGGCATCGTGGTCGGCCTGCAGGGCTATTCCGGTCTGGACCAGATCGGCAGCGCCGCACTGGCCGGCTTCGTCTCCGCCTACGCCAACACCCGGGAGATTGCGCCGCTGGTGGCCGGGCTGGCGCTGTCGGCGACGGTGGGCGCGGGTTTCACCGCACAGCTCGGCGCGATGCGGATCTCCGAGGAGATCGACGCGGTCGAGGTGATGGCGGTGCCCAGCCTGCCGTTCCTGGTCACTACCCGGGTGATCGCCGGCTTCATCGCGATCATCCCGCTCTACATCATCGGTCTGCTGGCGTCGTATATCGGCGCGCGGATGATCACGATCTACTTCTTCGGCCAGTCCGCGGGCACCTATGACCACTATTTCGAGCTGTTCCTGCCGCCGGGCGACGTGTTCATTTCGTTCGGGAAAGTGCTGATTTTCGCCGTCATCATCATCATGTCGCACTGTTACTACGGATATACGGCATCGGGCGGCCCCGCAGGCGTGGGCGTCGCCGTCGGTCGCTCGGTGCGGCTGACGATCGTCGTGGTGGCGATCGTGAACTTCTTCATTGGCTTCGCGGTGTGGGGTACTGACACGACGGTGAGGATCGCTGGATGAGTACGAGGGGTGCGGTCACGCTGAAGCGCAGGCTGCTGGGCATCGCGTTCATCGCGCTGGTCATCGGCGGTATTGCGTTCAGCATCGCCAGCTTCAATAACGCGTTCACGCCGTTCACGGTGGTCGAGTTGCGGACCGACAAGGTCGGCAATCAGCTCGGGCTGAAGGCCGACGTCAAGGCGCGCGGGTTGATCATCGGCCGGGTCGGCTCGGTCACGCCGACCGAGGACGGGGCGACTCTCCTGCTCGAGCTGGACCCGGAGAAGGCCGAGCTGGTGCCGAAGGACGTCTCGGCTCGGATCCTGCCCAAGACGCTGTTCGGTGAGCGTTTCGTGTCGTTGCAGTTCGAAGGGGGTGGAGCGGGCCCGAAGCTGGCCAACGGGGACGTGATCCCGCAGGATCGCTCCGAGTCCGCGATGGAGCTTGGTGAAGCGTTCGAGCGGCTGCTGCCCGTGCTGCGCGCGGTACAACCGGAGAAGCTGAACAGCACGCTCACCGCTATCGCCAGCGCGTTGGAGGGCAGGGGCGATGAGCTCGGCGCGACGCTGTCGGAACTCGGTGCCTACTTCGGTGACCTGAACCCGCACCTGCCCGAACTGCAGCATCAGTTCGAGGCGCTGGCCGATTTCTCGCACAACCTCTCCGACGCCCTCCCCGACCTGGTGCAGACGCTGGACAACCTGCGCACCCCGAACCAGTTGCTTGTCGAGAAGCGGCAGGACCTGGAATCGGTCTACGCGACCGTCACCGGAGCGTCCACCGACCTGGAGACGTTCCTGGCGGCGAACAAGCAGAACATCATCTCGCTGGGCGAGGCCTCCCGGCCGACCCTCGAACTGCTGGCGAAGTACTCCGATGAGTTCCCGTGCGTAGTCGGCCAGATGGCCGACCTTGTTGACAGAGGCAACAAGGCAGTTGGCAAAGGTACGGCGCACCCGGGCCTGCGGGCCGAAGTGGTGATCACGCCTAACCGGGGGCCGTACATCCCCGGCCGGGACGAGCCGGAGTTCAACGGCCTCGACAAGGACCTGGATTACCGGGACCCGTACTGCGTGCGGCCCGACAAGCTGCCGAAACCGTTGCCTTACCCCTACCCGCCGTTCGCGATCGACGACGGCAGTGAACACCCGCCACCCGCCCGGTCCGAGCTCGATGGCAAGCCGTTCCCGTGCGACGCCATCGACACCTTCGGCAGGCCGACGCCAGAAGGCATCCGGGACCAGTGCGCGCCGGGCACCGCGACGGGCGCCAGCGGTGGTGGTGGCGCGGCGGCCGGCGACAGCCTGGCGAACTCGACTGCCGAACACCTCGTGCTCACCGAGCTACTCGGACTGCAAACAGGAATGGACGCACAACAAATGCCAGGCTGGGTCGGTCTGCTCGTCGGCCCGATCTACCGAGGGGCGGAGGTGATCGTCAAGTGACCAAGTCGTCCCAGCATGTCACCGGCCCGCTGGTCAAGCTGATCATCTTCATCACCATCACGGTAGTCACCACCGGGATCCTCGGCATCAGCATCGCCAACCTCAACCTGTCGGCGACCAACACCTACAAGGCACGCTTCAGCGACGCGACGTTGTTGCTGAAGAACGACGACGTGCGGATCGCGGGTGTCCGGGTGGGGCAGGTCGAGGAGATCCGGGTGGTCGACAAGCGCAACGCCGAGGTGGTGTTCGCGGTGGACGCGGCCAAGCGGTTGCCGACGTCGACGACCGCGACGGTCAAGTTCCGCAACATCGTCGGGCAGCGCTACATCGCCCTGGAACAGGGTGACGGCGATCCGACCGAACTGTTGCCGAACGACGGCACCGGCACCATCCCGATCGATCAGACCAAACCGGCACTTGACCTGACCGAGCTGTTCAACGGCTTCCGGCCGCTGTTCACCGCGCTGACGCCGGAAGACGTCAACAAGCTGTCCTACGAGATCATCCAGGTCTTCCAGGGTGAAGGCGGGACGATGGAGAGCCTGCTGGCGCACACCGCGTCGCTGACCAACACGATCGCGGACAAGGACAAGGTCGTCGGCGAGGTCATCGACAACCTCAACGAAGTACTGACCGCGGTGAACGCCAAGACCCCTGAGCTCAACGACACCATCACGAAGATGCAGCAGTTGGTGTCCGGGCTGGCCTCCGACCGCGAGCCGATCCTGGATGCGGTCGACGCGCTCGGCGATCTGGCCGTCACGACGGCGGGCTTCCTCGGCGAGGCGCGCAAGCCGCTCAAGGACGACATCGCCGCGCTGGGTGAGCTGACCAAGCTGCTCAACGACCACGAAGAGACCGTCGAGCACTTCATTCAGTTCATGCCGCACAAGCTCAAGACGATCACCCGGACGGCGAGCTACGGATCATGGTTCAACTTCTACAACTGCAAGGCGGAGATCGCACTGAGGTTCAACTCCGAGCAAGAGGAACCGTTCATCATCCCACTCGGTGACCACTCGGAAGATCGGGAGCGGTGCTGATGAAATCCTTCCAGCAGCGTAATCCGATCCCCATCGCGCTCCTCGGTGTCACGGTGATCGTGCTTGCCCTGCTCGCCGCGGTGAACTCCGACGACCTGCCGATCATCGGTGGTGGTACCTCCTACACCGCCGAGTTCACCGAGGCCGCGGGCATCAAGTCCGGCAACGAGGTGCGGATCGCCGGGATCAAGGTCGGCAAGGTCAACGACGTCGGCCTCGACGGCGACAAGGTGGTCGTGACATTCAAGGTCAAGGACGCCTTCATGGGCGACCGCACCACCGCGGGTATCAAGCTCAAGTCCTTGCTGGGCCAGAAGTTCCTCGCGGTGGAACCGGCGGGCGACGAGCCGCTGGACCCGTCGGTGCCGATTCCGCGGGAACGCACCACATCGCCGTATGACGTGCTGGAGGCCTTCCGCGGGCTGGCCGATACGGTCGACGAGATCGACACCGACCAGCTGGCCGAGAGCTTCGACGTGATGTCGGAGACCTTCGCCGACACCCCGGACGACGTCAAGGGAGCGCTGACCGGCCTGTCCAGACTCTCCACCACCATTGCCAAGCGTGACACCCAGCTCGGTGATCTGCTGGCCAACACCAAGACGATCAGCCAGACCCTCAGTGACCGGGACGCCGAGTTGGTGACGCTGATGAAGGACGGCAACCTGTTGCTCGCCGAGCTGTCCAAGCGGAAAGAAACGATCAGCGCCCTGCTGCGCGGCACCCAGCAGCTGTCAACGGAACTGCAAGGGCTGGTGGACGACAACCAGGCCCAGCTGGACCCGGTGCTCAAGCAGCTGGATCAGCTCACCTCGATGCTGCAGCGCAACCAGGACGCGCTCGGCGCAGGCTTCAAGCAGTTCGCGCCCTTCATCAGGCAGTTCGGCAACGTGGTCGGTAACGGCCGCTGGTTCGACAACTACATCTGCGGCCTGGTGCCTCCGCAGGAGGGGTCGTACAACGAACAGGGGTGTGACCCGCGATGAGTAGTACTCGCTTGGGCCAGAACCTCGCTCGGGGTATCGCGATCGCCTGCGTGCTCGGTTTGGTCGTCGCCGGTGGATTGTGGTGGACCCTCAAGGACGCCGGAACCAAGACGGTCACCGCGTACTTCCCGACCGCCATCGGTCTCTACGAAGGCAACAGCGTCCGCGTGCTCGGTGTCGAGATGGGCAGGGTCGAGCACGTCGAGCCGCAAGGCGAACGGATCAAGGTCGAGATGAGCTACGACCGCGGCGTCCGCATCCCCGCCGATGCCGGCGCGGTGATCGTGGCGCCGTCGCTGGTCAGCGACCGATACATCCAGCTCACCCCCGCCTACACCGGCGGCCCGGTGATGCAGGACGGCGCGACCGTCCCCGAGGATCGCACCGCGGTCCCGCTGGAGATCGACGACCTATATGACACGACCCACGAACTGGCCACCGCGCTCGGCCCGGAGGGGGCGAACGAGGAGGGCTCGTTGTCCCTGTTCCTCGAGACGGTCGCGGCGAACCTGCGGGGTAACGGCGAGAATCTCAATGAGACCGTCACCCAGATGGGGCAGTTGTCCAAGACGTTGTCGGGCAACAAGAACGACCTGTTCGCCACCATCACCAACCTCGCCGAGTTCTCCACCACGCTGGCCAACAGTGAACAGGATGTGCGGTTGTTCCAGCGCCAGCTCGCCGACGTCAGTGGCTTCCTCGCCGACGAGCGGGCCAACCTCGGCCAGACGGTCAAGCAACTGGCCACCACGCTGGAATCGGTGCGCGAGTTCATCCAGGACAACCGTGGCCGGATCAAGTCCAATGTGGACAAGCTGTCCAGTGTGACGAAGGTGCTCGTCGATCAGCGTGCCGCATTGGCGGAAATCCTGGATGTGGCCCCGGTGGCGCTGAACAACGTGATCAACTCGTACAACGCGACCGGTGGATCGCTGGACACGCGCGGCAACTTCAACGAGTTGACCATGTCGCCGCTGACGCTGATCTGCTACGCGGTCAAGCTGGCGCCGGAAGAGTTCGATTCCGCCGGTGATCTGTGCGATGGGGTTGCCGGGCCGCTCAACGACGCGTTCCCGTCGCCTGCCGAGATCATCAACCAGCTGCAGGACGGCGTGGTCCCCGACCTGCCACTGCCGCAGGTCGATCAGTTCGAGCGGTTGCAGCAGGGAGGTGACCGCTGATGCCGACGATCAAGAAGCCGGCCGGCGCCCGGCAGGCAGTCGTGGCCATCTGTGCCTCGGCAGCCCTGGTGCTCTCCGGCTGTGGATTCACCGGTATCTACGACCTCCCGTTGCCGGGTGGGGCGGACATCGGCGATGACCCGATCGAGCTGAAGGTGCAGTTCCGCGACGTGCTGGATCTCGTCCCGCAGTCCGGTGTCAAGATCAACGAAGTCGCGGTCGGCCGCGTGGAGAAGATCGAGCTCGCCGAGGACGGGTGGAACGCCGAGGTCACCATGCTGGTGAACCGCAACGTCGACCTGCCAGCCAACGCGCTGGCCAACCTCAAGCAGTCCAGCCTGCTCGGCGAGAAGTACATCGAGCTGGTACGGCCGCCGGAAGGCACAGCGCAGGGCACCCTCACCGACGACACGGTCATTCCGCTGGCGCGGACCAACCGCAACGTCGAGGTGGAGGAGGTGCTCGGCGCGCTGTCCATGTTGCTCAACGGCGGCGGTGTGGCGCAGCTCAACACCATCACCAAGGAGCTGAACAAGGCAACCGAGGGCAACGAAGCCGAGCTCAAGGCGTTGTTCCGCAACTCAGAGGCACTCGTGCGCAACCTGGACGACCAGTCGGCGGACATCACCCGAGCCCTGGATGGCCTCAACCGGCTGTCGACGAGCTTGAACTCGCAGAAGGACAAGATCGTCGGGGCGATCGAACCCCTCGGCGCGGGCGCAGAGGTGCTCGAGGCGCAACGCGGCCAATTGGTGCGGATGCTGGAAGCACTGGAGAGCCTGTCCGTGGTCGCGGTGGACACGATGAACAAGAGCCAGGAGGACCTCGTCGCCAACCTCAAGTCGCTGCTGCCGACGCTGCGCAAGCTGGAGGAAGCCGGCTCGGACTTGCCGAAGGCACTGGAGATCTTGGTGACCTTCCCGTTCATTGATGCAGCGGTGCCGATGATCAAGGGCGATTACGCGAACCTCTACGCCACGATCGACGCGAACCTCGAGGAGATCGCGAAGACCTTCGGCAGGCATCGCGGCAACCCGTTCGATGGCCTGCCGGTGCTCGGGGAATTGCCGATCGGTGAGGGCGAGGTACTCGACCCGAACACGCTGCCCCTGCCGCAGTCCGGTGTTCCGTCGCCGCCTGGCGAGGATGACGACGAGGCTCCGTCCCGCTCCGGTCCTTCCGGGATCTTCGATCTGCTGTCGGGGGGTGCGAGCTGATGCTGGTACGCAGGACCAAGATGCAGCTGGTCGCCTTCGTGGTGATCGCCACGGTCGCGGTGGTCTATTCGCTGTTCCGCTTCACCGACCTCGGCCGGGTGTTCGGTCAGGACGGCTACACGGTGACGCTGCAACTCGAGGAGTCTGGTGGCATCTTCAGCAACGCCGAGGTCTCCTATCGCGGGTACAACATCGGCCGGGTCGGTGATCTGAGCCTGACCGACACCGGATTGCAGGTGGAGCTGAACATCGAGCCGGGCAACGAGGGCATACCCGCCGACCTCGACGCGGTGGTCGGCAACCGGTCCGCGATCGGTGAGCAGTACGTCGATCTGCGTCCGCGCACGCAGGACGGCCCGTTCCTCGAGGACGGGTCGGTCATCCCGGAGGAGCGCACCGAGACGCCGGTCGGTACCGATGAGGTCATCGCCGACCTGCATGACATCGCGGCGTCGGTGCCGATCGACGCGCTGCGCACGATCGTCGACGAGTCCTTCCTGGCCTTCTCCGGCACGGGTGACGATCTGCAGTTGCTGATGAACACCACCCGGGCCTTCGTGGCCGCCGCCCGGGAGAACGTGCCGGACACGGTGGAGCTGCTGCGGTCCGGGAACAAGGTGCTGGACGCCCAGAACGCCGAAGCGTCCTCGTTGAAGTCCTTCTCGCGAGACCTGAAACTGGTGTCCGAACAGCTGAAGAAGTCCGACACTGACCTCAGGAAGCTGATCGAGGCGACGCCGAAGTCGGCGACACAGATCCAGGAAGTGCTGCGGGAGACCGGCCCCGGCTTGAGTTCGTTGATCGCCAACCTGCTCACCCTGTCCAACCTGCAGGTCGACCGGATCGACGGGCTGGAGCAAGCCCTGCTGAGTTACCCGCTGCTGTCGGCGGGCGGTGATGCGACATTGACTGATGAGGGCAAACTGCGTCTCGGCTTGGTGCTCAACCTGTTCGACCCGCCGCCCTGTACCCGGGGCTACGAAGGCACCAACCGCAGGCCGGGCAACGACCTGAGCTACGCCGAGCCGAACAACGACGCCTACTGCGCCGAGCCGCCGGGCAGCCCGATCGACGTGCGTGGTTCGCAGAACGCACCGTTCAACGGGGTTCCGGTAGCGCCGTCGGAGCAGCAGGTGGAAGGTAACGCCGACCGCGACCAGGAGTCGCTGCGCGAGGAACGGGAGCGGCAGGGCACTGGTTCCGGCGACGGGCTGACGATCAACTCGCTGGCCGCGCTGCTGGGGCTGCCCGGCTGATCACCACCGGTGTTCCGGCTCAACCCGGCTGATGGCGGGTTGACCGGAATATCACAAGAGCATTTCTACCCTGGAGTGTAATGAGTTCTGATGATGCACGGGCTGATGCGCCTGACCGCTCGATCGAGGAGACCACCAGCGCCGACCGCGATGACCTGCGCGAAGGCGGGCAGGCCGGGAAGGGCCCGCGCGGCGGATTGCTCTCGCCCAAGAACGCGTTCTTGGTGACGCTGTCGGTGAGCATCGCGGCCTTTGTGGTCGCGGTGGTATTCGGCGTGCTGTGGTGGACCGCGGTGGCCAGCGACGAATCCGACACCGCGCAGGCCCGCGAGCAGGTCATCGAGGCATCCGCTCAAGCCATCAAGGCCTACACCGAGTTCGATCACACCGAACCCGATCTCTTCCGGGACAGCCAGATGGCGGTCTCCACCAAGGAGATGCAGAACCAGATCGAGCAGAGCTGGCCGGGCCTGCGCGAAGCGATCGTGAACAACAAGCGGTCCGCGAGCACCAGGATCTTCGACATCGCGGTCGACGAACTCAACGTGCACGAGGGCAAGGCCGCGGTCATCGCGTCACTCGAGGTCGAGGTCAAGGGTGGGGAGGAAACCGCAAGCAAGCGGATTCGCATCCAGACGCAGATGGAGCGGGTCGAGGACAGCTGGAAGCTGGCCGGAATCGACCAGGTCCCCGTCATCCCGCCCGGTAGCTGATCGCGCGCCCAGAACTACAGAATCGGAGTTCGCGTGCCAACACCCCCCCGTCGCCGACCGACACCCACCCCCCAGCCCGCACGCCGCCCGCAGGTTGCCGGGCTGCGCAGGCCTGGTGTCCAGCCGAGCCCTCGTCCACGGCATACCCGGCGGCCCGACGAGCAGGAGCAGCCCGAGCCGCAGCGGACGGCACCGGAGCAGGTCGAGGAGCAGCGGACGGCAGCCCTGCCGGAGGAGTCGCAGCCCGTCCCGGCGGCGCCTGCCGACGCTGGGACAGAAACTGGGACAGAAGCTGGCTCAGCCGCCGAGACTGGCGCCGGAACCGACGCTGGAGATGCGGGCGTTCCGGAGCCTGCGGCCCCGGTCGAGTCGGGTTCGGTTCGCTCGGGCTATGCGCTCCCGGGTGGTCTCGCGGTGCTTGCCGTGCTCTTCCTTGTGGCCGCGGTGCTGTTCGCTTTCCAGTACTTCGGCGTGCAGAACAGCATGGCCAACAAGGCAATGGTGGACCCAGCGGCAACCGTCAACGTGAAGCAGGACGTCACCGCCGCGGTCGAGACCATCTTCTCCTACGACTACGAGGCGATCGAGAAAACCGAGCAGGCCGCCGACGATCTATTGATCACCGACGAGGTGCGCGATGTCTACAACGCCCTGTACGGCGAGGTCAAGCGCAACGCCCCCGAGCAGAAGATCATCCTGACCACGAAGGTGAGTCGTATCGCGGTGATCGATCTGAGCGACGACAGCGCACGACTGTTGGTGTTCGTCGACCAGTCCGCGGTTCGCCAGGGCGAGGAGGAGCCTAGCGTCGGCGGCAGCCAGTTGACCGTTACCGCGCAGCGAGTGGACGGAAAGTGGAAGATCGCCGACCTCGACGCTTACGAGAACCGCGGCAAGTAACCCTGCCGCGCTACTGGTGAACAGCGCCTGAACACCCGATGTGACTCCTTGCGCCAACCGGTGGCAACCATGCGTGGCATCTTGACTCAGCGGCGTCCGCGCGCCACGCTGAGAGAGCAATACAGCCAGAAGACGTCTCGGGAGATCCTCGGCCGTTAGGCGACCGAGAGAGCAGTGTGCGGCTGCGATGTGAGGCTGGGTGCCCGTCGGGTGCGCCCCCTCGACAGAGGCGAACTTCATGGCTAGACTGCTCTGTTGCCCTGCCCGCTTTCATGCTGCCCTAAGGCGGACGCTACGATGGCGGGTACCACCGCACACTTGACAGCTTGCGTTACCCGTCGTCGTGTCTCATGTCGTCGCATCGCTGCTGTTCAACCGCTTATCGTCCCGGAAGGACGCATCTTGGCAGTCTCTCCCGCGAACCAGGCCATTGCTGCGACCACCTCGGCTGTCACTTCATCGGGAATCCCAGGAGCACCCAAACGGGTTTCATTCGCAAAGATTCGTGAACCGCTGTCCACCCCTGACCTGCTCGACATTCAGATCAGGTCCTTCGAGTGGTTCACCGGTGACGAGGCGTGGTTCGAGCGTCGCGTCGACGAGGGCGAAGAGAACCCGGTCGGGGGCCTCGAAGAGGTTCTGAACGAGATTTCCCCGATCGAGGACTTCTCGGGCTCGATGTCACTCTCCTTCTCCGACCCGCGCTTCGACGAGGTCAAGGCCTCCGTCGAGGAGTGCAAGGACAAGGACATGACCTACGCGGCCCCGCTGTTCGTCACAGCTGAGTTCGTCAACAACAACACCGGCGAGATCAAGAGCCAGACGGTCTTCATGGGTGACTTCCCCGTGATGACCGACAAGGGCACCTTCATCATCAACGGCACCGAGCGGGTCGTCGTCTCGCAGTTGGTCCGTTCACCCGGCGTGTACTTCGACAGTGGCGTCGACAAGACGACCGACAAGGACGTCTTTAGTGTCAAGGTCATCCCGAGCCGGGGTGCCTGGCTGGAATTCGACGTCGACAAGCGCGACACCGTCGGTGTGCGTATCGACCGTAAGCGCCGTCAGCCGGTCACCGTGCTGCTGAAGGCCCTTGGCTGGACCACCGAGGCGATCCGCGAGCGGTTCGCCTTCTCCGAGACGTTGATGGCGACGCTGGAGAAGGACCACACGGCGGGTACCGACGAGGCGCTGCTGGACATCTATCGCAAGCTGCGTCCGGGCGAGCCGCCCACCAAGGAGAGCGCGCAGACGCTGCTGGAGAACCTGTTCTTCAAGAACAAGCGCTACGACCTGGCGCGCGTCGGGCGCTACAAGATCAACAAGAAGCTCGGGCTGAAGTCCCCGTACGAGATGGGCACGCTGACCGAGGAAGACATCGTCACCACGATCGAGTACCTGGTCCGGCTGCACGCGGGCGAGACCGAGATGGCCGTCCGCGGCAGCGGACAATCAGATGCCGCCCGCGGTAGCGGCGATGACAAGGCCACCGTTCCGGTCGAGACCGACGACATCGACCACTTCGGCAACCGTCGGCTGCGCACCGTGGGTGAGCTGATCCAGAACCAGATCCGGGTTGGCCTTTCCCGGATGGAGCGCGTGGTGCGCGAGCGGATGACGACTCAGGACGTCGAGGCGATCACGCCGCAGACCCTGATCAACATCCGCCCGGTCGTCGCGGCGATCAAGGAGTTCTTCGGCACCTCCCAGCTGTCGCAGTTCATGGACCAGAACAACCCGCTGGCCGGCCTGACGCACAAGCGGCGGCTGTCCGCGCTCGGCCCCGGTGGTCTGTCCCGTGAGCGGGCAGGCATGGAGGTCCGTGACGTTCACCCGTCGCACTACGGCCGCATGTGCCCGATCGAGACACCGGAAGGCCCGAACATCGGCCTGATCGGCTCGCTCTGCTCCTACGGCCGGGTCAATCCGTTCGGTTTCATCGAGACGCCGTACCGGAAGGTCATCGACGGCCAGGTCACCGACCAGGTGGACTACCTCACCGCCGATGAGGAGGACCGGTTCGTCAAGGCGCAGGCCAACGCCGCCATCGACGACGACGGCCACTTCGTCGACGACAAGGTGCTGGTCCGGAAGAAGGGCGGCGAGGTCGAGCTGATCGACCCGGCAGACGTCGACTACATGGATGTCTCGCCGCGCCAGATGGTCTCGGTCGCCACCGCGATGATCCCGTTCCTCGAGCACGACGACGCCAACCGTGCGCTGATGGGTGCCAACATGCAGCGTCAGGCGGTGCCGCTGCTGCGGAACTCCGCCCCGCTGGTCGGCACCGGTGTCGAGCTCAAGGCCGCGGTGGACGCGGGTGACGTGCTGCTGGCCGAGCAGGCCGGTGTGGTCGAGGAGATCTCGGCCGACCTGATCACCGTCATGCACGACGACGGCAGCAGGAAGACCTACGGGCTGTACAAGTTCCGTCGCTCCAACCAGGGCACCTGCATCAACCACAAGCCAATCGTCGCCGAGGGCGACCGGGTCGAGGTCGGGCAGGTCATCGCGGACGGCCCATCCACCGAGAACGGCGAGATGGCGCTGGGCAAGAACCTGCTCGTCGCGGTTATGCCGTGGGAGGGCCACAACTACGAGGACGCGATCATCCTCTCCGAGCGCCTTGTGCAGGACGACGTGCTCACCTCGATCCATATCGAGGAGCACGAGGTCGACGCACGGGACACCAAGCTCGGTGCCGAGGAAATCACCCGGGACATCCCGAACGTCTCCGAGGACGTGCTCGCCGACCTCGACGAGCGCGGCATCATCCGGATCGGTGCCGAGGTCCGCGACGGCGACATCCTGGTCGGCAAGGTCACGCCGAAGGGTGAGACGGAGCTGACTCCAGAGGAGCGCCTGCTCCGCGCGATCTTCGGTGAGAAGGCGCGCGAGGTGCGCGACACCTCGCTGAAGGTGCCGCACGGCGAGACCGGCAAGGTCATCGGCATCCGGGTGTTCTCCCGCGAGGACGACGACGAGCTGCCCCCCGGCGTCAACGAACTGGTCCGGGTCTACGTGGCCCAGAAACGCAAGATCCAGCCCGGTGACAAGCTCGCGGGCCGGCACGGCAACAAGGGTGTCATCGGCAAGATCCTTGCGGTCGAGGACATGCCGTTCATGGATGACGGCACCCCGGTGGACATCATCCTGAACACCCACGGTGTGCCGCGTCGGATGAACATCGGCCAGGTGCTCGAACTGCACCTCGGTTGGCTCGCCTCACAGGGCTGGAAGATCGAGGGCACACCGGAGTGGGCGAACAACCTCTCCGACGAGCTGCACGACGTCGAGCCCGGCACGAACACCGCCACCCCGGTGTTCGACGGCGCCAAGGAAGAGGAGCTCACCGGGCTGCTCTCCTGCACCAAGCCGAACCGGGACGGCGACCGCCTTGTGCAGCCGGACGGCAAGGCGCGCCTGTTCGACGGGCGTTCCGGCGAGCCGTACCCGTACCCGGTGTCGGTCGGCTACATGTACGTCCTCAAGCTGCACCACTTGATCGACGACAAGATCCACGCCCGGTCCACCGGCCCGTACTCGATGATCACCCAGCAGCCGCTGGGTGGTAAGGCGCAGTTCGGTGGCCAGCGCTTCGGCGAGATGGAGTGCTGGGCGATGCAGGCCTACGGCGCGGCATACACGCTGCAGGAGCTGTTGACGATCAAGTCGGACGACGTGGTCGGCCGGGTGAAGGTGTACGAGGCCATCGTCAAGGGCGAGAACATCCCGGAGCCGGGTATTCCGGAGTCCTTCAAGGTGTTGCTCAAGGAGCTTCAGTCCTTGTGCCTCAATGTCGAGGTGCTCTCGAGCGACGGTGCCGCGATCGAAATGCGCGACACCGACGACGAGGACCTCGAACGGGCCGCCGCCAACCTTGGCATCAACCTGTCCCGCAACGAGTCGCCCTCCGTGGACGACGTCGTGCACTGACCTCGCCGCTCGGGGTGGGGCGTCCTCATGCCCCATCCTGGGTAGCCGACCTTTAGCCGATTCAACCCAACAGGGAGAAGAACGACGTGCTGGACGTCAATTTCTTCGACGAGCTCCGCATCGGCCTGGCCACTGCTGATGACATTCGCCAGTGGTCCTTTGGCGAGGTGAAGAAGCCGGAGACCATCAACTACCGCACCCTCAAGCCGGAGAAGGACGGGCTCTTCTGCGAGAAGATCTTCGGTCCTACCCGGGACTGGGAGTGCTACTGCGGCAAGTACAAGCGGGTGCGCTTCAAGGGCATCATCTGCGAGCGCTGTGGTGTCGAGGTCACTCGCGCCAAGGTGCGTCGTGAGCGGATGGGCCACATCGAGCTGGCCGCACCGGTCACCCACATCTGGTACTTCAAGGGCGTTCCTTCGCGCTTGGGTTACCTGCTCGACCTCGCGCCCAAGGACCTCGAAAAGATCATCTACTTCGCGGCCTACGTCATCACCGGCGTGAACGACGAGCTGCGGCACAACGACCTGCCGACGCTCGAGAACGAGATCAACGCCGAGCGCAAGGTCCTCGAGGCCAAGCGGGACGCCGACATCGAGGCCCGCGCGCAGAAGCTGGAGGCCGACCTCGCCCAGCTCGAGGCCGAGGGCGCCAAGAGCGACGTGCGCCGCAAGGTCAAGGAGGGCGGCGAGCGCGAGATGCGCCAGCTCCGCGACCGCGCAGGCCGCGAGCTGGACCGCCTCGAGGAGGTGTGGAACACCTTCACCAAGCTGGATGTTCGCCAGCTGGTGGTCGACGAGTTGCTCTACCGCGAGCTTTATGACCGTTACGGCGAGTACTTCACCGGTGGCATGGGTGCCGAAGCGATCCAGAAGCTGTGCGCCGACTTCGACGTTCCCGCTGAGGCGGCTGGCCTGCGCGACGTCATCCGCAACGGCAAGGGACAGAAGAAGCTCCGTGCGCTCAAGCGGCTCAAGGTCGTCGCCGCGTTCCAGGCGACCGGCAACGATCCGCGTGGCATGGTGCTCGACGCCGTTCCGGTGATTCCGCCGGACCTGCGCCCGATGGTGCAGTTGGACGGTGGCCGCTTCGCGACCTCCGACCTCAACGACCTGTATCGCCGCGTGATCAACCGCAACAACCGGTTGAAGCGACTGATCGACCTCGGTGCTCCCGAGATCATCGTCAACAACGAGAAGCGGATGCTGCAGGAGGCCGTGGACGCGCTGTTCGACAACGGTCGCCGCGGTCGTCCGGTGACCGGGCCTGGTAACCGGCCGCTCAAGTCGCTGTCCGACCTGCTCAAGGGCAAGCAGGGCCGGTTCCGGCAGAACCTGCTCGGGAAGCGGGTCGACTACTCGGGCCGTTCGGTCATCATCGTGGGTCCGCAGCTGAAGCTGCACCAGTGTGGTCTGCCCAAGCAGATGGCGCTGGAGCTGTTCAAGCCGTTCGTGATGAAGCGGCTGGTCGACCTCAACCACGCGCAGAACATCAAGTCCGCCAAGCGGATGGTGGAGCGGTCCCGCTCGCAGGTGTGGGACGTGCTGGAAGAGGTCATCACCGAGCACCCCGTGCTGCTGAACCGGGCGCCGACGCTGCACCGCCTCGGCATCCAGGCCTTCGAGCCGCAGCTGGTCGAGGGTAAGGCCATCCAGCTGCACCCGCTGGTCTGTGAGGCGTTCAACGCGGACTTCGACGGTGACCAGATGGCGGTGCACCTGCCGCTGTCGGCCGAGGCGCAGGCCGAGGCGCGCATCCTGATGCTCTCGGCGAACAACATCCTTTCGCCTGCTTCGGGTCGCCCGCTGGCCATGCCGCGGCTGGACATGGTGACCGGTCTGTTCCACCTGACAAGGCTGGACGAGAAGGCACCTGGGGCAGGCAGGGCCTTCTCCTCGGTCGCCGAGGCGATCATGGCGTTCGACCTGCACTCCATAGGTCTGCACGCGCCGGTCAAGATCCGCGTCAAGGACCGGCAGCCGCCGAAGGACGAGCAGCCCGCGCTGGCCGAGAAGGGCTGGGAGCCCGGTCAGCCATGGCTGGCCGAAACCACCCTGGGCCGGGTGCTGTTCAACGAGTTGCTGCCCGCGGACTACCCGTTCATCAACGAGCCGCTGCCCAAGAAGCGTCAGGCCGTGATCGTCAATGATCTGGCCGAGCGGTACTCGATGACGCAGGTCGCGCAGACCCTGGACAAGCTCAAGGACGCCGGTTTCTACTGGGCCACCCGGTCCGGTGTCACCGTGGCGATCTCCGATGTGCTGGTGCCTGCGGAGAAGAAGCAGATTCTCGAGGACTACGAGGCCAAGGCATCGCAGGTGGAGAAGCGTTACCAGCGCGGACAGCTCTCGCACGCCGAGCGCAACAACGAACTGGTCAAGGTCTGGGCCCAGGCGACTGAGGACGTCGCCGAGGTGATGGAGGCGCACTTCCCCGAGAACAACCCGATCGCGATGATCGTGAGGTCCGGGGCGGCGGGCAACATGACGCAGGTCCGTTCGCTGGCCGGAATGCGTGGTCTGGTTTCGAACCCGAAGGGTGAGTACATCCCGCGTCCGATCAAGTCGAACTTCCGGGAAGGCCTCTCGGTCGCGGAGTACTTCATCGCGACGCACGGTGCCCGTAAGGGTCTGGCCGACACCGCGTTGCGTACCGCCGACTCGGGTTATCTGACCCGTCGTCTGGTGGATGTCTCGCAGGACGTGATCGTGCGCGAGGTCGACTGTGGCACCAGCCGCGGCATCAACATGGACATCGGTGAGAAGACCGCCGACGGCAAGATCGTGCGGACTCAGCACGTGGAGACCAGCGTGTACGCCCGCACGCTTGCCGAGGACGCTGCCGACGCTGATGGCAACGTTGTGGTCAACCGCGGTGACGATCTCGGGGATCCGGCGATCGAGAAGCTGCTCTCGGTCGGTATCACCAAGGTCAAGGTCCGCAGCGTGCTGACC
>JBOHER010000079.1:0-11343 GCA_050701115.1 Haloechinothrix sp. | reverse complement strand
CACGAGGGGTCGTGAGTGCTGAAGGTTGCCGGAACAACAACTTTCACTCACGAGGCGTGCGCGGCGGCGAGCGCATCGGGTTCCCAGAAGGAACGTGGCGTTGACATCCCTACAACGGATTCGCAGTACCTGATGGTCGTACGATTGCCGCGGTTCTCGACGTTGCGCAGGGGTGCAGGACGTCCGTGGAAATCACCAACCCTGCTGGTCGGGTGGACGCTCAGTGCCGAATGAGGTTGGCGGTGTCGGCGGCAAGCAGTCTGCCACCCCAGTCGCAGGGAAGGGCGAGCTGCTCGGCCCGATCCGGTTGCGCTGGCCACTCGTGAGCGCGCGCACCGATTAGGCCCATCATGATGCGGGAACCGGCCAACTCGGTGCCGGAACCGGCCAACTCGGTGCGGGAACCGGCCAACTCGGTGCGGGAACCGGCCTGAGCGCACCTACTGGGTAGGCGAGGCGTCGGCACTGAGGTAGCGCTCGCCGATCCGGATGTCCTGGATCGCGGAGTTGAAGATGCTCAGCACCCGCAAGTCCTCGTTTCGGTGGCGTTCGATCACGTGCAGGAGCAGCTCAGTTGCCCGAGCGAGCTGTTCGTGGTCTTCGTCGCTGACCATGTCGATCATCCGTCTCCGTCACCGTGCTCTGCGCGGTGGCTGTGTCTCCCCGAGTTGTTCGACGGAACCGGTTCCTTCGCCGCTGATGGTAGTCCCGGGCGCCGACAGTTTCGGGGAGGTTGTGCGGGGGACACGCCCGCGGGGATCGGCTGTAGCAATGCCTCGCGAATCCAGCGAACGTGACCCTTGACACGCCACATGAAACCATCTATAACCAATAAAAGCAACAGAAACGGCGGTGAAACCACATGTTCGCAGAGGAGCGGCAGCAGCGCATCGTCGAGCGCGCCCGCACCGCGGGTCGAGTCGACGTAAGTGCTCTCGCGGTGGATCTCGACGTCACCACCGAGACCATCCGACGGGACCTCACCGCGTTGGAACGGCACGGGGTGCTGCGCAAGGT
This sequence comes from Haloechinothrix sp., assembly GCA_050701115.1. Lineage (GTDB taxonomy): Bacteria > Actinomycetota > Actinomycetes > Mycobacteriales > Pseudonocardiaceae > JBOHER01. Next base: position 10,326 of record JBOHER010000079.1, on the reverse strand, counting down.
GCACGGTGGCGCCATCCCGGTCGAGCGGCTCGGTTTCGAGCCCGGGCTGTCCACCCGCGACGCCGTCATGACCTCGGAGAAGGAGCGCATCGCCAAGGCCGCACTCGCGGAGCTCCCCGGCGAGGGGGCGGTGCTGCTCGATGCGGGCACCACCACCTCCCGATTGGCCGAGATCTGGCCGAGCGACCGCGAGTTGACGGTGGTGACCAACTCGCTGCCCATCGCGTCGACGCTGGCCGGGCGGCCGCTCACCACCGTGCTGATCGCCGGCGGCAAGGTGCGCGGGCGCACGATGGCCGCCGTCGACGACTGGGCGCTGCGCTCGCTCGCCGACACCTATGTCGATGTGGCCTTCATCGGTACCAACGGGATCTCCATTGAGCGCGGACTGACCACACCGGACACCGGCGAGGCGGCGGTCAAGCGCGCGATGATCGCCGCGGCCCGCCGGGTGGTGGTACTGGCCGATCACACCAAGGTGGGCAACGATTGTCTTGCGAGATTCGGCGAACTGGCCGGTGTCGATGTGCTGATCACCGACACGGGGCTCGACCGGCAGCAGGCCGCCGAACTCGAAGCGGGCGGACCAAGGGTGGTGCGCGCGTGATAGTCACCGTGACCGCCAACCCGAGCCTCGACCGCACGGTCGAGGTGACGGAGTTGCGCAGGGGCGAGGTGCTGCGGGCGAATGCCACCTACGTGCACGCCGGCGGCAAGGGCGTCAACGTCTCGCGAGCACTGGTCGCGCACGGCCATCCGACGCTGTCCGTGCTCTGTGCGGGCGGGTATTCCGGTGTCGAACTCCTCGCCCTGCTCGCCGACGCCTGCGTGCCTATCGCGCACGTCCCGGTGGCAGAAGGCGTGCGGAGCAATCTCACCTTGGCCGAGCCGGACGGCACGGTCACCAAGCTGAACGAACCGGGCCCGGTGCTCTCGGCAGGCGAAGTTGACGCCCTGCTGAGCGCGGCGATGGATGCGATCCAGACGGGTACCGACTGGGTGACAGGATGCGGCAGCCTGCCCCCTGGAGCGCCGGTCGACTTCTATGCCCGGCTGGTGGACCAGGCGCACGCCCGCGGCGCCCGGGCTGCCGTCGATTCCAGCGGGGACGCGCTCGCCGCTTGCCTGTCCGCAGGACCCGATCTGATCAAGCCCAACCGCGAGGAACTCGCCGAGTGCGCGGGCGTCGAGGTGCGCACGGTGGCCGGCGCGGTCAAGGCCGCCGACGCTCTCCGCGAGCGAGGCGCCTGCGCCGTGCTGGCCAGCCTGGGGCCGGACGGCGCGGTCCTGGTCGACGCCAACGGCGCGGCGCACGCCGTGTCTGCGCCCACCCGCCCCGTCGCCAGCACCGTGGGCGCGGGTGATGCCGCACTCGCCGGGTTTCTCGCGGCAGGTGGAGTTGGACAGCGGGCGCTGGCGGAAGCCGTCGCCTGGGGAGCAGCAGCGGTCACCCTGGCGGGCAGCCGCATGCCCACCCCGACCGACCTCGATCGCGCAGCGGTCGAGGTGAAACCGACCATCGATCCAATACTGCTGGAGCGGAGCTGACATGACTGACCTGATCACCGTAGATCTGGTCGACCTCGACCTTCCTGGTACCGATCGGTACGAGGCGACCGCCAGCCTGGTGGCCCGACTGGTCAAGCAGGGCCGGGTGACCGACGCGGAAGGATTCCTTGCCGACGTTCGCGCCCGCGAGGAGCAGATGCCCACCGGCATCGAGGGCGGCATCGGCATCCCGCACGCCCGGTCCGAGCACGTCACCGAGCCGACCCTGGCGTTCGGACGCAGCGCGCAGGGCGTCGATTTCGGCGCGGCCGACGGGCACGCTCACCTTGTCTTCCTGATCGCCGCACCAGCGGGTGGCGGGAGCGAGCACATGACGATTCTCGCCTCGCTCGCCCGCCGCCTGGTGCACCAGTCGTTCCGGGAATCGTTACACGCTGCGCCGACCGCCGAAGCGGTCGTGGCACTCGTCGAGAAAGAGGTGCTGGGAGCATGAAGCTGGTCGCTGTCACATCGTGCCCCACGGGTATCGCGCATACCTACATGGCCGCCGAGGCTCTCGAGCAGGCCGCCGAGAACGCCGGCCACGAACTGGTCGTCGAGACGCAGGGCGCCGCAGGCGCCGAACCGCTGAGCGCTGAGCAGATCGCCGACGCGAGCGCCGTCGTCTTCGCCGCCGACATAGAGGTGCGGGGCCGGGAACGGTTCGCAGGCAAGCCGATCGTCACCGGCAGCGTGAAGCGCGGCATCAACGATGCCGCCGGGCTGATCAGCGAGGCGGTCGAGGCCGCCGAGACCTCGGAGCGGCCTGCTCCTGCGGCGGCACCGCCCGCGGCCGCGGCCAGTGGTGCAGGCATCGCGCTGGGATTCGGCTCCCGGCTGCGTCAGTGGCTGATGACCGGCGTGTCGTACATGATCCCGTTTGTCGCGGCGGGCGGCATCCTGATCGCACTGTCCTTTGTGATCGGTGGCGCCGAGATCGCAGCGGTGGTCAACGGCGGCACCTATCAGGGCACCGAGTACGAGGGCATCAGTGACCTGTCGCTGCTGTGGGAGCAGGCCGGGCTCGCCGGGGTGCTGTTCAAGATCGGCGCGACCGCGTTCGAGATGCTGGTGCCCATCCTGGCCGGATTCATCGCGTTCGGCATGGCCGACCGGATGGGCATCGCGCCCGGTGTGGTCGGCGGACTGATCGCGGTGGCCATCGGCGCGGGGTTCCTTGGCGGCCTTGTCGCAGGCCTGCTCGCCGGTGCGGTCACCATGGCCCTGAAGAAGATCAAGGTGCCGCGCGGAGTCGCCGGGATCATGCCGGTGGTGGTGATCCCGCTGCTGTCGGTGTTCGCCGTCGGCATTCTGATGATCGTGGTGCTCGGCCAGCCGATCGCCGCTGTGCAGACCGGCCTCACCGGGTGGCTGGAGGGTCTGTCCGGGGTGCATGCCGTCCTGCTCGGCGCGCTGCTCGGCGCGATGATGGGCTTCGACCTCGGTGGCCCGGTCAACAAGGTGGCTTACCTCTTCGGCACCGGCGCGCTGGCGTCGGACAACCTGACCGTGATGGCAGCTGTGATGGCGGCAGGCATGGTCCCGCCGCTGGGTCTCGCGCTGGCCACCGTGGTACGGCGCAAGCTGTTCAGTGTGGCCGAACGCCAGGCTGGCGAAGCCGCCTGGCTGCTGGGACTCTCGTTCATCACCGAGGGCGCCATCCCGTTCGCCGCTGCCGACCCGCTGCGGGTCATTCCGTCCTCGATGGCTGGTGCGGCCACCGCGGGGGCGGCATCGATGGCCTTCGGTTCCACCTTGCGCGCGCCACATGGCGGCATCTGGGTGATCGGGCTCATCGGCAATCCACTCGGCTACCTGGTGGCCATCGTGCTGGGCTCCTTGGTCACCGCGGGCTGCGTGCTGACCGCGAAGCATTTCGGCCGCACGGCCATCGAGGATACCGCCGCCGACCGGCAGCCGGTCGCGGCCTGACTCCGCGGCCCGTCAATATGGAAAGGACAGCAGTAATGCCAGAACGTCGAGTCGTAGTGGGATCGTCGGTCGGCCTGCACGCCCGTCCCGCGGCCTTGTTCGTGCAGGCGGCCGCACGTCAGCCGGTGGCGGTGTCGATCGCCAAGGACGGTCAGGACTTCGTGGACGCGCGCAGCATCCTGTCGGTGATCGGCCTGGACGCCCGGGGCGGCGACGAGGTCGTGCTGCGGGCGGACGGGGACGGCGCGGATGCCGCGCTGGAAGAGTTGGTCGCGGTGATCGCCGCCGACCACGATTGGCGGTAACTGAGCAAGCAATGGCGCTAGGGGTGCGGGAGGTCGAGATGGCCGGCAATGTGGCAGGCACGGGAGTGAGCGTCGGTGTGGCGGCGGGGCCGGTGGCCCGGCTGGCCGCCCCGACCGCGCTGCCTGCCGATAGCGGTCCGGAACCTGACGTCGCCGAGGCGATGGATCGGGCACGGCGCGCGTTGGAGGCGGTCGCGTCCGAATTGGACGCTCGGGCCGCACAGGCGAAAGGGCCGTCGGCCGATGTGCTGTTCGCCCAATCCATGATGCCGCGCGACCCCGCGCTGGCCGACCGGGTTGGTAAGGCCCTCGATTCAGGCCGGTCGCTGCCGCACGCCATCGCGCAGGCGTTCGGGGTGTTCCGGACGAGCCTGGAGGCTGCTGGCGGCTACCTCGCCGAGCGGGCCGCTGACCTGGACGACCTGCGCAACCGCGCCGTCGCCGAGTTGCTCGGCCTGCCCATGCCGGGAATCCCCGATCCTGGCCACCCGATCGTGCTGGTCGCCACCGACCTCGCGCCGGCTGATACCGCGACGCTGGACCCCGCGCGGATACTGGCGATCATCACTGAACAGGGTGGGCCGACCAGCCACACCGCAATTCTGGCGAAGTCGCTGGGTATCCCGGCGATCGTGGGCTGCGCGCCTGCCGCCGGACTTGCCGACGGCGTTCAGGTGCTGGTAGACGGTGGTGCGGGCACCGTGGTCGTTGACCCCGATCCCGCCGAGGTGAAGCGGGCCATGGCGCAGGCCGACGAGCGCGCCCGCGCGCTGGCGGCCAGCAAGGGACCCGGCCGTACCTCGGACGGCAAGGCGGTCGCGTTGCTCGTCAATCTGGGCGCGCAGAGCGAGCTGAGCGCAGCCGCGAGCGCGGACAGCGAAGGCGTCGGCCTGCTGCGCACCGAGTTCCTCTACCTGAACAGGACCACCGAGCCGACCGTGGCCGAGCAGACCCGGTCCTATGCGGCGGTGTTCGCGGCGTTCGCCGGACGCAAGGTGGTGGTGCGGACCCTGGACGCCGGTGCGGACAAGCCGCTGGCCTTCGTCGACCACGGTGACGAGCCCAACCCCGCGCTCGGTGTGCGCGGGCTGCGGCTGGCGGGCAGCCACCCCCGGATGCTGGACAACCAGCTGACCGCGATCGCCGCCGCTCGCGCCGACAACGATGCGGACGTCTGGGTGATGGCGCCGATGGTCTCCACGCCGGCCGAGGCCAGGGACTTCTCGGAACTGGCGCACTCGCACGGGTTGCCGGTGGCCGGGACGATGGTCGAGGTGCCCGCTGCGGCCCTGCGTGCGTCCCGGCTGCTCGCCGAATGCGACTTCGCCAGCATCGGCACCAATGACCTCGGCCAGTACACCTTCGCCGCGGACCGAATGGCCTCCGCGCTCGGTGAGTTGCTCGATCCGTGGCAGCCCGCGTTGCTGGAGCTGGTGCAGCGCACCGCCGAAGCCGGTCGTGCCATCGGCAAGCCGGTCGGGGTGTGCGGCGAGGCAGCCAGCGACCCGCTGCTCGCGCTGGTGCTGGTGGGGTTCGGCGTGACCAGCCTGTCCATGGCCCCTGCCGCAGTGCCCGCAGTGCGGCAGGCGCTGGCCGCACATACCGAGGCGGACTGCGCGGAGCTGGCTGACCTCGCGCTGGCGGCGGCCGATGCGGCCGATGCGCGTTCGGCGGTCGCCACCCGGTGCGCGGTGCCCTCCTAAGGAGGTCGCGCCGATCCCCCAACCGGGGTTAACGTCGAGAGTATGGGCGACTACGAGCACATCCTGGTCAAGCGCGACGGCGATACCGTCACGATCACGATGAACCGGGCCGCGCGGCGAAATTCGCTGTCGGCCGACCATCTGTCCGAACTGCTCGCGGCCTTCGAGGAGGTCGGCTCCAGTGACGCGACCGGCATCGTGCTGGCCGGTGCGGGTCCGGTGTTCTCCGCCGGCCATGACTTCGCCGATGTGGCGGCTCGGGACTTGGGCGGTGTCCGCGAGTTGCTGGACTTGTGCACCAACGTGATGCGCACGATCCAGTCGGTGCCCCAGGTGGTGATCGCGCGGGTGCACGGCCTTGCGACGGCGGCAGGTTGCCAGCTGGTGGCGTCCTGCGATCTGGCGGTGGCAGCCGAGTCGGCCGGGTTCGCGCTGCCCGGCGGCAAGGGTGGCTGGTTCTGCCACACGCCCGCCGTGCCAGTGGCCCGAGCGGTGGGGCGCAAACGGCTGATGGAGCTGGCGCTGACCGGTGACGTTGTTGATGCGGCAACCGCGGAGCAGTGGGGGCTGGTCAACCGGGTGGTGCCGGACGCCGACCTGGATGACGCCGTCGCCGAACTGCTGGAGCGGGCCACCCGGGGCAGTCGGGCGAGCAAGGCCCTGGGCAAACGAACCCTGTACGCCCAGCTGGACCGGCCGGAGGAGGACGCCTACACGGTAGCGATCGACGTGATGGCGCAAGCCGCCCAGTCACCCGGCGCCAAGGAAGGCATGGCCGCATTCCTGGAGAAGCGCACCCCGGAGTGGCCGGATTAGGGCCGCTGGCTGGCCAACCCGGGAGCGACGTCGAGTAGGCCGATCTCCACCATGCTGCCCGCGCGCACCCCGGTCTCCTCCTGCAACTCCCGCGCGGCAAGCTCCCTCCCGTCCGGACGCAGAATCGCGTCCTCGCGCACCCGCATCCAGTTGTTCGCGTAGACCTCTCGGGAACCCAGCGTCTCCATGTGCGCGATCCTGCCTGAGCGCGCAGAGTGCCCTATCGCATACCCTGCCTCGCGTGCGCTTAGTGATTGCCCGATGCAAGGTCGACTACGCGGGCCGGCTCACCGCCCATCTGCCCATGGCGAATCGGCTGCTGCTGGTCAAGTCCGATGGCTCGGTATCGGTGCACTCCGATGATCGGGCCTACAAACCGTTGAACTGGATGAGCCCGCCGTGCTGGCTCATCCAGGACAACGTCGACGACGGCGGCGTATGGACCGTGCAGAACAAGGCGGGCGAGAAGCTCGTGATCACCATCAAAGAGGTGCTGCACGACCTCGCGCACGAACTCGGTGCCGAGCCCGGCCTGGTCAAGGATGGAGTCGAGGCGCACCTGCAAGAGTTGCTCGCCGAGCACATCGCCACCCTCGGCGAGGGATACAGCCTGGTGCGCAGGGAATACCCGACGGCGATCGGCCCGGTCGACATTCTCGCGCGCGATGCCAGCGGGCTGTCGATCGCGGTGGAGATCAAGCGGCGCGGCGAGATCGACGGGGTCGAGCAGCTGACCCGGTACCTCGAACTGCTCAACCGTGACCCGCTGCTGGCTCCGGTGCGGGGAATCTTCGCCGCGCAGCAGATCAAGCCGCAGGCGCGCACGCTTGCGCAGGACCGGGGCATCCGCTGTGTCACGTTGGATTACGACGCGCTGCGCGGCATCGAATCCGACGTGTTCCGGCTGTTCTGAAACGCCCCGGCAACTGACCGCTAACGTGCACAGGTGCAAGATCCGAACATCGGGATCACCGCGCAGAGGATGCCACGAAGAAGGCCGGCGGACTGCACGCCTGCACCTTGTCTGGCGGACGGCCGTTCGTCACCGTCGGCTTCCGCTTCGGCTACCCGCCCGCAGGCGACGAGGAGCCGGATGAGGCCTGCGGAAAGGCCATTACGCTGGCCAGATCGGTGCTGGCCAAGCTGCCCAAGGTCTGACAGGCTGTGCGTCTGCCCGCAGATTCCCCTCGTTGAGGCCTCGGCCAAAACGCGTGATCCATGGCACTATCGGGGCACACTACCGACGAGTAGCCGACTAATGGAGGCTTGCAGTGGCGCGTGAGTTCGCATCCGTAGGAGTTATCGGCCTCGGCACGATGGGTGCCGGGATCGCGGAGGTATTCGCGAGGAGCGGCATTTCCGTGGTCGGGGTGGAACTCGACGAGGAGTGCGTGGCCCGCGCACGAGGACACATCGAACACTCCACCGGTCGCGCACTCGCCAAGGGCAAGCTGGACGAGGCGGCCCGCGCCGAACTGCTCGGGCGGATCAGCTACACCACCGCGCTGGAAGACCTCGCCGATGTGGATCTGGTGGTCGAGGCGATCCCGGAGCATCTGGATCTCAAGGCCGAGCTGTTCGAGAAGCTGGACAAGGTCACCCAGCCCGACGTGATCCTGGCGTCCAACACCTCATCGCTGTCCATCACCCAGATCGGCGTGCACACGCCGCGGCCGGGCAAGGTCGTCGGGATGCACTTCTTCAACCCTGCCCCGGTGCTCAAGCTGGTGGAGTTGGTGCGCACGGTGGTCACCGAACATGAGGTGATCGACGACGTGGTGGCGCTCGTCGAACGGATCGGTAAGACCCCGGTGGTGACTGGCGACCGGGCGGGCTTCATCGCCAACGCGCTGCTGTTCGGCTATCTCAACCACGCGGTGACCATGTACGAGCAGCGCTACGCCACTAGGGAGGACCTGGACGCCGCGATGCGGTTCGGCTGCGGGTATCCGATGGGCCCACTCGCCCTGCTCGACCTGATCGGGCTGGACACCGCCTACGAGATCCTGGACTCGATGTACGCCCAGTCCCGCAACCGCCTGCACGCACCGGCGCCCATCCTCAAGCAGATGATCTCTGCGGGGCTGCTCGGCAGGAAGAGCGGGCGAGGCTTCTACACCTACGACGAACCGGATTCGCCCAACGTCGTCGCCGACGCGCAGACACCGGGGTCGGAAGCAGACAGCGGTGCAGGCCCCCGCGAGGTTCGTAAGGTCGGCGTGGTCGGCACCGGCACCATGGCCACCGGCATCGTCGAGGTCTTCGCAAAGAAGGGCTACGACGTCGTCCTGCGGGCGCGCAGCCTGGACAAGGCCAACGCCTCCATCGGCAAGATCCGCAAGTCGCTGGACCGGGCGGTGTCCAAGGGCCGGATGTCCGAAGCCGACGCCGAGGCAACACTGGCCAAGATCACTCCCGCTGTCGAGTTCACCGAGCTGGCCGACGTCGACCTCGTGGTGGAGGCCGTCGCCGAGGACCTCGCGATCAAGCGTGAGGTGTTCACGGCGCTGGACCAGGCGACCAAACCGGGCGCCGTGCTGGCCACGACGACCTCATCGCTGCCGGTGGTGGAGTGCGCCGCGGCCACCTCACGGCCGTCGGACGTGATCGGCGTGCATTTCTTCAACCCGGCACAGGTGATGAAGCTGGTCGAGGTGGTCAGCACGATCAGCACGGCGCCCGACGTCGTCGCCACAGTGCACGACGTCTGCGGCAAGGTCGGCAAGGTCGCGGTGGACTGCGGCGACCGGGCCGGTTTCATCGTCAACGCGCTGTTGTTCCCGTACCTCAACGACGCGGTCAAGATGCTCGAGGCGCACTACGCCGAAGCGGCAGACATCGACACCGCGATGAAGGTCGGCTGTAGCCTGCCGATGGGACCGTTCGAACTGCTCGACGTGGTCGGGCTGGACGTTTCGCTGGCCATCCAGCGCACGCTGTACAACGAGTTCCGCGAGGCGGGCTTCTCGCCCGCCCCGCTGCTCGAGCACCTGGTCACCGCCGGGCGCCTCGGCCGCAAGACCGGCAAGGGCTTCTGGGACTACAGCTAGCTTCGCCGAGGTGCATCTGTCGACATATGCACCTGACTGGGCATTGCCAGAGCGCACCTGGCGGAGCAGGGTGGAGAGCGACCGGTGGCGCCACTGGGGCGCTGCCCCGATCGGAAGGGGGTGGATCGTGTTCGCGCGTTCCACCACTGTGCAAGCACATCCGGAATCGATCGATGCGGGCATCAGGCACATCCGCGACGAGGTGATGCCGACCCTTCAGAGCATTGACGGGTGTATCGGTCTATCCATGCTGGTCGACCGGAACTCCGGCCGCTGCATCGCCACCAGCGCGTGGCAGTCGGAGGAAGCGATGCGCGCAAGCGAAGCTGAACTCCGGCCGGTTCGCGACCATGCCGCGGAGATCCTCGGCGGTAACCGGGCGCAGGTCGACGAGTGGGAGATCGCCGTCCTGCACCGCGACCACGCATCGAGTGAGGGGGCCTGCGTCCGGGCGACCTGGGTGCGGTTCGAAGCTGACAAGCTGGAGCGAGCCATCGACGTATACAAGATGGCGATTCTGCCTGGCCTGGAGGAGTTCGACGGGTTCTGCAGTGCCAGCCTGCTGATCGACCGCGAGTCCGCGATCGCGGTGTCCTCGGTGACCTTCGACAGCATGGAAGCGATGGAGCGTAGCCGGGACAAGGCGGACGCTCTACGGGCAGAGGGCGCCAAGGAAGCGGGCGTCGAAGTGCTCGACGTCTGTGAGTTCGAGTTGGCACTTGCGCACCTGCGGGTGCCCGAAATGGCCTGATGCGGTCTGGCGCGCGCTGCTGGAGGCCGGTCTGAGCGCTGGGGGGCTCTGACCGGCTTCCGCGCTATGACGCTGTCGCTTGCGGCACTGGGGAGACGGCTGATTTCTGGCAACGGGCATCGATGTGCTTGGCAACGTACTCCGCATCGGTGCCCGCGCCGCCGATCAACATGGAGGCGAACGCCCGCTGGAACGCGAGTCCGACGAAGTACACGCCAGGT
>JBOHER010000078.1:0-13803 GCA_050701115.1 Haloechinothrix sp. | reverse complement strand
GCACCCTGATCGGCAAGAAGTACGGCCTGTTCGGTTGGCTCAGCGTCTACGGCAGCATGCTGCGCGGCGGCAGGCAGCGCACCGTGGGCGTCGCGATCAAGCTGGACGGCTAGCGGACGGCGGCGAGGGCCTCCGGCAACGTGAACGCCCCGGCGTAGAGGGCCTTGCCGACGATGGAGCCCTCGACACCTTCGCCTTCCAGTTCGGCGAGCGCCTTGAGGTCGTCGACGCTGGACACCCCACCGGAGGCGATGACCGGTGCATCGGTGCGCGCACACACCTCACGCAACAGGTCGATGTTGGGCCCGCGGAGCGTGCCGTCCTTGCTCACGTCGGTGACCACATAACGCTCGGCACCGTCGCGGTCCAGCCGCTCGAGTGCCTCCCAGAGATCGCCGCCGTCGGAAGTCCAGCCGCGCGCCGCGAGCCGGTGGCCTGCGCCGGTGATCCGCACGTCCAGGCCGATGGCCACCCGGTCGCCGTATTCCCCGATGACCTTCGTGGTCCATTCGGGGTTCTCCAGTGCGGCGGTGCCCAGGTTCACCCGGCGGGCACCGGTGGCAAGGGCAGCAGCCAGCGACTCGTCGTCCCGGATGCCACCGGAGAGCTCCACGTTGACATCGAGTTCGCCGACCACCGCTGCGAGCAGCTCACGGTTCGACCCCTTCCCGAACGCCGCGTCGAGATCGACCAGATGGATCCACTCCGCGCCGTCCCGCTGCCAGGCGAGCGCGGCGTCACGGGGTGCGCCGTAGGCGGTCTCGGTACCGGCCTCGCCCTGGACGAGGCGCACAGCCTTGCCGTCGGCGACGTCAACGGCGGGGAGCAAGATGAAAGTCACGGCGCCAACTCTAAGTGAGCCCCGCTCGGGCCTAGAGGGTGCCCAGCCAGTTGCGCAGCAACTGGGCCCCCGCATCACCGGACTTCTCCGGGTGGAACTGGGTAGCGCACAACGGCCCGTTCTCCACCGCGGCGACGAAGTCCTCGCCGTGGTGCGCCCAGGTCACCTTTGGCTGCTGCCCGGTGAGTCCGGACTCCAGCTGCCAGGCACGCACCGCGTAGGAGTGCACGAAATAGAAACGGGTGTCGGCGGGCAACCCGGCAAAGAGCACCGAGTCCTCGGGCGCGCGCACGGTGTTCCACCCCATGTGCGGCAGAACATCGGCGTGCAATCGCTCCACGGTGCCTGGCCACTCCCCCGTGCCCTCGGCCTCGATCCCGTGCTCGACGCCACGTTCGAAGAGGATCTGCATGCCCACGCAGATGCCGAGCACCGGTCGGCCACCTGCCAGCCGCTTGTCGATGATCTTGTCACCGGCCACCGAGCGCAGGCCTTGCGCACACGTGGCGAACGCGCCGACACCGGGCACGACCAGGCCGTCTGCCTCGACCGCGGCATGGGGATCGGCGGTCACCTCAACCTGGGCACCGACGCGCTGCACGGCGCGCTCAGCGGAGCGAAGGTTGCCGGATCCGTAGTCCAAAATCACCACACGAGACACACCGCAAGCATAGAGGCCTGCGACGAACGGTTCTCCCGCCGGCGACCGGCCCCTATCGGCGGGCCCGCCATGCGACGGCCAGCAGCGCGAACGCGAACAGCGCGAGGCAGCCGAACGCGATCGAGTAGCTGGTGCCGGAGACCAACGCCCCGACCGCCACCGCACCCGCGCCTTGACCGGCATCGAAGGCCACATTCCACGCGACGCTGGCGCGAGCGGCCGAGGCGCGGTTGAACATCAACACCAGGGAATCGTTCTGTACGACGCCGAATCCCGCGCCGTACACCGCGACACAGGTGACACCCAGCACCAGTGCGGCCGTTCCGTCCAGGTCCGCAACGACCGCGAAGCCGGTCAGACCCAGCGCGGTCACGATCAGCCCCATCAACAGCAGCCTGCCGGTCAGCGCGGATCGGTCGCCCCAGACTCCGGCCAACCATCGCCCACCCAGCCCGGTAGCCGACATCAGTAGTAACGCGCTGGCCGCAGCGACCGGCGATGCGGCGAACACCAGCGGCAGGAACGTCACCATGGCGCCGAACGCGATCGACCCGCTGAACATGACCAGCCACGGACGCCACACCCCGATCGCGGCCGCGAACACGCCACGATCGGCGGACGCGGCACCCGACTCGCCCTTGGGCAACACCAATAGTGGCGCGATCGCGAGCAACGGTAGCGCCGCACCGGCGAGGAACACCGGCCCGAATCCGACGTTCTGCGCCACCCAGGTGCTCGCGGGCAAGCCGATAAGCAACGGAAGGCCGACGGCCAGTCCGTACAGCCCCGATCCGCGGCCGAGCGAACCCGCTGGCACCAGTTCGGCGATCAGCGCGCTGCCGCACACCGTGACGATGCCGAAGCCAAGCCCCCGCACCAGTGCGATCGCGAGCACCGGCTGCCAGGTCAGGGAGACCAGCAGGAAGACCGCGGGAAGTCCGAGCAGGATCGCGCCAACTATGGACATGAACCGGTAGCCGAAGCGACGCACGAGTCCGGGCATCAGGAACTGGGCCACCACCGTGCTCGCCATGAACACACCGGTCGACGCGCCCGCGGCGAACTCGCCGTCACCCTGTTCGACCACCCACAGCGGGACCACCGACACCAGCAGCGAGAAGCCGAAGAACAAGCCTGCCGACCCCAGCAGGAGGCCCACGAACGCCCGATTGCGCAACGGCGATGGCGACTCCACCCGCAACGCGGTCCCGGTCCTGGTCACAACATCGTTTGTACGCCCCATCGGATGACCTCCGCCGATAGCCTCGCCCATACTGGCGAAGCGCGACCACAACTTCGACCTAAGTCGAAGTCAGGGCTAGGCTGAACACGTGACCAGACTGGCCAACTACCTCACCATCGGGCAGGTCGCCGAGCGCAGCGGGGTCCCGCACACGGCACTGCGGTTCTACGAGGATCGTGGCCTGATCGCCGCCGAGCGCACGGCGGGAAACCAACGCCGGTACTCGCGCGCCATCCTGCGGCGGATCGCCTTCATCAGATCGGCACAGCGGATCGGCCTGAGCCTGGAAGAGATCAGCGAGGCGCTGTCCACGCTGCCGAGCGACCATGCGCCCACCAAGTCCGACTGGACCCGCTTGTCCAAACAGTGGCGAGGCGAGTTGGACGCGCGCATCGATGCGCTGCAGCGGCTGCGTGACAGCCTCACCGGCTGCATCGGCTGCGGCTGCCTCTCGCTGCGCTCGTGCGCGCTGCAAAACCACGACGACCAGATGGCACGGTTCGGACCCGGCGCGCCCAGGCTCAAGCCCGCATCCGAAGGCGGCCGCTAGCGCTAGCGCAACTAGGCCGAGAGCCACCAGGCGAGGGCGCCACCAGCAGCCAGCAGCGCCAGCGCGCCGAGCAGGATCGCCGTGAACTTGGCGCTCTTCCACGTGGTGTACACGCCACCGATCAGGAAGCCGGCCAACGCCAGCAGACCGATGATGACAACGTCATTCGGCACTACAGCACGCCCTTGGTGGACGGAATGCCGCCCAGCCGGGGATCGGCCTCCGTCGCCGCACGCAACGCACGGGCGACCGCCTTGTACTGGGCCTCGGCCATGTGGTGCGGATCCCGGCCGTGCAGCACCCGCACGTGCAGGGCGATCTGGGCGTGGAAGGACAGCGACTCGAAGACGTGCCTGGTCAGCACGAACGGGTAGTTGCCACCGATGGTGAAGGTCTCGAACTGTTCCGGCTCGCCGAGGTGCACGCAGTAGGGCCTGCCGGAAACGTCGACCGCGGCGTGGGCGAGCGTCTCGTCCATCGGAATCCAGGCATCGCCGAAGCGCCGGATGCCCTTCTTGTCGCCGAGCGCCTCGCGGATCGCCTGGCCGAGCACGATCGCGGTGTCCTCGACGGTGTGGTGCGCGTCGATATGGGTGTCGCCGGTTGCGCGAACCCGCAGGTCGAGCGCGCCGTGCATACCGAAAGCGGTGAGCATGTGGTCGTAGAAGGCCACGCCGGTGTCGATCTCCACCTGGCCGGTGCCATCGAGATCCACCTCGACCAGAATCGAGGATTCCCGCGTGGTCCGTTCTACCTTGCCGACCCGACGCTGTGTCATCTCTGCCGTGCTCGCTTCGCTGCGCGCGGTGAGCTGTTCGCTAGCCGGCCCGCTAGCGCTGTGGTCATTGAACGTTGCCGGCTCGCTCATGAGGCAACCTCCTTACTCGCCGCGAGGAACGCGTCGTTCTCGACCGGGGTGCCGATGGATACCCTCAGGTGCCCCGCGATCCCCACGTCCCTTATCAGTACACCATTGTCCACATAGGATTGCCAGATGGCCGGCGCATCGTCGAACCGTCCGAAGAGGACGAAGTTGGCGTCACTCGGAACGGTATGGAAACCCATTCCGGACAACGCATCGACCACGCGCTCGCGTTCGGAGATCAGCGCGGCCACCGAGGCCAAGGTCTGGTCACCGTGCGCGAGAGCAGCGCGCGCTGCGGCCTGGGTCAACGCCGAAAGGTGATACGGCAGCCGCACCAACTGCAGCGCATCCACCACCGCGGGTGCGGCGGCCAGGTAGCCCAGCCGTCCGCCCGCGAACGCGAATGCCTTGCTCATGGTCCTGGACACGATCAGCTTGGCTGGGAACTCAGCGAGCAGCTCGACGCTGCTCGGCCTGCTGGAGAACTCCGCATACGCCTCGTCCACCACCACGATGCCCGGGGCGGACTCGAGTACACCGCGAAGTTCCTCCAGCGGGATTGAACCACCCGTGGGATTGTTCGGGCTGGTCACGAACACCACGTCGGGGCGGCGCCGCGCGATGATCTCCGCGGCGGCCGCGGTGTCCAGCGTGAAGTCCGCGCGCCGTGGCGTTGGCAGCCATTCGGTGCGCGTTCCCGCTGCGATGATCGGGTGCATCGAATAGGAGGGCTCGAATCCCAGCGCGGTGCGACCCGGTCCACCGAACGCCTGCAGAATCTGCTGCAGGATCTCGTTGGAACCGTTGGCGGCCCACACATTCGCCACCCCGAGCGCGACCCTGGTCGACCCGCTGAGGTAGGCAGCGAGATCGCCGCGCAGGGCGACGGCATCCCGATCGGGATAGCGATGCAGCTCCACGGCGGCCCGCTCGGTCGCGGCCACCACATCGGCAACGAGCTCCGGCGGCGGCGGGTACGGATTCTCGTTGGTGTTGAGCCGCACCGCGACATCCAGCTGCGGCGCACCGTAGGGGGTGCGGCCGCGCAGGTCCTCGCGCAGCGGGAGATCGTCCAGCGTGATGTCATGCATGCTCACCGCACACCCCCGTCCGGGAACCGCGCGAGCACGGCCTCGCCGTGCGCGGGCAGATCCTCGGCGTTGGCCAGCGCGACCACCTTGCCCGCGACGTCTCGCAGCGCGTCCTCGCTGTAGTCGACGACGTGGATGCCACGCAGGAAGGTCTGCACCGAAAGCCCCGAGGAGTGCCGCGCATACCCGCCGGTGGGCAGTACGTGGTTCGATCCGGCACAGTAGTCGCCGAGCGACACCGGGGCAAAGGAGCCGACGAAGATCGCCCCCGCGTTGCGCACCTTGGCGGCGACCTCGCGAGCATCGGCGGTCTGGATCTCCAGGTGCTCCGCGGCGTAGGCGTCCACCACCCGCAGACCGTCGTCGACGGAGGCGACCAGCACGATGCCCGACTGCGGGCCCCGCAGCGCTTCGGCGACTCGTTCGCTGTGCTTGGTGGCGGCGACCCGGTGCCTGAGTTCGGCGTCGACGGCGTCGGCGAGTTCGACCGAGTTGGTCACCAGGACGCTCGCGGCCATCGGATCGTGCTCGGCCTGGCTGATCAGGTCCGCCGCGACGTGCGCTGGGTCGGCCGTCCCGTCGGCCAGAATGGCGATCTCGGTCGGGCCTGCCTCGGAGTCGATGCCGATCAGGCCGCGCAGCAGCCGCTTGGCCGCGGTCAGATAGATGTTGCCGGGCCCGGTGACCATGTCGACCGCTGCCAGTTCACCGCCGTCGGTGTCCGTGCCGCCGTAGGCCAGCAGCGCGACCGCCGCAGCGCCGCCCACCGCCCACATCTCACCGACCCCGAGCAGCGCGGCCGCGGCCAGGATGGCCGGGTGCGGCCGCCCACCGAACTCGGCTTGCGGCGGGGAGCAGACCACCAGCGACGGCACCCCTGCCGCCTGCGCGGGCACCACGTTCATGACCACGCTGGACGGGTAGACGGCGAGGCCGCCAGGCGCGTACAGGCCGACCCTGCCGACCGGCACCCACCGCTCGGTCACCGTGCCACCGTCGACCACGGTGGTGGTGACATCGGCACGCCGCTGGTCGGCGTGCACCAGCCGGGCGCGTGAGATGGCCTCCTCGAGCGCTTCCCGAACCCGGGGGTCGAGCTCGGCGAGCGCGGCCTCCAACTCGGCGACGGGCACTCGCACCGTCGCCGGGCGCACCTTGTCGAAACGCTCGGTGTATTCCAGCACCGCGTCGACACCGCGTTCACGCACCGCGTCGACCACCGGACGCACCTGATGCAGCGCAGCCTCAACGTCCATCTCGGCGCGCGGCAGCGTGGCACGCAGTTCGGCGGCGGACGGCAGGCGATCACGCAGGTCGGTGCGGTTGAGCATAGTAGCCAGGCTACCGGGCGCGGAGCGCCTCGTTGGGGGGTGGTGGCCGGGCGACGGGCGGGCTATCGGGCGCGGAGCGCCTCGTTGGGGGGTGGTGGCCGGGGCGCAGGTCGTGCGTGAATGTTGTTGTCCCGGCAACCTCCATCACTCACGACACCTCGTGAGTGACTAGCGTTGCCAGTGCAACAACTTTCACGCACGAGGAGCGGGAGTAGGCATGCCGCGGATCGCACTATGCCAGCTGACTTCGACACCGGATCCCCAGACGAATCTCGACCTCGTGCGCGCCGGTGTCGCCCGGGCGAGTGCGGAGGGCGCAGGCGTAGCGGTGTTCCCCGAAGCCACCATGGCTCAGTTCGGCACGCCGTTGACACCGATCGCGCAACCCCTCGACGGACCATGGGCCAGCGAGGTCGGCGCGATCGCCAGGCGCAACGAGGTGTTGATCATCGCGGGCATGTTCACCCCTGCCGACGGTGACCGAGTGCACAACACCTTGCTCATCACCGGAAGCGGCCTGCACAGCGGGTACCACAAGATCCACCTGTATGACGCCTTCGGTTTCACCGAGTCGCGCACTGTGGCACCGGGCAACGACCTGGTGACGGTGGACGTCGACGGCGCGAAGCTGGGCGTCGCCACCTGTTATGACGTGCGGTTTCCCGAGCTGTTCCAGGCGCTTGCCGACGAAGGGGCCTGCGCGGTCGTCGTGCCCGCTTCCTGGGGGGCGGGTGGAGGCAAGCGGGAGCAGTGGGAGTTGCTGGTGCGGGCCCGCGCACTCGACTCGGGCTGCTGGGTGCTCGCCTGCGACCAGGCCGATCCCGCCGCCAGTGGGTTCGAGGTGGATCCGAAGATCCCGACCGGCATCGGGTGCTCCCTGGCTGCCGATCCCTTCGGCCGGGTACGCGCCCAACTCGACGCCGGGCCGGACACCCTCGTCGTCGACGTCGACCCCGCACTCGCGACCCGATCCCGCACGGCGACGGCGGTCCTGGCCAACCGCAGACTCGGAAACTCGCCTGCGACTTTTCCGCGCTGAGCCCTTCAGGCTCCGGGCTCGCCGTCGCCTCGGGACCAGGAGTCGAGGACCATCAGGGTCTTGGTTCCGGTGACCCGATGGCTGCGCCGAATCTCATCGATCGTGCGTTGCAGGTGCGCCACGTCACGGACCCGCAACCACAGCAGTGCGTCCGGATCCCCCGCGATCGTGAACACCGCCTGCGCCTCCGGCATCCGAGTCGCCGTCTGCACGATCTCGGCGACATTGGTGGTTCCGGAGAAGCGGAGCTCGGTGAACGCTTCGATTCCCCACCCCAGCTTCGTGTGGTCGACCTTGACGGTGAACCCGAGGATCACGCCCGCTTCCTGAAGGCGATCGATCCGCCGCTTCACCGCGGCGGTGGACAGTGTCACCCGGCTCGCGATGTCCGCCAGCGTCCGCCGGGCGTCCTGCCGCAGCAGCGCCAGAATCTCGTGATCGGTGGCATCAAGTAGCTCGTCGGCCATGCCGTCGACGGTAGCCGCACGCAACAGATCTCAGCAATTCGCGCCATCACGTCTCAAATTTTGCGTCTTTCCGGCGAACTTCCCGGTCATTGTTGTGGCGCACACCGGCTGCACGGTCTGCTGTGGCCACCATCACCACACGGGAGGACACACCGATGGGCGAGATGTTCGACGCCGAGCAGCTGGTCTTCTGTTCCGATCGCCATACGGGGCTGCGCGCGGTCATCGCGATCGACGACACCCGGCTCGGTCCCGCGATGGGCGGGGTGCGGTTGCGGCCCTACCCGAGCGATCTTGATGCGGCCGGAGAGGCAATCAGGCTCGCGGCGGGCATGACGCTCAAGAACGCGGCGGCGGGTCTGCCCTTCGGGGGCGGCAAGAGCGTGATCATCGCCGACCGGTCGTGGGATGGCGCCAACCGGGCGGAGATGATGCGCGCCTTCGGCAGGTTCGTCGCGCGGCTCGGCGGGGCCTACATCCCCGGTGTCGACATGGGAACCTCGGTATCGGACCTCGCGACGGTCGCTACCGTGGCACCGCGGGTCGCCTGCCACGACAGTGACCCCTCCCCGTGGACCGCGCTCGGGGTGCACGCGGGGCTCCTCGCCGCGGTCAGGCATCTGGACGGAACCGGACGCATGCGCGGCCAGCGGGTGGCGATTCAGGGTGCGGGCCACGTGGGTGCCGAACTCGCCAGGCTGCTTGCCGCCGACGGCGCGCACGTCATCATCGGCGATATCGACCCAGCTCGCGCGCGGACGGTTGCCGCGCTGGTCGGCGGGCACGCAGTTGCCGCAGAGGACATCCTTACCACCCCGTGTGACGTGCTGGCGCCGTGCGCCGTCGCCAAGATCGTCGACAGCGCCACCGTGCCCCTCCTGCGCTGCCGGATTCTCGCGGGTGCGGCCAACGATCAGCTGGCTGAGCGCGATGCGGCCGGAGCGCTCGCGCAGGCAGGCATCCTCTACGTCCCCGACTTCGTGATCAACGCGGGGGGTGTGATCCAGATCCACGCTGCCGCCGAGCAATGGGATGACCATCGGCTGCGCGCCGAAGTGCTGGCGATCGGGGATCGGGTCGCAGGCGTCCTGGACGACACCCACAGGCGCGCCGCTCTCCCGCTCGTCGCGGCGGAGGCGCTGGCCCACCGACGCCTGAACCAGCCCGCGCTCGCTGCCGCACTCGCCTGACCCTCCCCCACCACGAACCCAGGAGAAGTCCGCATGACCGCCGTCCTGCCCCCCGTTTCACTGGATGACAAGTACACCGCGGAATCCGGACAGGTGTTGATGTCCGGTATTCACGCACTGGTTCGCCTCACCCTCGAACAGCGCAGGCTGGACACCGCGCGGGGCCTGCACACCGGCGTTTATGTCAGCGGGTATCAGGGATCACCGCTCGGCGGGGTGGACACCGTGATGCAGCAGGCGGCAAGGCATCTCGGTCCCGCCGGGGTGGTGTTTCAACCGGGCGTCAACGAAGAGCTCGCGGCGACCGCGGTCGCAGGCACCCAGTTGCTCGGCCAGTTGCCCGGTCGGCGACTAGATGGGGTCACCGGGTTCTGGTACGGCAAGAACCCCGGCCTGGACCGGGCCGCTGACGCCATCCGGCACGGCAACGTCAGCGGCACCGCTGCCCTCGGTGGCGCTGTGGCCTGGATCGGCGACGATCCGGCGTGCAAGTCCTCGACGCTGCCGAGCTCGTGCGAGCCGATGTGCCGCAGCCTGGGGATGCCGTTGCTGGCGCCGGGAAACGTCGCCGAGGTGCTCGAGTTCGGTCTGCACGCGGTGGCGCTGTCCAGGGCCAGTGGCCTCTGGGCCGGACTCAAGATCGTCGCCGATGTCGCCGACGCATCCGGCACGGTCGACCTCGGTGGCCGGTGGGACGCCATTCCCGTACCGGACACGACCGACCGAGGCGCGCCGCCCACCCTGCTGCCGCCCGCTTCGCTGGCCGCGGAGGCCGATCTGCTCACTACCCGGCTGGCTCGCGCCACCGCTTATGCGCGGGCGACTCGGCTGAACCGGATCGCATTCGATGCCGGCCGCCCTCGCTTCGGCATCATGGCAGCGGGTACCGGCTACCAGGCCGTGTTGCGGTCGTTGGACGATCTGGGCATCGACCGGGCCACCATGGACGCCCTCGGTCTCCGCTTGATCCGCATCGGCATGCCCTGGCCGCTGGACGCTCATGAGCTGCGCACGCTTGTGGCAGGCCTCGATGAAGTATTCGTCGTCGAGGACAAGGTGTCCGTTATGGAGGGACAGCTCAAGGAAGCCTTGTACCGTACGGCATCCGCGCCACTGATCACCGGCCGCGCGGATGAATCCGGCCGCGAACTGCTGCCGGTGCGCGGCACCCTGGGCGCCACCGAGGTGACCCGGGCGCTGCTGCGGCGGCTGCCCGCAGATGCGCTGCCCGACCGCGTGCGTGCCCGCACCCGCGCCATCACCACTCCCCCGCGCATCGACCTGCCGGTGTTGCCTTCCCGCACCCCGTTCTTCTGCTCGGGCTGTCCGCACAACACCTCGACCAAGGCCGACGACGACCAGCTTGTCGGTCTCGGCATCGGCTGTCACATCATGGCTGCCTTCGACGAGGGCAACCGTGGCACGCTGATCGGCACGCCGCAGATGGGTGGCGAAGGTACCCAGTGGCTCGGCCTCGCTCCGTTCACCGACGATCAGCATTTCATCCAGAACCTGGGTGATGGCACCTTCTACCACTCCGGTTCGCTGGCCATCCGGGCTGCGGTCGCCGCGGGCGCCAACATCACCTACAAGCTGCTCTACAACGATGCGGTGGCAATGACCGGCGGACAGCGGCCGGAGGGCAAACTGGACGTGCCCACGCTGACCCGCTGGTTCGCGGTGGAAGGCGTGCGCAGGGTCATCGTCACCACCGACGACCCCGCCGCCTACCGGGGTGTGCGCCTCGACCCGATCGCCGAGGTGCGGCACCGGGACCAACTGGCCGATGCTCAGCGTGAACTGGCCGACGTCGCAGGGGTGACGGTGCTCCTGCACGACGATCGGTGTGCGGTCGCCGAACGTCGGCTGCGCAGGCGCGGTGATGTGCCCAAGCCAGCCGAACGGGTGTGGATCAACGAGCGGGTCTGTGAGGGGTGCGGCGACTGCGGCGCCCAGTCGACCTGCCTTTCGGTGCAGCCGGTTGACACCGAGTTCGGCCGTAAGACGCGGATCCATCAATCCTCGTGCAGCCAGGACTTCTCGTGCCTCAAGGGCGATTGCCCTTCCTTCGTGCTGGTGGAGCCGAGCAGGAAGCCAAGCTCTCCCGCCCAGCCGCGGGTGACGTTGCCCGACCCGGTCGGCAGATTCGGCGCCGACGATGTGCTCGTCCGGATGCCCGGCGTAGGCGGCACCGGCGTGGTGACCGCATCACAGATCCTGCAGATGGCGGCCCACCTCGATGGCCTGAACGCGACCGGGCTGGAGCAGACCGGACTTGCCCAGAAGGGCGGACCGGTGCTCAGCGATCTGCGGATCAGCAAGGAGCCCGTCGAGGGCTCGGTGCGCGCCTCGACGGCGGCCGCGGACGTGCTGCTCGGCTTCGATCTACTCGGCGCGTCGGCCATCGACACCCTGCGCGTTGTCGACCCGGGTCGCACGATCGCTGTCGTCAACACCGCGACCGTGCCCACCGCGGCAATGGTCACCGACCCCACCGCAGCGCAGGCCTCCCTTGCGGGCGGACTGGCCAGGATCGAGCGGGTCACCGACGCGGAACACAACTTCTACCTCGACGCACAGGAGATTTCCGAACGGCTCTTCGACGACCACATGCCTGCCAACCTGGTACTGATCGGCGCGGCCTACCAGCACGGTTGTCTGCCGATGCGGGCAGAGGCCATCGAGGAGGCGATCCGGCTCAACGGGGCCGCGGTCGAGGTCAGCCTGGCCGCGTTCCGCTGGGGCCGGGCAGCCGTCGTCGCACCCGAGATCGTGGCGGCGTTCGGCAGAGCCCAGCCTCCCGCACCTCGGGTCGAACGTGGCACCCGGCGGATCGTGTCGGCCACCGGAGCCACCGGTGAGCTGAAGCGGGTGCTCGAGCTGCGGGTCAACGAGCTCATCGGCTACCAGAACGAGGCCTACGCGCAGCGTTACGCCCGGCAGGTCGCCCGCGTTGCCGCGGCCGAGGCCGCCCGCGCCGGTGCGGTCGAGCCACCGATCTCCGTCGCGTTCGCCGAGGGCCTCTACAAGCTCATGGCCTACAAGGACGAGTACGAGGTCGCTCGGCTACACCTGGACGGCGTCGAGCGCGCCCGCCGCGATGCGGAGTTCGGCAGGAAGGCCAAGGTGACGATCCTGCTTCATCCGCCGCTACTGCGCGCGCTTGGCCTCAAGCGCAAGCTGCGCTGCGGTGCCTGGATTATGCCGATCTTCCGGCTCCTGCACGCCGCCCGCCGCCTACGCGGCACCGCGTTGGACCCGTTCGGCCGCGCCGAGCTGCGCAAGGTCGAGCGGGCGCTGATCGCCGAGTACCAGACCATGATCGAGCGAGCCCTGTCGATGCTGGACGCCGACAACGCCGGTGCAGTCGAGCGGCTTGCCGCGCTGCCCGGCCTGGTCAGGGGGTACGAAGAGATCAAACTGCGCACTGTCGCGGAGTTCCGCGCGGAATCGGTGCGGCTGTTTGACGAGCTCGAGTCAGGGCAACGCCCATCTCGAGCATGAGACACGGTGTCTCATGCGAAAGTCGGGTTATGCACGCTCCTGGGTGCACCCACCGTCGTGTCTCACCTGCATCCAGCCGCCACGAGCGGGCCTCCGCAAGCTCCGGCCCGCCCCTGTCGACTGGATTGTGCATAACCCTCGTGGTCTATCCGCGGAGTTCCTTCTCGAGCTGCTCGAGCCGGCCTGCGATCGTGAGCGAGTCGGCCCCGGAGAGGGTGTACCAGCCATGGGTCGCCGGGCTGAGCAGGATCCGACCCGACTCGGTGTCGATCCAGGACGGCACCGGGGCAGCGGTCGCCCTGCGGCTGCCTGCGCCGTCCCGGACCGCGGCGAACAACTGGCCCACGTTGCTGCGCTCCATCTCCAGCCAACGGGTCATGCGTTTGGCGTCTTTGACACTATTTGTCAGTGCAAGCGTCTTGCCCGCTTGGATCGCCTTGAGATCGGCCGCCGCGCACGTCATCGAGTGCGCCTGGGCCGCGGGCACTACGGGCATCGCGGTAGCCAGCTGGATGGCGAGTTGCTCGGCCGGGATCGGGTACAGGTCGATCATCGCGTCACGGGCGATGATCAGCACCGCGTCCCGCCCGATG
This sequence comes from Haloechinothrix sp., assembly GCA_050701115.1. GTDB lineage: Bacteria > Actinomycetota > Actinomycetes > Mycobacteriales > Pseudonocardiaceae > JBOHER01. The sequence goes on along the minus strand of JBOHER010000078.1, from coordinate 428 downwards.
GCAGCGGTGCGCGCGGTGACCCGAACTCCCTCGACGGTGGCGAAGGTGTAGAACTCGACGGCCGCGCGCTGCAGGACGGCCAGGGTGTCGGCGAAGTCGTCGCTGACCCGTCCGCCGTCGACCAGCCCGAGCCGGTGGAGCTCGGCGAACGCCCGCTGGTCGCGGGTGCGCTGCTCGTCGGCCGGATACCACCGCTCGCCCCCCACCAACGTTGGATGAGGTTCGCCGAGATTTTCCTTGTCCAGCACGGTCTTGAAGGTCTCCATGCCGATGGACACCTGGTGTCTCAGCACTGCGCGTTTCCCTCTACTCGCCGATGACCGGCGGCACGACCGGCATCCCGGTGATCGGGTCGATCATCCTGTCTCCGTGCTCGTCGGTGACGGTGAGGCCGGGATCGAGCTCCTCGTCCAGGCCGTACTTGCGCT
>JBOHER010000077.1:0-2193 GCA_050701115.1 Haloechinothrix sp. | reverse complement strand
CGTGGCCGGGGCGCTGGGCTGCCCGTGGTAGAGCGTGCCGATCCACCACATCGCACCGATGATCAGTGTGAGGACGACGAAGACACCGAGCATGACGACCAGCCACGGCGGCTGGGTGCGCTTCGGTACGCCGATCCGGTGGGGCTGGCCAGGCGGCGGGAACCCGGGGGCGGCAGGTACCGGTGGCGGCGGTGGTACCGGCGTAGCGACCGGTCGCGTCGCACGCCGAGCGGGCCTGGGAGGTGGTGCGATGCGGTCCGTCGGCCGTTCGTCCGCCGGGCTGGGTGCGGTGGTCGGCAACCTGGTCGCCAGCAGGTCGGCCGCCGAGGGCCGCCCCTGCCGCGTGGCCGGTGATGAGTCAGCCGGGGTGTTCCGAAGCGGCCGTACTGACGGGGCGCAGGAGGCCTCTGCCAGCAGGTCCTCGCGCTTGGCGCGGTACTGCTGTTCGGTCAGGAGCCCCTGGGAGTGCTGGAGATCGAGCTGGCGCAGCTCCTCTTGCCAACTCATGTCCGCGCTTGGCCCCTGCCTGTTCGAGTGCATCGTGGGTGACGCTGCAGGAAAGGATACGGATCTGGGCGCCGCTGACGGGACAGCGCATGAGTGTGCCGATCCCGGTGTCGGCGTGGCACAGTGATGTCATGTGGTTCTCGCGCGACAAATCCAGCATGATCTCGGCCGAAGAAGCATTGCCCGGACGGGCCGAGTCGATGCGGGTGCCGGAACGCCACGCGGTCACCTCGGAGGCCCGCATCGTGCCGCCGTTCCCGGAGGGGATGCGCACCGCGGTGTTCGGCATGGGGTGCTTCTGGGGAGCGGAGCGCGTGTTCTGGCGCACGCCCGGCGTGTACTCCACCGCGGTCGGCTACGCGGGCGGGTACACGCCCAACCCGACCTACGAGGAGGTGTGCACCGGGCGCACCGGGCACGCCGAGGTGGTGCTGGTCGTCTTCGATCCCACGCACGTCTCCTACGAGAAGTTGCTCGCCGTGTTCTGGGAGAGCCACGACCCGACCCAGAGCATGCGGCAGGGCAACGACATGGGCACGCAGTACCGGTCGGCGATCTACGGGACCGACGAGGCGCAGCGCGCCGCGGCCGAGGCTTCGGAGAAGTCCTTCGGGGCTGCCCTGCGGGCCGCCGGACACGGTGACATCACCACCGAGCTCGCGCCGCTGCGGGAGTTCTATTACGCCGAGGACTACCACCAGCAGTACCTGCACAAGGTGCCGAACGGCTACTGCGGCGTCGCAGGCACTGGGGTGTCTTGCCCGGTGGGGCTGGATACGGCAGAGTCATGACCTCGGTGGCTCACTTGCTGTAGTGGTACCGGCACGCGGCGATGCGGACGGACTCGCCTGCGATCTTGTGGACCAGCCGGTGTTCGTCGGTTATCCAGCGTGACCAGTACCCCTGGAAGCCGTGCTTGAGCGCCTCGGGTTTGCCGATACCCTCGTTCCCGTTTCGAGAGACGTCTTGGATCAGTGTGTTGACCCGCTTGAGGATCTTGCGGTCCTGGGCCTGCCGCCAGACGTAGTCGTCCCAGGCGGACTCGTCCCACACGAGGTTCATTCAGCGAAGTCGTGCTCCACGCCTTGACCGGACTCGAGTCGCTCGATGGACGTGATGAGTCGTCGGGCGTTCTCGGGGCTACGCAGCAGGTACGCGGTCTCCTTTAGCGACTGGTAGTCATCGAGTGACACCATCACTACGGGTTCGTCCCCGGCGCGGGTGATGACGACCTCCTCGCGGTCGTTGACCACGGAGTCGAGGGTCTCGGCATACTTCGCACGAGACTCCGAGTAGCTCGGGGGAAAGACTGACCCGGCTTAGTCGAACTCGCCGTCCTTCACGCCACGGATGAAGGCGTCCCACTCGGCCGCGGTGAAGTAGTGCGCCGGGCGGCTGCGGTCCTTGGTGTCACGGAGCCAGCGCCCGCCGTCGAGCGCGTCGGCGACTTCCACGCATGCTCCCCCGTTTTCGGTGCTGTAACTACTCTTCCTCCACGCTGCTCGTGAGAGGTCCGGGGTGCTCATGATCTGCTCACTTCGTGAGTCGGTTGTCGTGCCCGTCGGCGATGTCCCGGATGAGGTTGCGGGACTCGACCTGGCCCAAGGCCGCCGCCGACAAGCGGTTCCACAAGCCAGTGTAGGCCCGCACGGGTTCGGGCTGGTCGAGGTATGCCGCATCGGTGTA
>JBOHER010000076.1:0-11728 GCA_050701115.1 Haloechinothrix sp. | reverse complement strand
CGCGCGCGCGGCGGAGGCGACGCCGCGGGCCCGATTTCCGCGCTGGTGGTACATGATTGCCGCCTGCGCGGCGGCGTCCGCCGCCAGCAGCAGGGCGCCCATGTCTTCCAGTGCACCCGAGACCGCGTCCAGTCCGGCGCCGTCAGCAGCGGCGAGCGCGGCCGCGTGCGCCGCGGCCACGGGCGCCCGCACACCGTCCACAACGGACCGCAACTCGGCGAGGCGACCAGCGACGGTGCGGTCACCGAAACAGACCGCGGTATGCAATGCCTGCACTTCCACACCGAACTGACCGGACGCCGCGGCGATCGTGGCGGCCTGCCGGGCAAGATCCAGCGCCTCACTCACCGCCCCCTCCGCGGCGGCCACCCACGCTCGGCCGAGGAAAAGATCGGGCTCGAAGACCTCCACGCTCGCCCGGTAGACGGCCTCGGTGTCCGCCAGCGCTCGCCGCGCCCGCACCGCATCGCCGGACATGGCGAGTGCCTTGGTGAGTTGAAGCAGGGACTTGAACGTCCAGTCGGAGGGATCGTGGCCCGCGAATCCCGCGACCGCTTCGGTGCACCATCGGGCCGCGGTTACCGTCAGCCCGGCATCGAGCGCGGCCTGACCCCTGAACAGGCTGGCGCAGTGCGTGCCCCATGCTGTCGACCCGGACAGCCGCAGATCGCGCCTGGCAGCACGCTCCGCGTCGGCGGTCCTGCCTGCCGAGCGCAGTGCGATGTTTTCGGCGAAGCCGAGGGTCACGCGGTGGAACGCGGTTTCCGGATGGTGTTCGATCACGTCGAGGTACTTGTCGACCAAGCCGAGGGCTTCCTCGCTACGACCCATCACCGCGAGCGCGCAGGCCCGGCCGGCTGCCGCCCACAGCACAGCGGCCTCATCGATGTCGGCAGATGTGAGCAGGGATTCGGCCGCGCCGGCCGCCTCGATCGGGCGGTTCCGGAAGAACGCGAAGCAAATGCCCAACGCGCGCAGCTCGGCGCGATACCGATCATCGCTGATCGCCTCGATCGCCTCCCGCAGGGCGCGCTCACCGTCATCGGCCCGGCCGAGGGTCCAGAACAAATTGCCTGACCTGGTGAACGCGACCCTGACCCGCTGATCGTCCGTGGTGGCGACGGCGACCAGCGGGGCCAGTACGCCCTCGGCTTCCTCCGGCCGCTGCTGCCAGCTGAGCGCGTGACCGAGGACCGCGGACGCGTCGATGCCCGCCCCCGCGGCCACAGCCGCGCGCGCCAGGCGTTCGGCCAGGGTCAGGTCGAACAGGGCAAGGGCCTGCTTGGCGGCTGTGGTGAGCAAACGGGGACTGGCCGGCAGGCCACTGTCCAGGTGCAGGGCGGCCAGCCGCAGCGTGTCACCGGATCGACGGGCCCCGGTCGCGGCCAGCGCCTCGGCGAGCCGGCCGCGCAGCCGCCGGGCCCGCAGCGTACTGGTCCGGCTGCGCACAACCTCGCCGTAAAGCGGATGGGCCAGCCGCGCCTGGATCCGGAGCCCCTCGGGCTCGACGGTGATCAACCCACTCCACTCCGCCTGCTCGATCGCGGCCGGGTCGGCGAGTTCGCCCAGCATCGGCACTCCGAGCGGTTCGGAAAACGCCAGCAGGTCCACCACCGCACGCACCCCATCCGGGAGCTGCCCGATCCTGGCCTCGACGATTTCGGCCAGCTGCGGGGTCACCGCCGACTCCCCACGCCATTGCCACACGCCGGAGGCGCTCTGCAGGTTCCCCGCGGCCAGCGCGCCGTCCACCAGCTGGCGCAGGTACAACGCATTGCCCTGCGATGCGGCGTAGAGACGATGCGCACTGTGGCTCTCCAACTGGCCGCCGAGCACCGCCTCCACCAGGGTAGCCGTCTCCACTTCGGACAACGGCTGCAATTCGAGCCGCCGCAGGTGCCCGTCCTTCCACAGCGCGGTCACCGCATCCGGCGTGGGCTCGCCGCTGCGCACCGTCACCACAAGCGGAGCGTTGCGACCCATCGCCAGTTGGTGCACCAGGGTCGCGGACAGGTCGTCGAGCAGGTGGGCGTCGTCCACCCCGACCACCACCCCGCCCGGTGGCGCACCCGCCAGCAACGCTGCGCCTGCCTGCCGCAGCACCAGCGCGGGATCCGGCGCACCGGCATCGGGCACGGTCAGTAGATGGGCGAACGCCCCGAGCGGCAGCGTCCGCGCGGACGCGGTGGCCACCGCCCAGCGGGGGTCGGCACCACGCTGCGCGAAGCTCGCCAGGGCTTCCCGGGCCAACCGGGTCTTGCCCACTCCCGCTGCCCCCGCCACCAGCACTCCGGCTGATCCCGCGCCACCCATGATGTGGGTAACGAAGCCGAGTTCTTCCTGCCGCCCGGTCAGCGGCCACCCCTGGTGCACCCACCGATCGTAGAGCGCTTACCCCGACCGGAACAGCTCATCGCCACTGGCCGCCCGCGCCAGGACGTAGGCGAGTTTCGCCTCGGCGACCAGATAAAGCGGGCCGAGCGCCTCCGGTTCGACCGAAACACATTCCGCGATCAGCTCATCGGGCACGCCTGCCTCGCGCAGCCGCAGGGCAAGCGAGTACACCCGCGGAATCCGGCGCAGCGCTTCGGCGCGATCCATGAGGTTGACTGTGACCGATCCTGCCCCGCGCGTCATGCGTAGCCGACTACTTGTCCCCGGGCCGGGGCGAATCGGCCAGGCGAGTAACACGGACCGGGCCAAAACCGCTGAACAGGTAGTCGACTACGCATGACTAACCGGCGCGTTCACGTTTGACTCCAAGAGTGGTGTGCCAGCACGGCGCCATGCGTGTCCAGTGGAAGGACCCGAGGAGATGACCGAGTTTCCGGCAGCGCCTTCGCCGCACGATCCCGCCGCGGGCATGCCGACGTCGACCGGTCTCGACCCGAACGTGGCATCCGTGCTGGCCTATCTGCTCGGCGCGGTCAGCGGCCTGGTCATCTTCGTGATCGAACGGCGCAACCCCGAAGTTCGCTTCCACGCCGCCCAATCGATCGTGTTCAGCGCGGTTGTCTTCGCGCTCTGGTTCGCACTGGCGGAGCTGCCGTGGATCCCGCTGTTAAGCCTGATGGTCTACGCCGTGAACGTGCTCATGTGGATGACCGCAGTCGCGGTGTGGATCTGCCTGATGGTCGCGGCACTCCTGTTCAAGCACGTGCGGCTGCCGGTCATCGGCACCATCGCCGAGCGGATGGCGGCAGCGTAGTTCTACAGGCCGCCCTCCGCGACGAACGCGTCGAGGAAGCCGAGCACGCTCGATCGGCTCGGGAACGATGCGTGCTCGCCCTGAGGGGTAACCCGCAGGTGTTCGGCGAGCACCTCGTGGTCGAGGTCGTCCAGTTCATAGCCGGCCAGCGTCACGTCCGGGTTCAGCACCAGCCGGACCCGAAAGCCCGGCTCGAAGGCAATCCGTTCGAGCAGCGCTCCGATAGCGGACAACGGCATCATGGCGCTGTCTCCTCAGGCATTCCGGAGGTCCCTCGGTCCGCCACCCGCGCGATCGCGTCCAGCAACTCCTGCGCGTCGCAGAAGCGCTGCCGGATACCTTTGCTGACATCCTCGACGAAACCGCTCAGGCCGACGCCGCCCGCACCCTCGGCAGGCTCGAAGAGACGCACGATCAGGGTTCGCATGGCGCGGCCACCTCCACAGGTGGCCAGTCTGCGCGGCTCACTTAGCGCGGACTTAAAACGCGGCCGGGAAGGGCGCGGCTTCCACTCCGAGTTCGTCCATCCGCTCGCAATAGCTCCGGTAGTGCCGCCGCGCGTCACCGTGCCTGCCGGAGCCGGACAGGACCGAGACGAGCTCCAGGTGCGTGCTCTCGTCGTAGGGATCGCGTTCCAGGCTGCGTAGCAGGTGCCGGATCGCGGCATCGGCGTTGCCGGTTCGGCGCGCGTGCCGGGCCAGACACCCGCTCAGCTGGCGGTAGGTGACCCGGGCCTCCTCGCGCAGCGGGGCCGCCCAGTCCGCGTACAGGTCCTCTTCGAGGAAGTCACCGGCATAGCGGGACTCCGCCCGCAGCAGCCGTTCGATCCCCTCCGCCTCCCGGCCGGCCCGGACCAGCCTGAGCCCGGCGGCGGCGTCGGCGAGGAAGGATTCGACGTCGACGTCGAGCGCTTCGAGTTCGATCCGGAGCGCATCGGCCTCGTTGAGCAGGAAGCCATCTTGGCTGCGCTGCCGGGCCGGGTCGAGCAGCGAGCGCAGCGTCGACACCAGCACGTTGAACCGGTTTCCCACCTCGGCCGGGCTCTCGCCAGGCCACAGGATCGCCACCAGTTGCTCGTGGGTGATCGGCCTGCCCCGCCTGCTGAGCAGGATCTTGAGCAGGTCACGCGCCTTGCGCGACTTCCACTCCGAGCTCGGCACCACCTGGCCGCCACGCACCAGCCGGAACCCGCCCAAGGTCTCCACCCGCACCGTGGACGAGTTCGCCGGGGCGAGCTTGGCAAGGGCCGCGGCCGCCTTGCCTTCCACCAACCGGCAGCCGATGGCGCGCATCCGCTCCTGGATCGCTTCCAGCGCGGGCCGCGCCGCCGCCTCCTCCAACCGCACGGCGCGCACCAGTTCGGCGAAGGCCTGGCCGATCGGGTCACCGGTGCGGGCCCACAACGCGACGCCCTGGTCGGCCAGCCGCAGGGCCTGCGCGTCGTCGTCGGTGGCCGCCGCCTCCAGCACTGCGGCTTCCGCCTGTCCGGGAACATCGCGCCGATCGTGTGCCGTGGCCGCCGCACTTAGCGCGCTCTGGCGCGCCGACTGCCGGTCACTGTTGATCAGCGCGACCCATCCGGCGGCGAGCACCGCGCTGACGTGGTCGATGCCACCTGCCCCGATCGCGCGCTGAGCGAGCTCTGCGGCCCGAGCGGGTTCCTCTTCGGCCAGCAATCGGGCGAGCCCGGCCAGTGCGGGAACCATGGCCTGCACGTCACCGGCGAGCTCGGCCCGTTTGAGCGCCCGCTCGAAGGTGTCCTTGGCGGCACTCAGTTCGCCCCGCAGGTGGTAGAGGTTGCCCAGCTTCTCCAGCGGGTTGGCCACGAAGCCGGATTCCAGGCTGTCAAAGGCAGCGATCGACGCGAAGAAGTCACCCTGCGCCTCCTCCAGCCTGCCGAGACCGAGCTTCGCTTCGCCCCGGTTACACAGGGCCAGCGCACCGAAGGCGGCGAATCCCGACAGGTCGGCGAGCCGGATAGCGATATCGAGTTCGGCGAGCGCTTCGAGATAGGAGCCTTCCTCGAGGTGGCGCGAACCTCGGTTGTTGCGGATCCGGACCATCTGCAGCACGTCGCCTGCCCGCTCCGCGTACTGCAGCGCCTTGAGGTAGTGCGCGTCATTGGCCCGCCGATCGCCCTCGAGGGCGGCCAGCATGGCGAGCACGGTGTGTGCCGAGGCCAAGGCCTGCGGATCGTCCACCTCGGTGGCCAACCGCATCGCCCGGACCGCGACTCGTGCACAGTCGGCGACCTCACCACGCATCCAGTACGCCGAGGCCTTCCAGGCCAGCAGCAGCGCGGAGTCCCTGGTCGGCCGCTCCCGGGTCCGGCCACGCCGGTAGATCTCCAGTGCCTCCTCCAGCTCACCGCGCAGGTACCGGATCAGGCCCATCCGCCAGGCGAGGCCCGGATCGACGCTTCCGTCAGCGGGCGCGGCCCTGGTGTAGCAGGCGAGCGCCTGCTCCCACGCTCCACGGAGCTGGAACGCTTCGCCCGCAAGGCGCTGCACCGTCTCGTCGCGCATGCCGTCGGGCAGCACTGCGATCGCGGCCAGCACATCTTCCGCGTGGCCGTGGCTCAGCAGGGGCTGCCCGAACCGGGCCAGCAGGGCGACCACCTGGGCATGCTGGCCGGCGGCCACCAGCGTGCGGAGCGCGGGGCGGGGCAGACCGTTGGCGGCCAGCCACTTGGCCGCGGCCAGCCGCAACTCCACCGCCCGCGCATCCGGCAGCGGATCCTGCTCGGCGACGGCTTCCCCGGCGATCGCGTGCAACCGGTACCAGTCCGATCCCGACGCCCCCGGTTCCAGGAACAGACCTCGGCGCACCATCGCGGCCATCGGCTCCGCGGCGTCGACCCCGATGGCTTCCAGCAGTTCGACCGTGACTTCGTCGAAGATCGCGACGGTCGCGAGCAGCCGCTTCGACTCGGCGGGTTCCTGCCGGTAGATGCTGGTGGCCAGGCGCGCGATCCGGCCGTGTTCGCCTGCCAGGTCGGCGATGTAGCCTGCTCGACGCTCGGGCGCGATGTCGCGCAGCGCCTCGATCGACATGCGCACGGCGGCGGGCCAACCCGCCGTCGCGTGGTGAATCCGGTCGGCCAGCCCGACGGCGTCGGCGCCGACGATCGCGGTGAGCAACTCGGCGATCTCGGCCGCAGTGAAGTCGAGGTCGGCGCCGTGCAACTCGATGACCTCTCCGCGATCCCGTAGCCGGTCGACGGTCATGGGTGGCATGGTGCGGCTGGCCAGCACCAGGTGCAGCAGGGGCGGAGCGTGCCGGATCAGCGCGGCAAGGAACCGGATGGAGGTGTCCTCGGTCAGCAGATGCGCGTTGTCGAGCACCAGCACGACGTCGCGCAGCAGATGTTGCTCGAGCGCGCTGCCCAGGAGTTCGGCGATCGCGTCGGGCCGGACGCCCTGCTGGCCGGTGGTGTCCGCTGGGGGGCCGCCGTCGATCGCCCCGGCGAGTTCGTGCGACAGCTCGGGGATCCTGAGCCGGAGCGCATCGACCACGTTCCGCACGAACCGCGACAGGTCGTCGTCCGCAGCGGTCACGTCGTGGATGACCGCGTTGATGCCCGAGGACCACGAGGTCAGCAGGGTTGTCTTACCGAAGCCCGCATCGGCGACGACGAGGGCGAGCCGGTGACCGAGCACGCGGTCGAGCATCGTTTCCAGCCGTGGCCGGACCACGACCGGCGAAGCCTCGTTCGCACTGTTCACAACCCGGTGCCTTCCGGATCCGACGGGGTGCCCGTGCGCTGATGGGCCCCAAAGACCAATATGGGTGTTCTACTCGGTTCGTCGCATCCGCCATGTGGCTACACAATGAATTTCGGTAGGAGACGCCGGGGCGTTAACCGGCCTGGCGCAACCGTTACACCCGCCCGGTGATCAGCGCGGCAAGCCCGGTCCGGTCGCTGACGCAGAGCTTGGCGCAGGCGTGCAAGACGTGCCCCTCGACGGTGCGGATCGAGACCACCAGCCGGTCAGCGATGTCCCGGTTGGACAGGCCTGCGGTGACCATCCCGGCGATCTCGCGCTCACGCCTGGTCAGCGGGAGGGGCTGGTGCACCGCCTGCACCGCGGGCGTCGTCGCCCCCTCGCAGGCCGCGGCCAGCCGCCCAGCCCGTGCGCTAGCCGCGATGGCCGCCGACCGAGCACCGGACCGGTGATGCGCGCAGGCCGCCTGGGCGGCGGCGTCCGCGGCACACAGCAGTGCACCCATGTTCTCGAACCGAGCGGAGGCGACGTCCAACGCGGCGCCGTCGCCTGCCGCGAGCGCGACTGCGTGCGCGGCAGCCGCGGCCGCCCGCGGTCCGTCCACAGCGGATGCCAGCTCACCCAGCCGTTCGGCGAGCGTGCGGTCGCCAAGACACACCGCGCTGTGCAGGGCAAGAACTTCCACCGCGTACTGGCCCAACTCCGCTGCTTCTTGTGCCGCTTGCCGGGCGATCCGGATGGCCGTGCTGACCGCCCCCTCCGCGACCGCGAGCCAGGCGTCGGCGAGCCGGACCTGGGGCCGCAGGTACTCCACCGCCGGATGGCCACGCGCCTCGGTCAGGGTGAACGCCTCCCGTGCCCCGGCAGCGTCGCCTGTCAATGCCAAAGCCTGGGTGAGCGCCAGCCCGCACTGGACCCGCCAGTTTCCGCCCGGGCCGTGCACCGCGAAGGCCGCCGCAGCGTCCCTGAGCCTGCGCACGGCTGTCCGCACCAGGCCGCGGTCAAGGGCGACCGAGCCGACGAGAACGCTGCAGACCGACTCGGAGATCGCACCGGATCCCTGCGCGTCCTCGGCGAAGGCGTGTGCCCGTTGCTCGGCCTCGGTCAACCGACCGGCAAGCCGCAACGCGGCGATTTCCTGTGCGCCCAAACCGAACCGCAACCAGGATCGTTCGAACGACCCGGCGCACTGCACCAGGCCACGGGCCGGCAGGTCGCCGATCTCGGCACACCGACCGGCCAGTCCCAACGCTCCGGTTCCGCCCATGGCGGCCCAGAAAACCGCGCCGTCGCGGAGGTTTCGCGCCCGCAGAACCCGAGCGGCCAGATCCCGCGCGCGCTCACCGTCGCCCTGCGCGAATGCGATGGCCGAACTGAATGCGCTCAGCTCGTCCCGGCAAGCCTGGTCGAGGAGGCAATCCTTCATTCGGTCGAGCACCGCGCGGGCCGCGTCCTGGTCACTCATCCCCCAGAACAGGTTTCCGGCTCGGGCGATCGCCGCGCGGGTGCGCTCGTCGTCGGTGGCAGCGCGCAGGTCGAGTTCGGCCAGTTCGGCTTCCGCTGCCCCGAATCGCCCCTGCCAGGTCAACGCGTAGCACAGCGACAGTCGCGGCTCGAAGCCCCCGCCACCGTCGCGGGCGGCCCGCGCCAACCGTTCGGCCAGCCGCGGGTCGAGCATCGCGATCGGGGAACGCGCGGCGGCATTCAGCAACTCCGGGTCCGGCGGGCTGTCCGAATCGAGCGCGAGGACGGCCTGCCGCAGCAGGTCTTTCGGGCCGCACGGCCCGGTGACGGCCAACGCCCGGGCGATCCGGCCGCGCCACCTGCGGGCGCGCAGCGCGCTCGTCTTCGCGCGGAGCACGTCGCCGTAGATCGGATGCGCCAGCCGGACTTCCAGTCGATCTTCACGGGCCTCCACCGTGATCAGTCCGCGCCGGTCAGCCCGCTCGACCGCGGCGGGATCAGCCAGCAGAGCCAGCACGTCCGCGTCCAGCGGTTCGCCGAACGCGAGGAGTTCGACGACGTCATGCAGCGCGGGCGAGAGGGTGCCGATCTGGGCGTCGACTAGTTCGGTCAACTGTGGCGTTACGGCGGCGTCGCCACGCCATTGCCACACTCCGGCGATCCGCGACAGGCCGCTGTAGTGCAGCGCGCCCTCGGTGAGGTGGCGCAGGAAGAGCGCGTTGCCCTGGGTCGCCGCGTACAGCCGCCTGGCGCTGTGCCCATCCATCGGACCACCGAGAACCGACTCCACCAGGCTCGCCGTCTCTTCGGCGGACAGCGGCTGGATCTCGAGCCGGGCGAGGTGGCCGTCCTTCCACAGTGCGGTGACCGCGTCCGGCGCGGGCGCGCCACTGCGCACGGTGACCACCAGGGAGGCCGCGCGCCGCAGCGCGAGCTGATGCAGCACGGCAGCAGAGAATTCGTCAAGCAGGTGGGCGTCGTCCACGCCGATGAGGAGCGGCCTGCCTGCGCCCTCGGCGACGACCGCGTCGGTGATCCTGCGCAGGGTCGTCGAACTGGGCTCGCCGACGCCCACCTGGTCAGCCACCAGGGAACTGAACGCGCCCAACGGGAGGATGCGGGCGGATGCGGTGGCAGCGACCCAGCGCACCTGCGCGGTGCGGCCGCGCGCTCTGGCCAGGGCTTCCCTGGCGAGCCGGGTCCGGCCAACCCCGGCCGCTCCGGCGAGCACCACGCCGCCCTGGCCACCATTGCGGTGCAGGACGCCAGCGATGACCTCCAGTTCCTCCGACCGCGCGGTCAGCGGCCACGGTTCGGGCGAGCGGGAGCCGACCGGGTCGCGAAGTCCCGGTAGTGCGGCCATTGTCATGCCTGCACCTCCCCTGTGCGGTGGGTGTGCAGGCCAGAATCCCGCTCGCAGGCCGGTGGGCACATCAGTGCTAGCACCGAACCGGGCACGTAGCCGTCGTGCGGCTACAACCGGGGCGGTGCGAACCCGCCGGTCTCCGCCTCCAGCGCGTCGGCCAGATCCAGCAGCCGATCCTCCTCGTGCCAGCGACCGATGAGTTGCGCGCCGATCGGCAATCCGGTGAGGGTCCGGGTGACCGGCGCGGCCAGCGCGGGAACGTGCAGCGTCGTGGCCAGCGAAATCCAGTCGAACAGGTGCGGGTAGGGCACCGACCGGCCTGCGACCTCGAGCAGGCGCTGGTAGAGCGAACCGTCGTGGCGATGGGTGAACGCGGGGACCGGCGAAATCGGCGCCAGGATCGCATCCCAGTCGGTGAACCACCCGGCGAGCGCGTCTTTCATGGCTTGGCGGGCGACCGTCGCCGCGGCGACGGTCCGATAGCTGGCCGTCGCGTGCATGACGAACGCCTCCTGGCTGTATCGGTCCGCGCCTCCCGCAAGAGCGGCTATGGCAGCCGTACGAGACTTCTCAAGGCCCGCGTACACCTTGTCGGGGAATCCGGCGGACAGGATCGGCATCATCAGCGCGAAGTAGGTGTCCAGCAAGGGCTCGGTCTGGACTGGCAGCGGGGCGGGTTCGACGATCGCGCCCTGCCTGCGCAAGGCGTCCGCGGCCTGCTCCACGGCGGATCGCGCTTCGCTGGACAGCGCGAAGTTGGGCTCATCCAGCCAAAGCGCGATGCGCGTCCCCGCGACGCCGCGCGGTCCGGAAGGTTCATCGCGCCGGAGCGTGCCGTAGAGGAGCCGAAGGTCCCGCGCGGTGCGCGCCATCGGCCCGGCGACACCGAGATCCTGCTCGACATACGCCCCTGGCGGCGGTGGGACATGACCGCGCATGGGGAGTGCGTTCCACGTCGGCTTCAAGGCATGCACACCACAGAAGTTCGCGGGATGCCGGAGCGATCCGCCGATGTCCGAACCGATCTCCAGCGGGGTCACGCCTGCGGCGAGCGCGGCAGCGGCGCCGCCCGACGAGCCACCGGGGGTGCGCGCGAGATCGTAGGGATTGTTGGTGGTGCCGTACACCGCGTTGTAGCTCTGGAAGTCACCGAGCATGAGCGGAACGTTCGTCTTGCCCCAGACGATCGCTCCCGCCGCACGCGCCGCGGCGACCACATCGGCGTCCGCACAGTTCGGTGGGCGGTCGGCAAACGCCGGATGCCCACTCACAGCGGGCAAACCATCGACGTCGAAGCCATCCTTGATCGTCATCGGTAGCCCGGCAAGCGGACCGAGTTCCTCGCCCCGGGCCCGCGCGTCGTCCACGGCCTGCGCCTCGTCGCGTGCCCGGTCGAGGTCGACCGCGACCACCGCGTTGATGTCGGCATGCACGGCCACGTGGCGCTGCACATGCGCGTCCAGCAGTTCGCGCGCGGAGATGCGCCCGGCGCCGAGGTGATCGATGAGCTCTTGCGCTGATTGGTACACGAGGTCTGCCACGGAGCCGACTGTAGCGTGAACGATGCGTGATGCCCATGTTTCTCTGTTGGCGTTCACAGAGTTTCCCTGCGTATTTTCGTTCTCATGACGTGACGCTCACCGTTTTTGTCAATGACTTGCTTAGAATAGTGACAGGCGTCTTATTCATAAGTCGGGCTATTCACCACGGCGCGCTCACCTCAATCACGCCCCTCACCTGCAGTCAGTCGTCGCGAGCCACCCTCCGGGCGGCCCCCGCCAACTGACCTGTGAATAACCCTCCAGGGCTGATCAAATCGATAGCGTGTTCGGCAGCGGTCTAGAACTGGGGAGTTCGACCGTCGTCCACTGTGGATGGCTCAGGTGGTGGTTGGGGTTCGGGTGGTCCGATGGGGTCGGGTCGGGATCGGTGCCGTTTGCCGGTGGGGGTGGTGATGATCAGGTC
>JBOHER010000075.1:0-7732 GCA_050701115.1 Haloechinothrix sp. | reverse complement strand
GCACGCCTGGCGGCACGTAGATGAACGATCCACCAGACCACACCGAGGTGTTCAGTGCGGAGAACTTGTTGTCACCGGCCGGGATGACCGAGCCGAAGTACTCCTTGAACAGCTCAGGGTGCTCACGCAGGCCGGTGTCGGTGTCCAGGAACAGCACGCCCTGAGCCTCCAGGTCCTCGCGGATCTGGTGGTAGACGACTTCGGACTCGTACTGCGCGGCGACACCGGCGACCAGGCGCTGCTTCTCCGCCTCGGGGATGCCCAGCCGGTCGTAGGTGTTCTTGATGTCCTCGGGCAGCTCTTCCCAGCTGGTGGCCTGCTTCTCGGTCGAGCGCACGAAGTACTTGATGTTGTCGAAGTCGATCCCGGACAGGTCGGCGCCCCAGTTGGGCATCGGCTTGCGGTCGAAGAGCTTCAGCCCCTTGAGACGCTGCTCCAGCATCCATTCGGGCTCGTTCTTTTTCGACGAGATGTCGCGCACGACGTCCTCGTTCAGACCACGGCGGGCTGTCGCGCCTGCGGTGTCCGAGTCGGCCCAGCCGAACGCGTACTTGCCAAGGGAGGCAATGGTCTCCTCCTGGCTCAACTGCTCGGGCTTGGTCGGCGCCGTGGTGGTGTGCTGCTCGGCAGCGGCAGTCATGCGGGCTTCCCTCCATCCGGAGTTCGTGGATCTATCGGCCGGAACCGCGGTAACTTCTCTGCGGGTATGTGTGTGGTGCACGCGGCGTCGCCGCGCGCGATGGTCGCCAGTCGTTGCACGTGGGTACCGAGCAGTTCCGCGAAGGCCTCGGTTTCGGCCTCGCACAGCTGCGGGAACTCGGCGGCGACGTGGGCGACCGGACAGTGGTGCTGGCAGAGCTGGATGCTCGACCCCGCAAGGAGCGGGGGGCGGGAAACGCTCTGAGTCGACGCAGCGTAACCCTCCCTGGTCAACGCGGTCGCCAGGGTCTCCGCCCGAACGGCCGGATCCGGGTCACGCACTATCGCTTCGCGGTGCGGACCGACCAGAGTCGCCACGCGATGCTCAGCGAAGGCGCGTATCGCGTCCTTGCCACCGTGCTCGGCGAGGAACCGGATCGCCGAGACCGCCAGGTCGTCGTAGGCATGCCCAAATCGGGCCCGGCCTGCGTCGGTGAGCAGGAATGACTTGGCCGGCCGGCCCCTGCCCCTTCGCGCGCGGCTCGGGGCGTCCCGGGTCTCGGCCTCACCGTCGGCGAGCAGCGCATCGAGATGCCTGCGGATCGCGGTCGGGCTGATGCCGAGCTCCTCGGCCACCGCAGCGGCCGTGATCGGCCCCTGCTCGAGCAGCAACCGGGCAACCTCAAGCCTGGTACGTCCCTCATGTCCCATTTGTGCGGGTATGCCGACGAGCGGCAGGTCACGGCGCTGCTCGCCGCCACCCACGGGTCGCTCCTCGATGGTTCCGCTCTTTTTCACAACACAAGTGTGTCGTATTTCGGCGACAAGGGCAAAGAAGGCCCGCCGGAAGGTGAGCTGCGTCACCCACAACCGCGCTGAAAGACGCTTTGGCGCGCTCATCGCAGTGAGTGACGCTTTCAGTGCACCCAACGCGCCCAAAGCGTCTTTCAGCGACCCGATACGCTCGCCAGGTGGCGGTAGACGAGGGCACGGTGGGCGTGCTGGGCCGTAGTAGCGACTCGGCAGGCTTGACCTCTCCGACGGCCGCTCCCCTTGATCAGGCCGAGGTGCGTTCGCTGACCGTCATCCGCAGGCTGGGCATTGTCGGTGCGCTGTTCCTCGCGGTCGGTTCACTCGGCGCGGGGGCCGCTCCCGTGCTGAACCCGGTGCAGGGACTGCCGGTGCTGCGCCTGTTCGCCAGGATCACCACGGCCTCCCTGGCGATCGCGGTGGCGGGCATGGCGATGATGGTGATCGCGTGGCTGCTGCTGGGCAGGTTCGCCAAGCCCGGCCGGGAGCGGATGGCCAGCCCGGCGCAGACGATCCGCACGGTGATCATGTGGATCACCCCGTTGTCGGTGATCCCCCCGCTGTTCTCCCGCGATGTCTACAGCTACCTCGCGCAGAGCGAGATCGTGCACCGCGGGATGGACCCCTACGCGCTCGGCCCGGCGCAGGCACTAGGGATCAGCGACCCGTTCACCATGGGCGTGTCGAACGTCTGGCGGGAGACCCCTGCGCCCTACGGTCCGCTGTTCCTGGAACTGGGGAGCTGGCTGTCCGGGTTCGGCGGCAACAACATCGTGGTCGGGGTGCTGCTGCAGCGGGCAATGGCCCTTGTCGGGGTGGCGCTGATCATCTGGTCTCTTCCCCGGCTGGCCCGCCGCTTCGGGGTAGCGCCCACCACCGCGCTCTGGCTCGGGGCAGGCAACCCGCTGCTGATCTTCCACCTGGTCGCGGGCGTGCACAACGAATCGCTCGGTATCGGCCTGATGATGGCGGGCATGGAACTCGGCCTGCGCAAGCTGCCGATCCGGGTCAAGGGCGACAGTCCTCCCCCGCTGGCCAAGGGCGAGCTGACCTTCATCCTGTTCGGCGCCGTGGTGATGAGCCTGGCCGCCACGATCAAGGTCAACGCCGTGCTGGCATTGGGATTCTTCGGTGTGATGATCGCCAGACGCTGGCATGGGCGCATCATCGACCTGGTGCGCGCCGCGGCGGCGATGCTGCTGGTATTCGCCACCGTGCTGGTCGCGGTATCCCTCGGAACTGGGCTCGGTTTCGGGTGGGTGAGCGCGCTGGGCACCCCTGGCCTGGTGCGGACGTGGATCTCGCCGATCGCCGAACTGGCCAATCTCGGCGGGCTCCTCGGCATCGCGCTCGGCCTCGGCAACCACACCAACTCGCTGGTGACCATCTTCGGCGCCCTCGGCCTGCTGGTCGCGGCCGTGATCACGGTGCGGTTGCTCTGGGAGAGCTTCCGCTGGCGGCTACGGCCGATCATCGGGCTGGGCGTGGCGATGGCCGTGGTGATGGGACTGCACGTCGCGGTGCACCCCTGGTGGATGCTCTGGGCGGTCATTCCG
Organism: Haloechinothrix sp.; assembly: GCA_050701115.1. GTDB lineage: Bacteria > Actinomycetota > Actinomycetes > Mycobacteriales > Pseudonocardiaceae > JBOHER01. The sequence goes on along the minus strand of JBOHER010000075.1, from coordinate 4,727 downwards.
CTCGCAGCCTCGGCAGGAACCTCGCGATTCCGGGTGGCCGCGACCATCGGTAGCGCGATGCTGGCTGTGGTGATCCCGCCGACCGGGAGCACGTTCGACGGGCGCAGCTACGTGATCTCCCAGGCCTATCTCGCGGCGGCGATCGTGGTGGTACTTGCCCTGCTCATCGTCCGACGCTCCGTGCCACTGTGGCCCGAGCGATATCGGCAGGTACCGGAGAGTGCCCGATGACGCTCACGCTCTACCCTTGTTGGTCGTGAGCGAGTCCCTCGAACCCACTGTGCGCGAGGCTGCCGAGCTTGCGCTTGAGATCGCGGGACTGGTCAAACGTTTCGGTTCCACCACCGCCGTCGACGGCGTCGACCTGCGTATGCCCCGGGGTCAGTTGCTGGCCCTGCTCGGCCCGAACGGGGCGGGAAAGACCACGACGGTCGAGCTGTGCGAAGGCTTCCTGCGCCCCGACGCAGGCACGATTCGGGTGCTCGGCAGGGACCCCCGGCGAGACGGTTCCGCACTGCGACCGAGGATCGGGGTGATGCCGCAGGGCGGCGGCGCCTATCCGGGTGTCCGCGCCGAGGAGATGCTCCGGCTGGTCGCCAGTTGTGCCGCCCATCCGCTGGATGTGGGCTGGCTGATCGACATCCTCGGGCTCGACGGGTGCAGGCGTACGCCGTTCAAGCGGCTTTCCGGTGGGCAGCAACAGCGGCTCTCCCTTGCCTGCGCCATCGTCGGCAGGCCGGAACTGGTGTTCCTCGACGAGCCGACCTCAGGTATGGACCCGCAGGCTCGCCGCCTGGTCTGGGATCTCCTTGGCGCACTGCGCGCCGACGGGGTGAGCGTGCTGCTGACGACGCACCTCATGGAGGAAGCCGAATCGCTCGCCGACCATGTGGTGATCATCGACCACGGCAAGGTGGTGGCCGAGGGCTCGCCCACCGCGCTGACCAGCGATCACCCGGACAATGCCCAGCTGCGCTTCCGGACGCGGGCCGGCCTGGACACCGACCTGCTCGCGGCCGCCTTGCCGGAGGGTTATGCGGTGAAGGAGACCGCACGCGGCATCTACCGCGTGCTGGGCAAGGTCGATCCGCAAGTGGTCTCCACGGTCACCGCGTGGTGCGCGCAGCAGGGAGTGCTCGCCGAGCAACTGCACGTCGGTAGCCGCGATCTCGAGGAGGTCTTCCTCGAGTTGACCGGACGGGAGTTGCGGAAGTGAGCGCTACCCACGGCGCACGGTCGGCCGACCGGTTCGCGCCTGGCACATTCACGCCCGCGCCTGGCGCGGGCCGAACTCTGCGGATGCTGGTCACCCATGCCCGAGTAGAGACCACGCTGACGTTGCGACACGGCGAGCAGGTGTTGCTGACCCTGCTCATCCCGATCGCGTTGCTGGTTGGCCTGAGCATGCTCAACGTACTGCCCGCCGATGATCTCGTCGCGGCCGACGGCTCGGCGGTGTCCAAGGTGGACTGGATGACGCCACGGATCCTTGCCCTTGCCGTGATGTCGTCGGCGTTCACCGGGCAAGCGATCGCGCTCGGATTCGATCGGCGGTACGGGGTGCTCAAGCGGCTGTCGGCGACCGCGCTGCCCCGCTGGCTGCTCGTTGCCGGACGAGTGATCGCCGCGTTGGTGGTGGTCGCCCTGCAGGTGGCCGTGCTCGGCGGCGTCGCGGCGTTGCTCGGGTGGACCCCGACCGCATCCGGTGTGCTGATGGCCATCGCGCTGCTCGTGGTCGGCACGGTCAGCTTCGGGTCGCTCGGCGTGCTCCTCGGCGGCTCACTGCGCGCCGAAGCGGTCCTCGCGCTGGCCAACATCGTGTGGTTCGTACTGCTGCTCGCGGGCGGCATCCTGCTCGCGCCTGACACGTTGCCCGGCGGGCTCGCCGATGTGGTGGTCCTGCTGCCTTCTGGCGCCCTCGCCGAGGGACTGCGGGCCGCTCTGGTGGACGGCTCGGTTGCCTGGGGAGCGCTGGGTGTGCTCGCCGCATGGGCGGCCGCGGCAGGCGCACTCGCCACCCGCACCACCAAGCTGACCTGACCCCCCAATACCATCGAGAGCGTGTTCTTGGATGCTCTGCTCGCCCGCCTGCCGTATCCCTCGAAGGCAGCCCAGCGGGCCGTCGCGATCGCCGCGATCGTCACCCAGGCCGGCATCAGCGTGACCGGCTCGATCGTGCGGGTCACCGGTTCCGGCCTCGGCTGCCCAACCTGGCCGCAGTGCCACGCGGGCAGCATGTTCCCCGTTGAGCATCCCGAGTACGCGGCACTGAATCAGTGGATCGAGTTCAGCAACCGGATGCTGACCATTCTGGTCGTGATCGTGGCTGCGCTCTGCCTGATCACCGCGTGGCGGGTGCGGCGGGATCACCCCGAGCGCAAACGGCTGGTGTTGCTGGCCTGGGCCATGCCGGGCGGGGTCTTCCTGCAGGCGGCGATCGGCGGCGTGACCGTGCTGACCGGGCTGTTGTGGTGGACCGTCGCGGTGCACTTCCTGGTGTCCGCGGTGCTGGTCTGGCTCGCCGTGCTGCTGCTGGACGCCTTCGAGGAGGGTGATGCGGCACCGCGCTGGCTGATCGGCTCCACCGGACGCTCGGTGCTGGTGCTGCTGGTCGTCGTGCTGGGCGCGCTGCTGACCGCGGGCACGGTGATCACCGGTGCCGGTCCGCACGGCGGGGATCCGGACACCCCCCGGCTGCGGGCGCCGATCGAGGTGCTCGCCCAGGTGCACGGTGGCCTGCTGGTGGCCTACCTGCTCGTGCTCGCGGTGCTGGGCGTGTCCCTGCTGCGCATCTCGGCGCCGGTGGCTTTCGTGCGTAGGTACGTCATTGTGTGGGTGGTCGCGCTGAGCCAGGGCGTGCTGGGTTCAGTTCAGTACGCCCTGAACGTGCCGGAGGAACTGGTGTCCCTGCACGTCCTGGGGTCCGCGCTGGTGGTGATCGCGACGGCCGCCCTGTGGTGTGCCGGTCGGGACCGTGGACCCGCCCCGGATGATCCTTGGTCAAGGGGCCCTGGACCCAGGGCCGTCGGTTCCCGCGGCACGGTGCTCGGCACGGATCTCAAGAACGCCGCGTGATCAGGCCCGCAACAGGGAGCGGCCCATCCGGCGTCGGTGCTTGGCACCGATCGCTGTCGCGTTGACCGTCTCGGCGTCCCACTCCGCGCCCTCGAGGTCGTCGACCGCCTCGACCAGCGCCTCGCCGACCTTCACCGAGGGCACGATCACATCGCCAAGCGCGCCGTCCGCGCCGACCAGAACGACCCGTGCGCCGACCCGCCCGATCGACTCCACAACCGCGCGCGACGGCTTGCCGTGCTGCGCGACAAACGCGCGGGCAGTGCTCAGTTGGCGCTGTGTGGGGGCCTCGGTGGGCTCTTCGGTCCGCTCATTCTTGTCAGCCATTGGCCACAGTCTAAGGCGCCACGTCCACGATCCGAGAGGGGGAACATGGTGTCGCTGACCATAGTTGGACTGGTTGCACCGACTCATGTGAAGGAGAACGCATGCCCAAGGCAGTCGAGGTTCGCGCTACCGGTGGACCCGAAGTACTGAACTACACCGACCTCGAGGCTCCCGAACCGGGCCCCGGCGAGTTGCTGGTGGACGTGTCCGCCGCCGGGGTGAACTTCATCGACACCTATCACCGCAGCGGCGCCTATCCGCTCGAACTGCCTTTCATCGTCGGGCTGGAAGGCGCGGGCACCGTGCGCTCGCTCGGTGACGGTGTACAGGGATTCGCGGTCGGCGACCCGGTCGCCTGGGCCGGAGTGCCCGGCAGCTACGCGGAACAAGTCCGAGTGCCTGCCGATGCCGCGGTGCCGGTCCCGGGCGGCGTCGAGGTGGAGACCGCAGCGGCCGTGATGCTGCAGGGACTGACCGCCCATTACCTGGCGAATTCGGTCTATCCGATCGCCAAGGGTGACACGGTGCTCGTGCACGCCGCTGCCGGTGGCGTCGGGCTGTTGCTGACGCAGCTCGCGAGGTCCCGCGGCGCACGGGTGATCGCCACTGTGTCCACGCAGGAGAAGGAACGGCTGGCGCTGGAGGCCGGCGCGGAGGAAATCGCTGGATACCACGATTTCCCGGAGCGGGTCAGGGAATTGACCAACGGCAATGGAGTTGCCGCGGTCTATGACGGCGTCGGGCGTTCAACATTCGACGGCAGCCTGGCTTCGCTACGCAGCCGGGGCACCCTCGCTCTGTTCGGTGCCGCGAGCGGCCCCGTCGATCCGGTTGATCCACAACGCCTCAACAACGCGGGGTCGGTGTTCCTCACCCGCCCGAAATTGGCGGACTACGTTGCCACCAGGGAGGAACTCGAATGGCGCGCGCGCGATCTGTTCACGGCCATCGGCGCCGGTGAGCTCTCGGTCCGGATCGGCGGGCGGTATCCGCTGTCCGACGCCCGAGGCGCGCATTCGGATCTGGAAGCGCGCCGGACCACCGGGAAGCTCCTATTGCTGCCGTGAAGGGGATTTACTCGCCTGACAACCCAGCGACCATCAGTCAATCAGGTTACTATCCGTGTCGTACATACGTTCGACTTCGTGCTATACTTCAGGTGTGACGGCAACCATTGACCTGGCGTTCCCGGACCGCCTCGGCGGTCCGGTTGAGGTGTCGGGTGTGCTGTCGATGATGTGGTCGGCGGATGCGGAGTCCGACTGGCGGCCCGAGGGCATTCTCGGCCTGGAGGGGCTGGATTGGGCGCATTTCGGCGTCGATCA
>JBOHER010000074.1:0-11768 GCA_050701115.1 Haloechinothrix sp. | reverse complement strand
TGCCTTGGGGGATACCTGATCATGAGCCCATACGAAGGGCCTGCGAACTCATTCGGTCAGCTCAAGCTCGGCATGCTGCTGCATGATCCGGCGCAGCGCGCGGGATTCGTGCCGTACCTGACCGTGACCCTGCGCTTCGCCCCGGACACCTGGATCGAGCCCGACCTCGCCGTGCTCCAGCGCACCCCTGCGGATGACACCTGGGTGTCGACCAGCGAGGTGCTCGTGCCGGTGGAGTTCGTCTCGCCGTCCAGAAAGCGACGGGACCGGATCGACAAGCCCGCCTTGTGTGCAGAAGCGGGCATCCCCTGGTACCTGCGGGTGGAGATCGACCGCGCGCGCAGCACCGCCTACGTCCGTCTCGACCGCCTGGTGGACGGCGGTTACACCGAGCACGCCTCCGCGCACGACGGCCAGCGGTTCACCATCACCGAGCCGTTCCCGCTGGATTTCGATCCCGCGATCCTGCTCGAGCCCTGACCGCGTCCGCAAACCCTGCCGACTGTTCGTCCCGCATTGACCTGATCGTGGCTTTTGGCCTCCATCCGTTGCATAGCGTCGCAGGCCTGCCGGGCGCGCCCGAGTTCGACTTCGGCAACCAGACGGCTGCCGCGGGCAGACGGAGGCCGGATCGCGTCGCCTTAGGGCCAGATCAGCGTCGGAAACGGCTCGTCGTCCTCCGGCGGTGGGTCACTCGTGCTGGTGGCGGGAGGCTCGGTTGGCTGCGGCGGCCGGGTCTCCCGCTCCATGGCCTCGGTCGTGGTCGGCTCGGGAGCAGCTGTCGCCGTCGAGGTGGTGCTCAGCGCGGAGGAAGTCGGTGCGGCGGCTTTCGTACCGGCCGGACTGGCCGAACTGCTCCGCGGTGTGCTGCTCGACGGCCACGACCTGCTCGGTTGCGGCGTGCCGATGGCCGGGGTTCGCCGCGATTCCCGCAGCTCCGCCTGCGCGACGCCCTTGCCACCGAGTTGCACCAGAACGGTCGCCGCACCGGCGATGACGGCGCCGAGTAGCGCCCCGGCAAGGCCCGCGGCGACGGGCAGTCGCCGTCCTCGCTGCTGGGGCATGACTGTGAAAGTATCACCGACGCCTGAACGGGCGAACCGATATCGAGCGAATCACAGCCGTGCGTGTCCCGGATACCGTTGCGACATGAGTAGTCGTCCACTCGCGCTCGTCACCGGCGCGTCGCGGGGCATCGGCGCTGCCATCGCCCGCGCGCTTGGTCCGACTCACCGGGTGTTGCTCGGCGGCCGGGATCGCAGCGCACTCGACGCGATGGTCGCCGAGTTGCCGGACGCCCTCGCCTGGCCGGTCGACCTCGCCGACACCGCCGCGGTCGCGGCTGCCACCGCGGAGATCGGGTCGCTTGACGTCCTGGTGCACTCGGCAGGTGTCGCCGCATTGGGCACCGTCGAGCGGGCAAGCGCGCGGGATTGGCGGGTGAACTTCGAGGTCAATGTGCTGGCCGTGGTCGAACTGACCCGCAGGCTGCTGCCCGCCCTTCGCGCGGCGGGCGGCCATGTCGTGCTGATCAACTCGGGGGCCGGGTACAACGCGCGGCCCGGGTGGGGGCCGTACGCGGTGAGCAAGTTCGGGTTGCGGGCGTTCGCGGATGTGTTGCGCGCCGAGGAGGAATCCTCAGGCCTACGGGTGACCTCGGTGTATCCGGGTCGCACCGCCACCGGCATGCAGGAGGCCATCGTGGCCGGTGAGGGCCGCGAGTACGATCCGGATCAGTTCCTGCGACCGGAATCGGTCGCCTCGGCGGTGCTGGCCGCCGTGACCGCTACCCCCGACGCCCACCTCACCGAGGTGATCATCCGACCGCGCTAGGCCCGGACCCGGGCGCCGATCGCGCCGACCGCCGCCTGCGCTTCCCTACGGTCCACCCGCGTCGGCTCGCACGCTGACACCACCTGCTCGCCTGCCACCCAGACGTCGGTGACCCGGCGGGATCCGGCACCCCACACCAGGTTCGCCAGTAACTGCGGGTCGGGCACCCGCACGCCGCCAGCGAAGGTCGGATCGTCGAGATCGACGTGCACCAGGTCCGCCCAGCGACCCACCTCGAGCACGCCGATGTCGTCGCGGCCGAGGGCCGCCGCGCCGCCCCGGGTGGCCAGCAAGAGGGCCTGCTCGGCGGACAGTGCTGTGGAGTCCCGAGTGGACAGCCGGGCCAGCATCGCGGCGAGCTGGACCTCGTGCCAGACGTCGAGGTCGTCGTTGCTCGCCGGGCCGTCGGTGCCCAGCCCCACCGGAACGCCCGCAGCGCGCATGTCGGTCAGTCGCGCGATGCCGGAGGCCAGCTTGGCGTTCGATCCCGGGCAGTGCGCGACGCCCACCGTGTTGGCGGCGAACAGCGCGATGTCCTCGTCGGACATCTGCACGCAGTGCGCGGCCAGCACCCGGCCGTCCAGCATGCCGATCTGATGGAGCAACTTGGGCACGGACCCGTACTCCGCGCGCCGATTGACGTCCTCGTCGTAGGACTCGGCCACGTGAATCTGCACCAGCGCGCCCCGCTGGAGCGCCGACTCCGTGATGATGCGCAGCGCGTCGACCGGCAGCATGTACGCCGAGTGCGGGCCGTAGCTCAGTTCGATTCGATCGGCGGGCCCGAAGCGTAGCCCGTCGGTGTCGATCCACCGGTCGATGTCGTCGGTCATCTTGCGCCAGTCCATGCCGGGCAGGTCCATGATCGGCGGGCCGACCACCGCGCGCGCCCCGGTCTCCAGCACGGCTTCCACGATCTGCTCGCCGCGGAAGTACATCTCCGCGCTCGTGGTCACCCCGTGCCGCAGCATCTCCACCGATCCGAGCAGCATGCCCGCGCGGATGTCCGCGGTCTCCATGCGCGCCTCGGCAGGCCAGATGACCTCGCGCAGCCAGCGCAGCAGTGGCAGGTCGTCGCCCATGCCGCGCAGCACCGTCATCGGGCTGTGCGCATGGGTGTTGATCAACCCGGGCAGCAGGATGCCGGACAACTCGGTGACCACCGCGTCGGTGTTGTCGGGCGCCGACTCGCGCGGCCCGCAGTAGGTGATCCGTCCGGTCCCGTCGACGTCGACCGTTGCGTCCCGCAGCACCGAACAGTCGGGGTCACAGGGCAGAACGGCGGGGGCGTGCAGCCGAAGCGACATAGGCCCGATCCTGCCAGTCCCGGTGGCGTTCGTGGTCAGACCCGGGTGAAAACCAGGTCGCGTGATTCGCGGCCCTCGGTCTCGGCTCGTCGCTCGAACTTGGTGACCGGGCGCCAGTCCGGCCGCGGTGCCCAGCGGCCCGGCTCGTCGGGGTGGCGATTGCGCAGCAGCGGCTCGCCCGCACACACCTCGCGCATCTGCTCGGCGTAGTGCGCCCAGTCGGTGGCCAGGTGCAGCGTGCCGCCGACCTCGATCCGGGAGGCGATCAGCGCAACGAAGTCCGGCTGAATGAGCCTGCGTTTGTGGTGTCGCTTCTTCGGCCACGGGTCCGGGTAGAAGATCCGCACGCCGTGCAGCGATTCCGGGGCGATGTGCTTGGTCAGCAGCACCACCGCGTCGCCGTTGACCAGCCTGAGGTTGTCCACACCGAGTTTCTCGGCGCGCAACATCAGCTGGCCGAGCCCTGCCTGGTAGACCTCGACGGCCAGGTAGTTCAGGTCGGGCGCGGCCTTGGCGAGCTGCGAGGTGGTCTCGCCCATGCCGGAACCGATCTCCAGCATGACCGGGGCCTCGCGGCCGAACCAGGCAGTGAAGTCGATCGGACCCTCCGCCAGTTCGGACACCGTGCGACCGAGCTCCGGCCACCGCCGCTCCCAGGCGCGTTGCTGGCCGACGGTCATCCGACCCCCGCGCTGCACGTAGCTGACCACGCTACGCAGTGGGGCTTGCTGCTCGCTCTTCACGTCCATTCCGTTCCCGGCTCGGCGGCAGGTATCCGGCAAACCCTACCTAGAGCTGCGGAAACGGGGTCAGCGGATGGCTTCGAGCTCGCCGAGCCGGGAGCGCAGCCCGGCCAACCCGCGCACCGCGATGGGTGCGGGCGTCGCGCCGGAATGTGCGGGCAGGACGTCGATCCAGCCGGGGTGGCGGTCGGTGTTGAGCAAGGTGGTGGGAATGGCATAGCCCGACCTGCCGCGCTCGGAGGGGATGAACTCCCAGTAGCCGGACTCGCCGTCGGCTGCCCAGGGCACGTACTCCCATCCGGGGCGTGGCTCGAGTAGTTGCGCGATGCGGTCTTCCACCCGGAATCCGGTTTCGCGGGAATCGAGGTCGCCCCTGGCCAGTGCGCGCAGCCACCAGGGACCGGGCACCGTGCCGTCCATCGAGCGCAAGGCCGCGTGGAACGTCGCAAGCACCTGCTCTTCCGGTGCCCGATGCACCCAGGCGCGGCGGAGTTCCGAGGGCTTGGTCGCCAGTACCGCTGTGCGGGGCAACTCGAGTGCCTGCGACCACTCCAGGCCTGCGGTCGGTTCGAGGTGTAGCTGATTTCTGCCTGCCGACGCCGCACGCTGAGCTACCGAGTCCGAACCTGCGTCGGCCGATGGATCAGTATCGAGGGCCGCCATAGTCACCTCCGTAGAGTCGCCGTGACGGTTTGCCTTCCATATCAGCTGCTCAGAGCAGCCAATGTCCGCTGAATGTGATGGGCATCACAGTCACTTAACGTGGTCTTAATCCGATGTCTTGCGGTAGTGCACGCCGCTGGGTGTGTCGCATCCGCTCGGTAATCTGTTACCCGGGTCTACCCGGTGGACGTTGCCCGTGAACGGTGTAGGCCCGGGTCGCCCCCCGATGGCGACCCGGGCCGTATCCCCGAATTCCGCCCAGCCTTGGCGCAGGGTTGAGGTGGTTCTCTGGTAGCACCTTGGGTGGGCCTCGAGGATGAGTCCGTGGCAGCATTTGACGCGGCATGCGAGTCAGCACGCGCGAACGGATGGGGGCACGACGGCGGTGATCGAACAGGGCCAGCAGCTTGCCGGGCCGCTCTGCACCTCGGTGGCGAACCTGTGCCGCCGGCTCACGCCGCAGGTGAGCCCGCGCACCGCGGCCGGGTTCGCCGAAGTGCAGCGCAGGCTGGGGGCGCCACTGCAGGTCGCGGTCGCCGGGCGGATCAAGTCGGGGAAGTCCACGCTGGTCAACGCGTTGATCGGGCGCCGGGTCGCGCCGACCGATGTCGGTGAGTGCACCCGGCTGGTCACCCGCTTCCAGTACGGCACAGTGGACCGGGTCGAGGTGGTGCGCGGCGACGGCACCAAGCAGGTGCTGCCGTTCGCCGCCGACGGCATGATTCCCGCGAGTCTCGGTCTCGACCTCGACACCGTGTCGCACATCGAGGTGTACCTGACCAACGCGGTGCTGCAAGGCATGACGGTGATCGACACCCCGGGCCTCGGCTCGCTGGATGCCGCTTCAGTCCGGCGCACCGAAGGGCTGCTGGGCGCTGCCGCCGAAGACCGCTCGGACACCGAGGGCCGCGACGAGCTGGATGACACCTCGCGCAGTGCGGTCGCAGGCGCCGAAGCCGTGCTGTACGTGGTGACGCAGAGCGTGCGGGCCGACGACCAGCAGGCGCTCGCCGCCTTTACCGCGGCCACCGCAAGCCGAGAGGCGGGGCCGGTCAACGCGATCGCCGTGCTCAACAAGGCGGACACCATCGCGCCGGAATCCGTGCAGGGTGCGGATGGTGACGTGTGGAAGGCGGCCTCGATCCTCGCCGAGAAGCAGGCAAGCATTCTCAAACCGCGGGTAACCGGCGTGCTCCCGGTGATCGGCCTGCTCGCCGAGACAGCGGAGTCGGGCGGATTCACCTCGGCCGACGCCGATGCGCTGCGTTCACTGTCCGAATTGGACGATGACATTCTCGAGACGATGCTCGTCTCGGCCGACATCTTCACCGGCTGGGAGTGCGACATTCCGGCAGGTACCCGCGCACGGTTGCTGGCCCGGCTGGACCTCTACGGCATCCGCCGCGCGGTCGACGCGATCCGCGCCGAACCCGCGATCACCGCGGGCGCGGTGCGGCGCACTCTGCTGGAATCCTCCGGCCTCGCCGCGGTGCGCGCCCGGCTCAACACCGTGTTCGCGGCGCGGGCCGATGGCATCAAGGCGGCCGCCGCGTTGGCATCCATCACCGCGCTGGCCCAAGCCTCGAACGATCCGGCGGAGCGTGGCCGGGTGCACGACGCGATCGAGGTACTTCTCGCCAAGCCCGAGGCCCATCAACTCCGGCTCCTTGAGGCGTTGACGCTGGTGGCCTCCGGCGCGGTTGACATGCCAGACGACCTCACCGAGGAGGTACTCAGGGTGGGCAGCAACGCCGATGTGGCGGCTCAGCTGGGCATGCCCGGCGCGAACAGGGCGGAGCTGGCCGGGCACGCACTCGAGCGGGCGGGTTGGTGGCGCTCCTTCGCGTCGTTCGGTGCCACCCCGGCGCAGAGCAGGGTGGCGCATGTGGTGCATCGGGCATATTTCCTGATCTGGCAACAACTGGGCGGCAGTGGCCGAGGTAGCGCGAGGTGATGAGGGGCGATGTCCGCGGAGCTGGATAGGGACAACCACCATGCGGAGAGCGAGAATCCGGACGACTGCCCCACGGGTCAGATCGCCGCGCAGGTGATCGCCGAGGCGGACCGGGGTTCGGCAGGCGGCACGGCGCACACCGACCTGGACCGGCTCACCGCCGATCGCCAGACCCTGATCCGGCTTTGCCTCTACGCACTGGATCGGGCTCGCAGCGGCGGAATCGCCGAGCGGATCGAGGCAGGCCTCGCCACCGTGGGCGTCACCGCGATGCGCCCGGACGGCCAGCGGTTCGATCCGGCGCTGCACGAGGCTGGTGGTGCGATCCGCACCGACGACGCCACGTTGGACGGGGTGGTCGCCGAGACCGAACTGGTCGGCTTCCTCGAAGGCGATCGGATGCTCCGTGCGCCGATCGTCACGGTGTACTCCACACGGCACGGTGCGCGGCAGTGAACGCGCCGCTGTTCACCAAGACCGACCTGCCCAGCCAGGTCAAGCAGGCCAGGGATTCGCTGCTCGGCGTGCTGCGCGAGATCGATCCGGCCGCGGCCGCCTGGGTGGACCAGACCCGTATCGCCCGGTCGGCTACGCCGTCCGTCGTGGTGGTCGGTGAGACCAAGCGCGGCAAGAGCTCGCTGGTCAACGCCTTGCTGGCGATCCCCAACCTGTCCCCGGTGGACGCCGATGTGGCTACCTCCACCTACCTGGTCTTCGATCACGGTGAATCCTGGAGCGCACAGGCCTGCTACCCGGGGCAGCTTCCCGCTGTCCCGATCGAGTTGGCCGAACTGGTGCGCTGGACCTCGGCGGTGTACGACTTGCCGGAAGGGCAACTCCCGCCACGCTATGTGCGGGTTGCCGGCCCGTGCCCGCTGCTGCAGCGAGTATCCATTGTGGACACGCCGGGCGTCGGCGGGCTGGACTCGATGCACGGCGAACTGGCTATGGAGGCAGCCGCGTCGGCGACCGCGCTGCTGTTCGTGGTCGACGCGTCGGCACCGTTCACCGCGAGCGAGCTCGGGTTCCTGCGGAGGATGTCCGATCAGGTCGAGACCGTCCTGTTCGCACTGTCCAAAACGGATCAGTACCGAGGGTGGCGTCAGGTACTGGAAGCCAATACACGACTACTCGCCGAGCACGCTCCCCGCTTCGCGCAAGCGCGGCTTCATCCGGTGTCCGCGCGCATGTTCGAGACGGCGGCCAAGGCGCCGAACGAGCACGCTGCCGCGATGCTGCGGGAGCGCTCCGGCATCGCCGACCTCCAGGGCGCGATGCAGCAGGTGCTGGTCGGCCGGGCGGCCATGCTCAGCGAAGCGAACACTCTGCGGGCGTTGTCCAGTGCGCTCGGCGAGCAGCAGGTCAGGCTGCGCGGCGAGCGCAGGGCGTTATCCGCAGGCGAGGCGGAAGCCGAAGCGCTGCGGCTGCGTCGCGACCAGCTGGCCTCCGAACGGCGATCCTCGACCCGCGGCTGGCAGCTCAAGCTGCGCAGCGAGATCCAGCGGGCTCGCCTCGAGTGCGGTCATGAGGTCAGCCGCCAGATGCGGGATGTGCAGTCCTGGTTCCGCCAGCGGATCGACGCGGCGGGCCGGGAGCAACTCGATGCGCTGCCGCAGGAGGTGGACAGTGCGCTGCAGGTGGTGTCGGGGAGGCTGACCACGTTGCTCGGCGAGCGGCTGAACCAGGTGACGATCACCGCGCTGTCCGATTTGTTCTCCGCCGACGAGCTACAGGTGATCCGATCGCAGTTCGATCGTGCGGGCGGCCCGCAGGTCGTGATCCGTGCCCCGGACAAGAAGCCGCCGACAGCGGAGGACAAGCTGCTGGTCTTCATGGGCGTGTCTGGCGGGGTCGGCGCGGGCAAGCTCGCGGCGGCGCCGCTGGCCGGGTTGGCGTTGTTCAATCCGGTCGTGCTGCCCGCCACCATCGTGATCGGCCTCGGCGCGGGCTGGTGGATGGCCCGCACGCGCAGACACGCCGCGAACAAGCAGCACCTCAAGCAGTGGCTTACCGAGTCGATCGCCGACGCGCGATCCACCATGGACCAGCTGGTCGCCGAGCAGATCATCGATGCCGAGCAACAGCTGTCGCTGGCGTTGGACGACGCCATGGTCAAGCGGATCGAGGCGATCGAAGCGGAGCTCGCCGACGTCGACAAGGCGCTCAAGATGGGTGAGCAGGAGCGAGCCAAGAAGCTCGGCGTGGTGACCAGGCGGCTCAAGGATGTCGGCGCGGGCATCCAGCGCTCGGAGATGTTCCTCGGCAGGATCCGGGCGCTACGGGACCGGACATGACCGGCGGTCCGACACGGACGGGCGAGCGGTGCGTTGTGTGGGGAACCGAGCGGGCATACGGTAAGTCAGAGTCGAGTGACCAAGACCGAGCAGCTTTCCGGCGGCGGCCGGTACTAAGGGGGAAAACCCGACATGTACATCGATGAGTCCGGCGGCACCGACGAAACCGTCACCACTGAGGAGATGTCGGTCACCGTTGACGGCGAGGAGTACAGCGCCGAACTGAACTTCGACCTCGACGAGGACGGCGTGAACGACACCGCCGTGATCACCGAGGAGGACGGCACCGGACGGGCTTTCGTCGACACCGATGGCGATGGTGACGCCGATCAGTACGTGGAGTTCGACACCGAGGGCCAGGTGGTCGCCGAGGCGGCCTACGACGCGTCATCAGGCGATTGGGTGGCCACCGATCCCGGTTCCGCGGATCCGCACGGTGCCGAAACGCAGACCAGCGCATCCGGCCCGATGACCGCCGAGTTGCCCAGCGGAGAGGTCGAGGTCGGGCCGGCCACGGTGGACACCAACCACGACGGCGTCAAGGACACCGCGGTGGTGTCCGACGATCAAGGCAACACCTACCACTTCACCGATGTGGACGGGGATGGCGACGCCGATGTCGCCGTCGTGATCGGTCCGGATGGTTCGGCGACCACGCTGGAGCACCAGGGCGGCGGCGAGTGGGTAGAGACCACCACGAGCGAGGTCGGCAGCAGTGCGGCGAAGCCCGCGGTCGGCGACGAGGCCTGGGGTGGCCAACCGGCCACCCAGAACCTCGAAGGCGTCGCCAAGATCGACTCCTCCACCGGTCTGTGGATCAGCCAGAACTGAACCCGCCGGGAACTCGCCTGCGACTTTCCCCCGAAAAAGAGCGGTCCGCTGCTGCGCCGGCCGGATCTGAATCGATTCCCTGATCGTTCTTGTGAGAGAACCGACAGGACAGACCTCGGTTACCTGGGCGTCACCCGGCTACGCTCGGGGAACCCCACATAACCGAGCACGCCGACCCTGCGCTTGTCGGTGCGCGAAGCCATTCGGTCGTCGGCAATGAAGCCCGCACTGGGACTCGGAGTCCTGGTGTGGGTTGTTCGCGTCGGAGTCAGGAGATAAACGAGATGACTGCTGTAGCCATCCCCGGGCTGGAGAACGCACCCACCACGCACAGTCGTGTGCTCACGTGGGTGCGGGAGGTCGCTGAGCTGACCACCCCTGACCGCGTGGTATGGATCGACGGCTCGGACGAGGAGTCGGAGCGGATCAACCAGAAGCTGGTTGACGCGGGTACGTTCGTCCCGCTGAAGTCCAAGCCGAACTCGTTCTGGGCCGCCTCCGATCCCGATGACGTCGCGCGCGTCGAGGAGCGCACCTTCATCTGCTCGCAGCGGGAGGACGACGCCGGGCCGACCAACAACTGGCTGCACCCGGACGAGATGAAGGCGATCATGACCGAGCTCTACCGGGGCTCGATGCGTGGTCGCACCATGTACGTCATCCCGTTCTGCATGGGCCCGCTGGCCGACGAGAACCCGAAGCTCGGTGTGGAGATCACCGACTCGGAGTACGTGGTCGCGTCGATGCGCGTGATGACCCGGATGGGCGCGGCTGCTCTCGCGAAGTTCGTCAAGGACGGCACCGAGGCGGAGTTCGTCCCCGCACTGCACTCGCTGGGTGCTCCGCTCGAGCCCGGCCAGGCCGACGTGTCGTGGCCGTGCAACGAGACCAAGTACATCGTGCACTTCCCCGAGGAGCGCACCATCTGGAGCTATGGCTCCGGCTACGGCGGTAATGCGCTGCTCGGCAAGAAGTGCTTCTCGCTGCGGATCGCCTCGGTGATCGGCCGCGACGAGGGCTGGCTCGCCGAGCACATGTTGATCCTCAAGCTGATCTCGCCCGAGGACAGGGTCTACTACGTCGCGGCGGCCTTCCCGAGCGCCTGCGGCAAGACCAACCTGGCCATGCTCCGCCCGACGATTCCCGGCTGGAAGGTGCAGACCCTCGGTGACGACATCGCCTGGATGCGGTTCGGCGAGGACGGCAGGCTGTACGCGGTCAACCCCGAGCACGGCTTCTTCGGTGTCGCGCCGGGCACCAACTGGAAGACCAACCCGCACGCGATGGAGACCATCGAGAAGGGCAACTCGGTCTTCACCAACGTCGCGTTGACCGATGACGGCGACGTGTGGTGGGAGGAGATGGAGAAAAAGCCCGAGCACGCCACATCCTGGAAGAAGCAGGACTGGACGCCGGACTCGGCGGAGCCCGCGGCGCACCCTAACTCGCGGTACTGCACGCCGATGTCGCAGTGCCCGATCCTCGCGCCAGAGTGGGACGATCCGAAGGGCGTGCCGATCTCGGCGATCCTGTTCGGTGGTCGCCGCAAGACCACGATCCCGCTGGTCACCGAATCCCGCGACTGGCAGCACGGCACGTTCATGGGTGCCACGCTGTCCAGCGAGAAGACCGCGGCCGCCGCCGGTGTGGTCGGCGAGGTGCGCCGCGATCCGATGGCGATGCTGCCGTTCATCGGCTACCACGCCGCCGACTACTTCCAGCACTGGATCGACACCGGCAAGCGGGCCGACGCAGCCAAGCTGCCGAAGATCTTCTACGTGAACTGGTTCCGCCGTGGCGACGACGGCCGCTTCCTGTGGCCGGGCTTCGGCGAGAACTCGCGCGTGCTGAAGTGGGTCATCGAGCGAATCGAGGGCAAGGCCGCCGCGACCGAGACCCCGATCGGCTGGGTGCCGACCGTGGATTCGCTCGACCTCGAAGGCCTCGACGAGCCGGTCGAGGACGTCGAGCAGGCGCTCGCGGTGAACCCCGACGAGTGGCGCGCCGAGCTCCCGCTGATCGAGGAGTGGTTCGACAAGATCGGTGACAAGCTGCCGACCGCGCTGCGTGACGAGTTCGAAGCACTCAAGCAGCGTCTGCGCTGACGGCGCACTAGGGCTGGACCGAGCTGAAGGGGTCCTTG
>JBOHER010000073.1:0-8900 GCA_050701115.1 Haloechinothrix sp. | reverse complement strand
GCTGAAACCGCCCTGCCATCGGCATGCCCTCCGCAATCTCGTCGCATTCTCCCGCTAGCCTGTCCTCCGACCGCGGACGACGGAAGGCGTAACTCATGCTGGTCCTGCATGGATTCTGGTCCCCTCCGGTCGGCCTCTGCCTGTGGGCAGAGGACTCCGACCTCACGGTCACCAGCCGCAGCGAAGCGGTGCGTTCGGCACGGCCCCATCCCTTCGCCGCACCGGCCGACGCCCTCGCCGAAATCCACCCGGGCAAACCCGGCGACGCCGTCCTCCTGCTGCCCGCACTGCGCAAGGCACCCCTCGACTCCCCCGAACTGATCCGCGTCACCCCACGCCCACCGGCCCGCTCGGCACCGACCCTGCTGCCGTGGACGGTCCCGGTGATCTCCCTCGATCCCGCCACCGCGCTGGCTTGGCTGGACGAACTCGCCGCGGGGATGGGCCATGACGCGGGAACCCGGTACGGCGCGTCGATCCGCTATCTGGCCGACCTCGCGACATTCGCGCACGAACTCACCGTGCGCGGCAGGGTCCTGCCGACCGTGGTGCGCGGCGTCTTCCCCGCACCCCTCTCCGAGGGACCCGCCCCCCGTGGGACCGGGCCGACGGCCCGCTGGCGCCCGGTGCTGCAAGGGCCCGACGTGGTCTCCGTTGGCGCGCTGGTCACCGCGATGCCGCCGGTCTGCCGCGCCGAGCCCGGCCTGGACAATCCGCACGAACTCCTCACCGATGCGCTGCACGCGCTGGTCGATGCCGCGGTCCGCGACCAGCTGCCGGCCGACTTTGATCTCCTGCCGCCGCGACGCGGCCGCCGCCCGAAACATTTGCCCGCCACCGAATCGTGGCTTGCCGCGCTGTCCACCCCCGACGGGCGATTCGACGCCGACCCGGCCGAGCTCGCCGCGCTCGAAAAGTCACTGCAACCGTGGTCCGACATCGGCGTCGGCCGCACCGGGCCCGCGCGCGCCACGTTCCGGCTCACCGAAATCGACCCGCAGCTCACCCTGGACGCGTTGCCCGACGAGGACCCAGGCGGGTGGAGTTCCGACCCCGGCGAGTCCCGGTGGCGACTGGAGTTCCTGCTGCAGTCCACCGAGGACCCCAGCCTGCTGATAGCCGCCGCCCAGGCCTGGAGCGACGACGGCGGCCTGCGCCGGTGGCTGGACCGCCCACAGGAACTCCTGCTCGGCGAGCTGGGGCGGGCCAGCCGGATCTACCCCGAACTGGTGCCCGGCCTGCGACAAGCCCGGCCGTGCGCGCTGGAGCTGGACGCCCAGGGCGCCTTCCACTTCCTGTCCGTCGCCGCCCCCGCGCTGGACGAGGCGGGATTCGGGGTCCTGTTGCCCACCTGGTGGGACCGCCGCGCGAAGCTGGGTCTCAAGCTGTCCGCCAGCACCCCCACCGACGGGGTGGTGGACAAGCCCAGCAAATTCGGCCGGGATCAGCTGATCGACTTCCGCTGGCAGCTTGCGGTCGGCGACGACGCCCTCACCGAAGAGGAGATCGCCGCGCTCGCCGAAACCAAGGCCCCGATGGTGCGGCTGCGCGGCCAGTGGGTGACGGCCGATCCCGAGCAGCTGCTCCGTGGCCTGGAGTTTCTGCGGCGCGAACCCACCGGCAAGAAAACCGCCGCGGAAATCCTCGCGCTCGCCGCCAGCCACCCCGACGACGTCGACGTCCCGCTGGGGATCACCGCGGTACGCGCCGACGGCTGGCTGGGCGACCTCCTCGAGGGCACCGCGGCCCAGTCGCTGCGCCCGCTGCCGCCGCCCGAGGGGTTCGGCGCCGAGTTGCGGCCCTACCAGCAGCGCGGCCTGTCCTGGCTGGCGTTCCTTTCCTCACTAGGGCTGGGCGCCTGCCTGGCCGACGACATGGGCCTCGGCAAGACCGTCCAGTTGCTGGCCCTGGAATCCGCCCAGCGAATGGGGCGGTGGGGCGGGAGTGGCACCGAAGAGCCCGAGGCCGGACCCACCCTGCTGCTGTGCCCGATGTCGCTGGTCGGCAACTGGCAGCGGGAGGCCACCAAGTTCGCGCCCGGCCTGCGAGTGTATGCCCATCACGGACCTGTCCGCCTGCACGGCGACGCCCTCACTACCCAGCTGGCCGAGACCGACCTGATCGTCACCACCTATGCCACGGCGACGAGGGACATCGACGAACTCGCCGAATACGACTGGCAGCGGGTCGTGCTGGACGAGGCGCAGGCGGTGAAGAACAGCCTGTCCCGCTCCGCCAAGGCCATCCGCAAGTTACGCGCCGAACACCGGATCGCGCTGACCGGCACGCCGGTGGAGAACCGGCTGGCCGAGCTGTGGTCGATCATGGACTTCCTCAACCCCGGCATGCTCGGCACCCCGGAACTGTTCCGCACCCGGTACGCCATCCCGGTGGAACGCCACGGGCAGACCGAGGCCGCACAGCGGCTGCAGGCCATCACCCGTCCATACGTGCTGCGCAGGCTCAAGACCGACCCGGCGATCATCGACGACCTGCCCGAGAAGATCGAGATCAAGCAGTACTGCCAGCTCACCGCCGAGCAGGCTTCGCTCTACCAGGTGGTCGTCGACGACATGATGGAAAAGATCGCCGACTCCGAGGGCATCGCGCGTCGCGGCAACGTGCTGGCCGCGATGGCCAAACTCAAGCAGGTGTGCAACCACCCGGCACAGCTGATGCACGATCGCTCCGCAGTGGGCACGCGCTCCGGCAAGGTCATCCGGCTCGAGGAGATTCTGGAGGAGATCCTCGCCGAGGGCGACAAGGTGCTGTGCTTCACCCAGTTCACCGAGTTCGCCGAGATGCTGCTGCCGCACCTGGCCGCGCGGTTCGGCACCGATGTGGCCTACCTGCACGGCGGCACCCCGAAGAAGCGGCGCGACGAGCTGGTCGAACGCTTCCAGTCCGAGGACGGCCCGCCGATCTTCCTGCTGTCGTTGAAGGCGGGCGGCACCGGCCTGAACCTCACCGCCGCCAACCACGTCATCCACCTGGACCGGTGGTGGAACCCCGCGGTGGAGAACCAGGCCACCGACCGCGCGTTCCGCATAGGACAGAAACGCAACGTGCAGGTGCGCAAGTTCATCTGCACCGGCACCCTCGAGGAAAAGATCGACGAGATGATCGAGGAGAAGAAGGCGCTGGCCAACCTGGTCATCAGCGACGGCGAAGGCTGGCTCACCGAACTGTCCACCGGCGATCTGCGCAAGGTGTTCGCCCTGTCCGAGGGGGCCGTCGGTGAATAACTGGTTCCCTCCGCCTGCCCGACCGCGCGCCGTCGAGGGCGGCCTCACAGTGCGCAGCAAGCGCGGCGCGATCGCCCAGAACTGGTGGTCCGAACGGTTCATCGAGGTGCTCGAGAACATCGGCATGGGCAACCGGCTGCAGCGCGGCCGCACCTACGCGCGCAAAGGCCAGGTGATCTCGCTGGACGTCGACGCGGGCTCGGTCACCGCGCGCGTGCAGGGCAGCAGGGCACGGCCGTACCGGGTGCGCATCGGCATCAACGCCTTCGGCAAGACCGAGTGGGCCAAGCTGGAACAAACCCTCGCCGACAACGCCTGGTACCTGGCCAAGTTGCTCGCCGGGGAGATGCCCGACGACATCGAGGACGTCTTCGCCGGGCTCGGGCTGTCCCTGTTCCCGGCCAGCGCGAACGAGCTGTCCCTGGACTGCTCGTGCCCGGACTCGGAGGTGCCCTGCAAGCACCTCGCCGCGGCGTTCTACCTGCTCGCCGAATCCTTCGACGACGACCCGTTCCGCATCCTCGCCTGGCGCGGACGGGAACGTGAGGACCTGCTGGCCAATCTGCACTCGGCGCGATCCGACGGGCCGCCTGCCGCCGAAGCCGCCGAGCGGACCGGCACACCGCTGGCCGACTGCCTGGACTCCTATTTCGTGGCGCAGGCCGACCTTCCCGCGCCGAGCCCGCATCTGACGTCCTGCGCCTCCCTGCTCGACCAACTGCCACCGGTGGATATCGCGGTTCGTGGCCGCGCCCTGCCGGACCTGCTGCGCCCGGCCTATCTGGCG
Source organism: Haloechinothrix sp. (assembly GCA_050701115.1). Lineage (GTDB taxonomy): Bacteria > Actinomycetota > Actinomycetes > Mycobacteriales > Pseudonocardiaceae > JBOHER01. The sequence continues at coordinate 4,868 of JBOHER010000073.1, read as the reverse complement.
CTGGCTGACCAGACGCGCTGGTCCAGGTAGCACCCGGGCGGATCCGCAGGTGCACCTGCTCGCACCTCAAAACGTGTTCGACAAGACCGGCGTCCGCAGCCGACGCGACCTCGTCGGGCGTAGCCGCCCGACGGAGCCTGAGTTGCGCAAGATCGAGGCCATCAGGGATGCTCGGCCCGAAACGCCGGTAGCTCAGTCCTCGGGCGGGGTGCCGTCCGGCCAGACGCACGGCGAGGACGCACCGAGAGACAGGCGGCCATCATCACGTGCGGCTATTGACATCCGAAACGCGTCGTCGTTGTTCTCGACCGAGATGTAGAGATCACCCGGACGGTCATCCGTCAACACCCGGAAGCCGTTGCTCACCCAGTGGGAACGCAGCGCTTCGACGTAGCCCTCATTGCGCTCAGCAGGCAGGTCATCCAACCAATAGGTGCGACCCACCTCGTAGCGACCCCGAGGACCCCCGTCAGTAGGATCCACGCACTCGGCGGAAAGATCATTCTGCAAGGTCAAGGTGGGCTCGTCCGGCAACGCCTCAACCGCGCGGGCGATGTGCCGCTCGGCGCGTTCGGCCGCTTCCCGCTCCGTCATCGTCCGCACAGCGTCTCCATTTCCCGAATCCGATCCAGCCCCTTCATCGCGGCCATCATTCGCCGTTGCGCAGGCCATGAGCACCACTAGCAGAGCAGCAACCCATGCTCCTATCCGCCACCTTCGCAGACGAGCCATGCCGATCTGCTCACCCTGGGCACGCATCAGCTCGGCTTCTCACCGACGACGATCCGGGCCATGTTCTTCAGAGACGCCGAATCCTTGTTCCAGTATTGAGAATGTGCCTCCGTGGACATGCCATCCGTATACCAGGAGCCCTCGGTACCTGGGTCCGAGGTGAACGGTGTGGCGCCAAAATCCTCATCGATTGGTTGCCTGCCGTGAATGATGGGTGGAATACCACGGATGATGTCGTTTTCCGCCGTGCTGGCATAGATGTCAGTGCCCTCCGGAACCTTGAGTTCCGAAGCGTTGTCGACGCCAACACCGGGGCTGGCGATGAACACCACATTGTCCACGTCCAGCTCGGCGTCCTGTGCACTGTGGCCGACGACGGTCGAGCCGTAGCTGTGCCCGATGACGGTACTGTGCGAACCCCCGCCTTCGTGCGTGGCACGGAGCCCGTCCTGGAAGCTACGCAGGTCCCCCGCCGCGTTCTCGGCGTAGTGACTGTTGGTGGCCTGACCGAGATCCTGTGGCGCGTCATAACCGACCCAGGTGACGGCGGACGTCTCGTCGGCGGAATACCGATTCGCCTGCGCCAGTATCTGGTCGCCCCTATCCAGCTCTCCGCCGATCCCAGCGAGGTTCGATCCGGTGCCTGGCACGGAGGTCACCACGTTGTCGGCGGTATCGGGGTTGCCGGTAGCCACGATGCCGCGCCCGGTGCCCTCAGTGTCGAAGTCGAGCAGGTACGCCTGTCGCGTGGTCGCTGACGGCTCCCGCTCCAGTCGTTCGTCGATCGCGTTGACACCCCTGAGAGTGTCCTGCAAGCGCTTGAACTCGCGGTTCTGATCGGAGTCGCGGTTGTCACCGAGTTCGTCGAGTTCGGCGTGACGGGCGTTCAGGTCGGCCATCTCCTGGGCAAACCGGATTCGGTTGGCACGGTCGCGAGCCTCGACGGGAATCCCGTCCATGCCGCCGATGCGATCACCGTGGGTGTAGATCGCCGACTCCTGCTCCATCGGGGTCAGCTGATCCCACCACTGCTTGACGTCCTCTGGGGTCTTGTTGTCCCCGGGGATGTCACTGGGCCGCACCACGTTGCCGTCGCCGACCGCGTCGAGCTCGAGTCCGGCCTCCTCCGGCATCAGCTCGGCAAGTTTGCGCGACGCCTCCTGGTCGGCGTCGTTGACATCCGAGAGCGCGCCGGTGATCACCTCGCTGAGCTCTCTGGCGAGCGCCTCGTCGTTGGCGCGTTCCTCGTCGCTGCGGCTGTCCCCTGGACCGCCGAACCCAGCCCTGACCTGTCCGGTCGCCTGGTCCACCCGCAAGATGTAGGTGCTGTCGACGGTCTCCATCGCGCCGTTGACCTTCTCCTGCGCATCGCTGATCGCGTCGGAGAGGTCGCGCAGCACCGGCGGGATCTTCTCGATGCACTCGGCCGCGGTGTCATAACCGGCGCGAACATCGCCGAAGTGCTCCCGAGCCGCGTTCGCGGCGTCACCATTCCAGCCGTCCAGACCACCGAGCGTTCTTTTGATGTCACCCGATGTCGAATCGAGTTCGCTGGCCAGCCTCGACCACTTGCTTGCCATATCGTCGAACACGCCCGGGTCGGCGTCGCGCAACTCACTGAACGAGACCATCCCGCTCAGCCCTCCGGATCGAGGCGGGCAAGGGACGCGGTGACCGCGTCTTCGAGCTCTTGGTACGTGCCCGCGCTGTCCTGCAACAACCCACCGGCCATCGCCATGCGCTTACTCAAATCGTCGATGTGGAACTCCCACATCCTCGCCAGCGAGTTCGCCTTGCTGGTCGTGGTGAATCCGGCGTTCTGCCCATCGTGCAGCTCAACGCTGCCGATGAACTCCGACTTCGCCCTGCGGGCCTCGTCGGCGAGCTCGATGAACTCACCGCCCGTCTTGGCGAGGCTGCCGAGCTCGACCCCGTACCCTTCCGGCATGACCCCATCCTTGCCCTGTCACTTGATCACCGCTCATAGCAGGCTAGCTGAGAATCATCGCCAGCGGGGCCGATGTCTGAAAGCCCGTTCAAGACGCACAACAACGTGATCACCTGGTCATCTTCGATAGAACCGCTTCAGATCCCTGGCAGCATTCCTGCTGAGGAGACCGCGTGCGACCAGGTTCGCCAGATTTGGTTCGCCCTCGGTGTGCCAACATTGACGAGGTTCCGGACGGTCGCGTTGGTGATGCGGGAGTACTCCTGGACATGCGCGACGACCCGCCGATCGATTTCATCCGACGTATGGCGGGTATACGGGACCGCACTACCCAACTGTTTGAGGGCCGACTCCCTTAGCCCATAGTTCGGGTGCGCGGCACGCCTTGTCTCTCGCGTGGGTTCAATCATGGCCACACGCTCGGAAGCAACGTGGCGCAAAGAGGCTTCCGCTTCTTGCACACTCTTCTGGAGCAGCGGAGCGATTGTCTTCGCGGTGACGGTTCGCTTCGAACACAACCGAAGCAAGATGATCACTGCGTCGGTGTCGTCGCGCACCGAAGGCTCCAGCTGTGCCACGTACCGTGCGATGTGAATGTCAGGCGCATCACCAACAAGGGCGACACGCACCTGCTAGAATGTGGCGTCGATCGTTGGCATAGGCCGACCTGTCCTGATCATTTCTCGATACATCCGATCAACCCCACGGCCAACTTCCTCAGCCAGTTGCAGCGTCCGTACGGCAGCCGTCAACGCACGGTTCCGCGGTTTCGAGGGATGCGTGAGGATGTTCTTGACCGTAACCCCGGCAACCAACGGGCCAGGTGAGGTGACCACGAGCACGGAGGGCGAAGGCTCGACGACCACCGGGTCCTCCAGCCGGTAGTCCCGGTGAATCAAGGCGTTGCCGATGGCTTCGCGGGACCGGCGAGGCGCTCCACCGCGCGTGGCTCTGCTCCTGGCGACTCCCGGTGCTGGTAGACAAGCTTGGTTCCATCCACCCCGGCCAATCGACGCCCAGCTTCCAGCAGCCGGGCTGCCGCGTCGACCTCGTGCCCCGGCGTCGACAACCCAGAGGGGTCAAACCCTCTGCGCTCTCCCGCAGCCGCTGCTGGGTGGCCGGGTCCATGCCCGCACAGTCGGTTCCGATCCGATGAGGGGCACGCCCCTTGGTGTCGGAGTAGATGTCGTGATCGGCGTGGGTATCCAGAGCCAGTAATCGACAATCGTGGTACCGATCTTCAGCGGCTCTAACCAGCAACCGGGGTCGGCTGTTGTCGTAGATGTACTTCTTGACCCGCGCGGCATCCAGCGTCGTGCCGACGAAGGATGCAGAACCGGCCACATCGTCGTCCAGGCCGAAGACCACAGTGCCGCCGACAGTGTTCGCCAGGCACAGAGCGGCGTCAAGCGCTATCCGCAGCGACTCCTTCTCCGTCTTGGCGTCCTCCTCGAAGCCAAGACGAACACCTTCAACGCTCCCCGGGTCGCTCCTGCCCAGATCTCGTCGAGCGCCCCTCGAACCTCCGCCGGCAATGCCACGGTTTCTCCGTAATTTCATAGTTCCCTATACAAAGTGGAGGGCAGCATGAAACTACGGAGAAACTCAGCAGTGGTGACACGGACCCCGTCCCTCACACCGCCACCAGTCCCGCCTCGAAGGCAAAGATCGTCAGCTGAACCCGGTTGGTCACGTCCAGCTTGGCGAACATGCGGGTGATGTGGGTCTTCACGGTCGGCTCGCTCATGAACAGCGCCTTGGCACTGGCGGCGTTCGGCTTGCCCTGCGCGACCTCGGTGACGACGTCCCGTTCGCGGGCCGTGAGCGAGGTCAGCTTGGCAAGCGCCTGATGCCGGCTGGAGCTCCTGCTCCCGGCGACGAAGTGACCGATGAGCGTCCTGGTCGTGCTCGGCGACAGCATGGCCTCGCCGGCAGCGACGACCCGCACGCCGTCGATAATCTCCTGCGGAGAGGATTCCTTGAGCAGGAATCCACTGGCGCCCGCGGTGAGCGCATCGAAGACGTACTCGTCGAGGTTGAAACTGGTGAGCACCAGGACCTTGGGCGCGCGCGGCAAGGAGCAGACCTCGGCCGTAGCAGTGAGCCCATTCATCCGAGCCATCCGGATGTCCATGAGCACCACGTCCGGCGCGTGCATGGTGACCATCGGGACCGCCTGGTCGCCGTC
>JBOHER010000072.1:0-8597 GCA_050701115.1 Haloechinothrix sp. | reverse complement strand
GTGCCACGCACCGCCGCTCCCGCGCGGACCCGCCCCGGGGCCGTCGCATCTCCGCCGTCGTCGACCAGGGCAGGGCCAGCTCCTCGACGCCGCCCACCGTGCGGGGCGCGAGGTCGTCCACCGGCGGCACCTGCTCGTGGCCATCGAACGCCGCCTCGACGTAGCGGTGCCCGGTGTCCGGCGTCAGGAACACCACCGTTCGCGCGGGATCCCGCTGGCGCTCGTGCCGAGCCACCAGGTACGCGGCACCGGCCGAGAGCCCGGCGAAGACGCCGCTGTGCCGCAGCAGGCCCACCGCCCCGGCCCTTGCGTAGGGAAACGACATCCAGTGCAGGCGGTCATAGAGGTCGTGTTGCACGTTGCGGAACTCGATGGAGCTGCCGATCCCGGCGATGATCATGTCCGGATCGGCGGTGTGCTCCGCGCCGAACGTCACGCTCCCGAAGGGCTGGATCCCCACCAGCTCGACGTCACGGCCGGCCTGGCGCAGGTAGGTGGCCAGCGCGCCGGTGGACGCCCCGGTGCCCACCCCGCCGACGATCGTGAGCGGCCCGGCCGGCAGCTCCCGGCCGACCATCTCCGCCACGTCCCGGTACCCGACGTAGTGGACGCCGTCGTGGTATTGCCGCATCCAGTGGTAGGTCGGGTTCTCCAGCAGCAGCTCACCCACGCGCTGCACCCGCAGGTTCTGGTCGAGCTTGAGGTCCTGCGAGGACCGCACCTGCTCCAGGGTCGCGCCGAGGATCTCCAGCTGCAACCGCAGCGTCCGATCGACGGTGGTGGATCCGACGATGTGGCAGCGCATCCCGTACCGGTGGCACGCGAGCGCCAGCGCGTGGGCGTAGATGCCGCTGGAGCTGTCGACGAGGGTGTCGCCCCGGCGCACCAGCCCGGCATCCAGCAGGTGGCGCACCGCCCCGAGCGCCGAGCGCACCTTCATGATCTCGAACCGCAGGCACACCAGCCCCGGTTCCACCCGGATCGGGTCCGGGTCGGCGATCGCCTCCGCGTAGTGCTCGTGCATCACTGCTCGGACCGCCTGCGCAGGCCGAATAGGTAGGTTTGGACGTCGTCGCCCGGCCAGTCCTCGACGTGCACGACCTCCGCGTCGAACCCGGCGTCCAGGCCCAGCGCCACGATGTCGCGCAGCGGAGCGGTGTTGGAGACGATCAGGTAGACGACGCCGCCGGGGGCGAGCAGGTCATGGCCGACGAGCTGGTCGAAGAACCGGGCGGCGATGCCACGGCCCACGCACAGGTTGCGCACGATGTCGGGGTCGTCGGAGAGCGGGAGCTCGATCGCTGGCGGGTTGAAGGTGACGACGTCCACCTGAGCTCCGTCCGGGAAGCCCTCCCAGACGTCGGCGACCACCGGGTGCAGCGGCGGGCCGTCGGTGCCGACGATCCGCGCGTAATGCCGGGCGGCGGTGCGCACGCTCTCCGGGTGCACGTCGAGCGCGTACACCGCCGCGGCCCCGCGCATGCCGGCCACGACAGCCTCAACGCCGAGCCCGGCGCCCATCGCGGCGTAACGCAAGCCGGCCACCGGCAAGGTGCCGTCGAGCAGCCGGGAGTGCACGAGGCGGCTGGTCTCGCCGGGCTGGAACACCCCCGGCGGCAGATCGAAGTCCCAGCCGTTCCAGGTGTAGGTGCGGTGCTCGTGGATGGCGTTGCTCGGGTTGTTGATCGCCCGGATCTCGTCGGGCGTGAGCGTGTGCGGCAGCCGGTCGGGCAGATCCCAGCCGGTGGCGTCGCCGGGCAGTACGGGGCTCCAAGGGCGGATCGCGGTCATGCCACCCACCCTAGTGAAAACGATTATCACTTACAAGAGGGCGGAGAGTGACGCATCTCGCAACCAGGTGTCATCACAATGGGTCTATCGCACACAGGTAGCAGCATCGGAAGGGGTGCGGTCGGAGACCCGAACCTTCCGACCGACCGCGGGTCAGCTGCCAGAGGCCGCTGCCTGCTCCTGCGCCTGACACTTCGGGGTCTCCGGGCCGATCGGCACAGAATCGAAAGTGCACTTCGCGGCTTGAGCGCTCAACATGGTGGCCGCCGGGAGCAACCGAACGATCGCGTCCGGGGCGGGACGCTGCTTGGCCAGTCCCAGGTGCGCAGCCGTTGCCTGGTCCGGAATGCCGTAACGCATGCCTCGGTCGGAGATCAGGAACATCGGTCCGGATTGGAACGACTCCTTGCTCGTCGCCGCATGTACGACAGCAGCGCGACCGGGCGGCATGAAGAACTGGTCGATCCTGGTTCCGTCGGGATTGGCTTGACCGACCTTGAACGGAAGCGCCTCGTCGCCGTCCTCGTCCTTCGGCAGCGGCATCCGGTTACCGACATACACCGTTGTCCTAGCGTCCTGGTCGTCGCCTTCGCCGGTCACCGTCCAGCCGAGGCACAGTGCCGAGTAGCCCTTCAAGGGGTTCAGCACTTCGGGTACCGCCGTCGGGTAGTGATCCACCTCGAGGGCCTCGGCACGATTCAGATCGGCCAGCACATCCGGTCGAACGTTCGGGATGACGCCGGAATCCGAGCGCTCGTAACGAATGACCTCGGCCACCGCCGCGGAGATCGGCTGCACGCCATCCCTCAGCAGCAGGAAGTACTCCGGCCCAGTGGTCCTGGTGACCTGGAACACCCCACCGATACGAACGTCTGCGCCACCTAGATCGAACGGGCTCGGCTCACCTGCGCTTGGCACGCCACCCGGGGTCAGCGAATCGACCGTCTCGATCGCGTTCAGCACCGCCGTGGACATCTCGCGCGGCTGGTGACCGTCAAGGTTCAATGCGGTCCGGACCGACCTTCCCGCTTCACCCAGGTCGACCTCGGCACGAACCATGTCCGATGTCGTGTTCGCGTTCTCCGCCGGACGATAGATCAGGTACGCGGTGTCCTCGGCGTCCTTGGCGAAGATCGCCTGGTTCCGGCCGAGCGGCTCGCCGAGATCGGCGACGCCGGACAGCACGGCGGTCGTCGGCTCGGTCTGCGCCAGATTCTCCTGGTCCGTCAGGTCGTTTCGGAATTGGAGGTGGTCGCACACCGCCCAGTGATCCTCGATCCGCTGGTCGTCGTCGGGAAGCAGGGGCGGCCCGTCCGGAATACCCTGCAGCCTGCCCCGCGGAATGTCCTTGAGCCGGTCGTCAGGGACGACGTCCGGCTGGACCGGATCGACCTGCTGCGGCGCGCCCCCCGGTGCGGCGCCGCCCTCGCCCTGTTGCGTGTTGCCCATCAGGATGAGCCGGGCGGACGCCAGATTGAAGGTCGGGATCAGCATCGCGGGTGCGGACGCCGTCGCCTCGGTCTTGACGTAGATCTGACCGGATTCCTTACCGATCACGATGCCCGAGTTGGGCACCGGAGCAGCAGGCTTCAGGATCCCGAACACCAGGAAGCCCAGCATGCCGATCACTGCGACGATCACACCTACCGCTGTCGCGCGCGAGTGTGTTTGCATAGGGTCGTGCAGCATGACTGCGTCTTTGCGCACCAGTGCGGACTGCATGCGGCGCAGCACGAACCGATACGCCTGAACCTGTGATTTTGTTGTCGGTGTTGATGGCATTCTCGACCTACAGCTCCCCGAGTCGCGGTACGGTTCCGCAGGATAGCCGTACGCGGACCGTCAGGTGTTGGGTTTCTACCAATTCCCGATAGTGTTCCTACTCGCGGGACCGGCTAGCAGAGTTCGCAGGACGTACGAGGGGAAGAGAACGAGCGGATGTCCGTCACCACGCCTCCACGCCCGGCTGGGCAGAGACCAGGACAACAGCCGCCAGCGGTTCGGCCGGGCGCGCCTCCAGCGAGCCCACCTGCGGGTGTTCCTCGTCCCGGAGGGCCGCCACCGCCCGGACATCCCCGCCAAGGCGGTCCAGGGGGCCCGGGTGGGCGTGGCCCCGGTGGGCCGGGCGGTCCTGGCGGCCGCGGACCGGGTGGGCCGGGCGGTCCAGGAGGACGTGGCCCCGGCGGGCCAGGTGGGCCAGGTGCTCAGCCGCCGCGACCCGGCGGCGACGCTCCGAAGCCTGCGCAGGGCGCGCCTGCGGTGGTAGCGCCTGCCGCCCGTCGCCGCAGTACCGCCAAGACGCTGTTCGGGCTGCCGATCCTCAACCTTGTCCTGCTCGAAGTGGGCTTCGCGATCGGGCTCATCCTGATCGCGATCAACAGCTCGCTGATCTTCGTCGCGATCGGAGTGTTCGCGCTCGCGGCGATCTTCGCCTTCATGCGGGTTCGCGGCCAGTGGTTCACCCAATGGCTTGGGCTTACCACCCGATTCCGCATGCGTTCCCACGATCGGGTGGCAAAGCCGGTGGCGCAGCCCAGCATCGAGGACCTCACCGAGCAGCAATCGGTCACCGGCGCGGACGATCCGCGGGTCAACCTGCTGCGGCTCACCGCACCTGATCTGGTTGTCGCCCACGGAATGGACCACGACCGGCAGCCGGTCGGGCTGGCCTGGAACGACGGAACCTGGACGGCTGTCCTGCTGGTCGAGCCGACTCCGGCGTTGATCTCACAAGCAGGCGACGCCTCCAGCCTGCCGCTGTCGGCACTCGCACCGTGTCTGGAAGACCGCGGTGTGGTGATCGACTCCATTCAGGTCATCTGGCACACCTACCCGGGAAGTGCGGCGTTGCCCGCCGACTCCCCCGCGCTGAGTTCCTACATGGAGGTGCTCGGTCCGCTGCCCGCGGCGGCGCGCCGCACCACGTGGATCGCCGTGCGCCTGGACCCGCGCCGATGCCCCGCCGCGATCCGGGAGCGGGGTGGTGGCGTCGTGGGTGCCCACCGCGCGCTCATCGGTGCGCTCTCGCGGGTGCGCAATGCCTTGGACTCCCAGCACGTGCCCACCCGCCCGCTCGATCCGGATGAGCTCCTCCGGTCGGGCATCTCCGCCGCGGAACTGACCGCTGCCGTCGGTGCCAACTCCCCCGTCAAGCTGCAAGAACGCTGGTCCGGTGTTACCGCGGCGGGCATCGGCCACGCGAGCTACGCCGTCACGCGGTGGCCCAAAGGCAGGGTGACCAATACGCTCAACGCGCTCACCAGCGTGCGCGCGCTGTCCGCGACGGTTGCCATGTCGATCTCGCCGTCCGCCGACGAGGGCCAGATCGCGCTGCGCGGTGTGGTGCGGGTAAGCGCGCGCAACCCGCGCGAACTCGAGTCTGCCGACCAGCGACTGCAGAGTGTCTCCGAACGACTGGGCGTGACCTTGACCCCCATGCGCGGCCAGCAGGTCGCCGGTCTGGCCGCCACCTTGCCGATGGGAGGAACGGCGTGAGTACACGGGTACGCGACTCGGCCAATCAGATCGGGGTCGCCCCGGAATTCACGGTCGACCCCACGCTGCTCGATGCGATCAGCCCGTCGGGAGATCGTGGTGGCATCGTGATCGGCTCCGGCACGAACGGTGAACCGCTCACCGTCGCCGCGCTTCGTTCCGCGCCGACCAGGATCGTGTTGGTCGGCGGGCTGTATCTGGCGCGCCAGGTCGCTCTGCGCGCGCTGGCCGTCGGGGCCTGGGTTGTGGTCGCCACCGGCCGGCCCGCTGCATGGCAGGTCGTCCAGCAGGCGGCGGGCACCATGCCGGACGGCCGCCCCTCCCAGCACGTGCAGATCCGCAGGCTGTCCCCGGTCGAGCTGCCGCGGCCCTCGGAGAACGCACCGCTGCTGGTGGTGCACGACGGCGGACCGACCCCGCAGGATCTGTTCCCGCCGCGCGCACCCTGGCAGACCACCGTGTACGTACTGCCCTACCTGCACCCGCAGGCGGGCACCACGGCCAACGCGTCGGACCTGGTGCTAATGCAACGGCTCCCGGTCGGTCAGGCCGAACTCGCTGCGCGCATCTGGCGGCTGCCACCGCCCATGCTGCACCAGCTCACCACGCTCAAGGACGACCAGGTGATCGCGCTCGGCCGAAACCTCTGGCGTCCCATTCGCCTGGTAACCACCGGCAGGGAACAACAGATCCTGGGCCCCATCCGCCGCGGCGACTAATGTGTCCGCGCCGCCCGTGCACGCGCCCGCGCCCGCGGGTGTGCCTGAGGTGCGGACACGGCTGCCTGAGGTGCGGACACGCGTGCCTGAAGTGCGAACACGGCTGCCTGAGGTGCGGACACGGAGAGCTCAGCCGCGCACGTTGCGAGTCTGTTCCGCCCTGGCAGCGAGCTCATGATCGGGCGGGTAGTCCACGCCGATCAGGGTCAATCCGTGTGCAGGCGCGACAGCACTGTCCCGCACGCCCCCACGGAGCAACCGGGCAGGCCAGTCGACATCACGCCTGCCATCGCCCACCAGCAGCAGCGCACCCACCACGCTGCGCACCATGGAATGGCAGAACGCATCAGCGGAGATCAGCATCTGCACCAGGTGCTCATCGGTGCGCTGCCAGATCAGACGCTGCAGCTCGCGGATAGTGGTACCGGTCTCGCGTTGCCTGCAGAATGCCGCGAAGTCCCTCAGGCCGAGCAACGCCTCGGAAGCGACGTTCATCCGGCCCACACCCAGCGGACGACCCCACCCCAAGGTGTCATTGCGCCGCAAGGGGTCCACACCCCAAACCGCATCTGACACCTGGTACCGATAGTGTCGCCGCACGGCGGAAAACCGCGCATCGAAGCCCTCCGGAGCTACCCGCGCTGCCAGTACCCGCACATCGCCGGGCAGATAGCGGTTCCACCGGTGACACATGCGATCGAGGTCGAAAATGCCGCGCTCGTCGACCGGCAACCGATCCGGCGCGCTGGCAAACGGCACGACATCAACGTGCACCACCTGGCCGGAGGCATGCACTCCGGCATCGGTCCGGCCGGCCACCACCACCGATCTCGGCACCGCCGCACCCGGCGGCTGCTTGGCCAGAGCATCCTCGAGCAAGCCCTGGACGGTTCGGCGCCCCGGCTGCTTGGCCCAGCCGGAAAAACCCGTTCCGTCGTAGCTGACGTCCAGGCGCAGACGAACGAGCCCGCCGTCCCCTGCGGGAGTGGCGGGCTCGTTCGGCACAGCGTCAGCCGTCAGGACTCATCCCCTGCGAAGCCTGCGGCCTCCGCGGCCTCCTCGGTGGCGAACCAGACCTCGGCGTCCGTCGGGTCGTAGTGCGAGCTACCGGGCACGTGGTACAGCATCGAGGAAGCGTTACCCTTGATCGGGAAACCCTCGGGCTGCGAGCCATCCTCCAGCGGGGCGTGGCTGCCCTCGCCGAACGGCGGCTCAGTGGGAGCAGCGCCCTCCTCGACCGGAGCGGCAGCAGCTTCCTGCTTCTCATCGGTGCTGGTGCCTCCAGCGCCGGCGGGCGCGGTAGCGAACTTCGTCTTGCGTGCAGCCTCGGCCTCGGCGGTGACGGTCTTCTCGCTCACCAATTCGATGACCGCCATCGGGGCGTTGTCACCCTTGCGGGGCAGCGTCTTGGTGATCCGCAGGTAACCACCGTTGCGGTCGCTGAAGAACGGCCCGATCTCCGCCATCAGCTTGTGCACGACATCCTTGTCGCGGATGATCCGCTGGATCTGACGACGGTTGTGCAGGTCACCACGCTTGGCTTTGGTGATCAGCTTCTCCGCCAGGGGGCGGACCCGCCGCGCCTTCGCCTCGGTCGTCTTGATCCGGCCGTGCTCGAACAGCGACGTGGCCAGGTTGGCCAGCATCAACCGCTCGTGGGCCGGCGAGCCGCCGAGACGGGGGCCCTTGGTGGGGGTGGGCATCGGTTCTCCTCGTTAGCTACTCAGCTCGCGAGACCGAGTTGTCCACAGTGGATTTCCACTGTGGAAAACAGCCGGCCTTACAGCTGCTCCGTCTCTGCGTAGTCCTGGCCGTCATCGTGGCCATCATCGTGGCTGTCGTCGCGGCCGTCGTCTGAGCCGTTGTCTGAAATGCCGTCGGAAATGCTGTCCACGCCATCCGACCAACCCTCGCCGTCGTAGTTGGCGGCGGCAGCGGTCGGGTCGAACCCGGGCGGGCTGTCCTTGAGTGCGAGGCCGAGACCGACGAGCTTCATCTTGACCTCGTCGATCGACTTCGCACCGAAGTTGCGAATGTCCAGCAGGTCGGCTTCGCTGCGCGAAACCAGCTCACCGACGGTGTGAATGCCCTCGCGCTTGAGGCAGTTGTAGGACCGCACGGTGAGGTCGAGATCCTCGATCGGCATTGCGTAGGCGGCGATGGTGTCCGCCTCCTGCGGCGACGGGCCGATCTCGATGCCTTCCGCGTCGATGTTCAGCTCGCGGGCGAGACCGAACAGCTCGACCAGCGTCTTGCCTGCGGACGCGACGGCGTCCCGCGGCGTGATCGACGGCTTGGTCTCCACGTCGAGGATCAGCTTGTCGAAGTCGGTGCGCTGCTCGACACGGGTCGCCTCGACCTTGTAGGTCACCTTCAGCACCGGCGAGTAGATCGCGTCGACCGGGATCCGGCCGATCTCCGCGCCCGCCTGCTTGTTCTGCAGGGCGGGAACGTAGCCGCGGCCGCGCTCGACGACGAGCTCGACCTCCAGCTTGCCCTTGCCGTTCAGCGAGGCGATGTGCAGATCCGGGTTGTGCACGGTGACGCCTGCAGGCGGCACGATGTCGGCAGCGGTGACGTCACCGGGCCCCT
>JBOHER010000071.1:0-46426 GCA_050701115.1 Haloechinothrix sp. | reverse complement strand
CCGCCTATCCGCGTAGCGGGAGCGGGACTCGAACCCGCGACACCACGATTATGAGCCGTGTGCTCTAACCACCTGAGCTACCCCGCCCCGCATGCCACACCGCGACCGCAGAATACCAGCGCCGCGGGGTGACTACCGAGCCCCAATACGGAATCGAACCGTAGACCTTCTCCTTACCATGGAGACGCTCTGCCGACTGAGCTATTGGGGCGCGCTCAATGTGGAGCGAGAGAAACTGTACACAGCGCCGGGACTGACCTCGCGTTCGGGGTCCCCATCCGGCGAAGGTCAGCTCAGCAGTGTCAAAACGGTCTCGGACTGCCTACCGAGCGCCCGCGTGGTGCGCGCCTGGAGCCAGGCCTCCAGCCGCTTCTCGGACAGCGGACGGGAGATGAGGTACCCCTGGGCGACGTCGCAGCCCATCGCCTCGAGCTGGTCGCGGGCCACGTCTTCCTCCACACCCTCGGCCACGACGGTGAGGCCGAGCGAATGTCCGAGATCGACGATCGAGCGCACTACGGCGAGGTCGCCCAGATCAGTACCCATACCGAGCACGAAGCTCTTGTCGATCTTGACCTCGTCGACCGGCAGCTGGCGCAGGTAGGCCAGCGAGGAGTAACCGGTACCAAAATCGTCCACCGCGAGCACAACACCCAGCGCGTGCAGCTCCCGCAAGATCGGCAAGGAGCGCTGCGGATCTTGCATGACGCCCGACTCGGTCAGCTCGAAGGTGACCAGTTCGGGCGGCACATTGAACCGGCGCAGTGCGTCGGCGACCTGCCCTGGGAAGTCTTCGTCCGCCAGGCTGCGGACGGACAGGTTGACGGCTGCGGAGATCCGCAGCCCGCTGTCCAGCCACTTGCGCACTCGAGTAAGCGCCTGATCAAGCACGAACGAGGTGAGCACACCGATCAGGCCGGCGGCCTCGATGGCCGGTACGAACTCATCGGGATGCAGTTGGCCGAACTCTGGGTGCCGCCAGCGGACGAGGGCTTCCACACCGAGTACGTGCCTGCTCGGGAGAGATACCTTGGGCTGGTAGTGGACCGAGACCTGCCCCTCTTCGATCGCCTGGCGGAATCGGGTGACCAATTGGAAGCGACGCATGAAGATCTGGCCCATGCTCGGCACGTAGCCGCGTACTTCCTCACCGCTGCGGGTAGCCCGGACGGCCACGTCGGCGCGCTGCAGCAGGCCGTCGATGTCCATCTCCTCAGGGTTGCCTTCGGCGGATGCCGCGCTGGCGTATCCGACGACGGCGTTGGCCTCGACAGTGAGCCGATCGACCGGGTAAGGCGCGGACAACTCGGCTCGCACCCGCTCGGCGATCGCATGCGCCTCGGCGGGCTCACATTCGGCAAGCAAAGCAGCGAAAGACGCCCCCTCCAGCCGTGCGAGCGGAACCGTCGAGCCGAGCACGTCCCGCATCCGCCGCCCGGCGACGACCACCATCCGATCGGCCCAGGTGTACCCAAGAGCGTCACATACGGTGGAGAACACGTCGAGGTCGACCCGCAACACCACCGAGCCGGTGCGCATCTCGAAGGGGCCTCGCGCGACCTGGCAGAAACCCGGCCGGTTGAGCAGGCCGGTCAGCGGGTCGTGGTAGGCGTCATGGCGCAACGTCGCCATCAGCCTACGGTTGTCCAGCGCGGTGGCCAGATGCGCGGCCATCATGCCGATCAGCTGCACGTCGGAGTTACCGAAACCACGCCAGCGGGAGAGCCGGTCGTGTGCCTCGATGACACCGAGCAGTTGATTAGCGCTGCGTAACGGAGCGACCAGGACCTCCTCGGCGCCACGCTCGCGCAAGGCGGTTCGCACCTCGAAGCTGGCGTCGGTCATCCGGAAATGCCGCGCATGCGCGCCGGGCAGCCGCAGGATCGGATCATCCGGTCGGACATGATCACCGGCAGGCAGTGGTTCACCGGTGACAACGGTGTACATCGCGTCGGTGCCGTCCAACCTCAACCGGAGCACCACCCGGGCTGCCGCGAGCTGATCCTTGATCCGCTCGGCGAGCGTCACCCATTCGCCTGCGGCGAACTCGTGCGCAAGATCATCCGGATCGGTTGCCGGGCGAGCCGCGGCCTGCCTGCCCGAGCGCGCCACCATCAGGCTCACGTCAGACAGCGCCTCCAGGTCACGCTGCTCGCGCAGCAGGTCCGAGTAGGCCCAGTACAGCGTGGTGAGTCCGAGCACGACCGCCACGATCAGCGGCCAGCCGTGTTCGACGTTCGCCACGACCAGGTAGCCGCTCATACCGACCGAGGCGTTGACGAAGCCGACGACAATGACGCGACCCATGAAGCGCAGGCCGGTGCTCACCCGCATCCGCCTGCGCAGTACCCACACCGCGCCCAGGGCGAGAAGGGTGCTCGCGATCGGGGCGCTCAGCGTGCCCGCGAAAGCCGGAACCCAGGTGAGGCTGCCGCCACCCATCAGGGACTGCACGAAGCCCGCGACCGCGAAGGCACAGGTGATCTCGATGACCATGACACCGGCGTTGTAGAGCAGGCGTCCAGCGACCTTCCGCGCGGCCAGCGTGCCGACGCCTGCCACCACGTGTGCGGCGAGCACGACCTCGTACGGCGCGATGACCATGCCGATGACCAGCGGGATCTCGGTGAACGAAATGGTCCAGGAGATGCCGCTGCGCACGTCGACGTTGATAGCGAGTTGTTCGGCGAGCAGGAACCCGGCGGCGAGGGCCAGACCGATCCACCACAGGTCTGGCGAATACTCGTAGGGCAACCACCGCAGCACCAGGATCGCACCAGTGACCGCGACCACCATCACTGCCAGCGAGTACCACCTGAATCGGCGTTCCTCGACCGCATGCTCGGCGACGGCGTGACCGTCGGCGGGAGGTTGCGCGGAGGACGAGTCGGCCGCCGGCGAGCCTGGCGGGGTGCCAGAGACGCCAGAGTCCGTCATGCAACCTCCTCACCGGCTGCTCGTCGAGTCCCGTCGGGTGTCGGCGCGACAGGCCAGGACCGCTCGTCGCTTCCCGGCCTTACCTAGCGTGCCTTGCTCTGCGCAGCTACGCCAGGACGCGATCGAGGGGTCACTGTACCCCGATCAGGGGAGTCACGCCCGATTTCAGCCCTATCGGATCACCTGTAGGTAAACGATATGGGAACTAGAACGTTCCTCTACCGCCCAAAGTTGGTGATCTCGGATACGCCGCCCGCCCCTGCAACGCGAGAACGCCCCGCTGCCGGATCCGGTCAGCGGGGCGTTGTCGTATGTGTGGCGGGTGAGGGATTTGAACCCCCGAAGCTTGCGCGGCTGATTTACAGTCAGCTCCCTTTGGCCGCTCGGGCAACCCGCCGTGGCCGGACCAACCGACCGACGAACAGAGTACCGAACCGCACTTCACGAACGACGACCGGTCTCGCGCTAGAGTGCGGCCACTGACTCCCGACGACTCAAGGTGTGATCACACGTGGCGGATCCCTCTTTCGATGTGGTGAGCAAGGTCGACCGTCAGGAGGTCGACAACGCGCTGAACCAGACGTCCAAGGAGCTGTCGACCCGATTCGACTTCCGTGGCACCGGGGCAGGCGTGAGCTGGGCAGGCGAGGAAGCGATCGCCATCGAGGCGGAGACCGAGGAGCGCGCCCTTGCCGCCGTCGAGGTGTTCAAGGAGAAGCTGATCAAGCGCGGCATCTCGCTCAAGGCGTTCGAGGCCGGCGAGCCCGCCCTGTCCGGCAAGATCTACAAGGTTTCCGGAACGATCATCCAGGGCATCGCGTCGGACAAGGCCAAGCAGATCGCGAAGTACATCCGCGACGAAGGCCCGAAGGGCGTGCAGGCGCAGATCCAGGGTGACCAGTTGCGCGTCTCCGGCAAGAAGAAGGACCACCTGCAGGACGTGATCGCGCTGCTCAAGGCGAAGGACTTCGAGATCGCCATGCAGTTCACGAACTACCGGTGAGAGGCAACCCGGGAGGAGTCTGCTCGTGAAAGGCATCGTGCTGGCCGGGGGAAGCGGCACCCGGCTGCATCCGATCACCCAGGCCGTGTCGAAGCAACTGCTACCGGTCTACGACAAACCGATGGTCTACTACCCGATCTCCGTGCTGATGCTAGCCGGGATCAGGGAAATACTGATCATCTCCACCCCATCGGACCTGCCCAGCTTCCGCCACCTGCTCGGCGGCGGCGAACAGTTCGGCGTGCGCTTGCGCTACGCCGAGCAGCCGAGCCCGAATGGGCTTGCCGAGGCGTTCGTGATCGGCGCCGAGTTCATCGGCGAGGACGACGTGGCCCTCGTGCTGGGCGACAACATCTTCTACGGACAGGGATTCTCCAGCCGCCTGCAGTCCGAAGTGGCCGCCCTGGACGGCTGCACATTGTTCGGCTATCCGGTGACCGACCCGCGGCGGTACGGGGTCGGTGAACTTGACAGCGACGGCACGCTGATCTCGATCGAGGAGAAGCCGTCCACGCCGCGATCCAACAAGGCGATCACCGGGCTGTACCTCTACGACAGCGCGGTCGTCGACATTGCCCGCTCGCTGGCGCCCTCGCGCCGAGGCGAGTTGGAGATCACCGACGTGAACCTGACCTATCTGCGCGAGGGTCGCGCCAAGCTGGTCGATCTCGGCCGGGGCTTCGCATGGCTGGACACCGGTACCCACGACTCCCTGCTCGAGGCGGCTCAATTCGTGCAGGTGCTGGAGCATCGGACCGGTGTGCGGATCGCCTGCCTGGAAGAAGTCGCGTTGCGGATGGGCTACATCGATCCCGACGAATGCCTTGCGTTGGGCCGAAAGCTGACCAACTCCGGCTACGGGGACTACGTGATGGCAGTTGCTCGCGGCGCGGGCGCAGCGAGCTAGTCAGCGCAGGCCTCGGCGGGCCATCTCCTCCAGCCTGCGCACCCGGTCGTCCATCGGCGGGTGTGTTGAGAAGAGCCTGGAAAAGGCCTCACCTGGCCGGAACGGGTTGGCGATCATCAGGTGGGACTGCGAAACGACCTTCGGCTCAGGGGCGAGCGGTGCCGCCGCGGTGCCTCGTTCCAGCTTGCGCAGCGCGGAGGCGAGAGCCAGCGGATCACCGGTGAGCTCGGCGCCGGACTGGTCGGCCTGGTACTCACGCGACCGGCTGACCGCCATCTTCACGATTCCGGCTGCGATCGGCCCGATGAAGACCAGGAGCAAACCCAGCAGCGGGTTTCCGCCCTCTCGATTGCCACCGAACATCGCGAAGTAGGACAGCAGGCTCACCACGCTGGCCAGGGCGCCTGCGACGCAGGAGATGAGGATGTCCCGGTTGTAGACGTGGCAGAGTTCGTGGCCAAGGACGGCGCGCAACTCCCGCTCGTCGAGGATGTCCAGGATGCCCTGCGTGCAGCACACCGCGGAGTTGCGCGGGTTTCGCCCGGTAGCGAAGGCGTTGGGCGCTTGCGTCGGGCTGATGTATAGCCGAGGCATCGGCTGGCGTGCCGCGGTGGCAAGCTCACGCACGATCCGGTACATGGCGGGCTGCTCGGCCTCCGACACGGCCCGCGCACGCATCGCCCGCAGCGCGAGCTTGTCGGAGTTGAAGTAGGCGTATCCGTTCATGGCCAGGGCGATGAGCAAGCCGATGAACAGCGCGCCCCGGCCACCGATCAGGCCGCTGATACCGATGATGATGGCGCTCATCAGACCGAGCAGTAATGCGGTCTTCAACCCGTTCTGATGCTTGTGCACTGAGGAGCGCCTCCCGGTTCGGTAGAACTACCGAGGACTGGTTTCCACGTCAGCCCTCCGACCAGCAAACGATTCATGGCCGGTCTTAGTTCCTCGGCGCGGGGTGCGCGCGTGCTCACCTCACGCCCGCAACTCCATTGTGCAGCACTTGGGACCGCCACCGGACTTGCGCAGCTCGGAGATGTCCACGAAAGCCGGTGCATAGCCGCGATCGGTCAACTGCGCGGCGAGCCAGGTCGCCTCGGCCGGCAGCACCACGTTGCGCCCGTCCGAGACCGCGTTGAGGCCGAGTACTTCCGCGTCGGCCTTGCCTGCGAGCACGGCGTCCGGGAACAGCCGCGCCAGCACCCTGCGCGATCCCGCGGAGAAGGCATCCGGGTAGTAGGCAACCTGTCCTGGACCGGCTTCGTCGGCCATGGACAGCACGAACAGCGCCGTGTCCAGGTGGTAGAAGCGGGGATCGATCAGTCGTAGCGAGACCACCGGGACGCCGAGGGCCTCCTGCGCCTCGGCGTGTGCCGCTGGATCGGTGCGGAATCCGGTGCCACCAAGCAGAACCCGGCCGGTCCAGGCGAAGTCGCCCTCCGCCTCGTTGATCTTGCTGGGCATTACGACGTCGCGGTATCCGTGGGTGCGGAACCACTGCCGGAAGTGCTCGGCTTCGGCGGCTCGCTCCTTGGCACGGAACCGCGAGCCGAGCACCCTGCCGTCGATCACGGTGCCGGAATTCGCCGAGAACACCATGTCCGGCAACCCCGGTTCGGGCTCGATTTCCTCGACGGTGTGTCCGAGCGCGCGGTAGGTGTCACGCAACCGGGCCCATTGCGCGATGGCCAGGTCGGTGTCCACCGGCTGATCCGGGTGCATCCACGGGTTGATCGCGTAGGAGACAGTGAAGTATCGGGGCGCGCACATGAGGTAGTGGCGGGTGGTGGCGACTCGCGGGGTGGCCGCGGGTGCCGGAAGGGCAGCAACCGTCATAGATCAAAACCTATGGCCGTTGCCAACGGCGATCAATTGCTCGCCATTGCGCATACGGATGCTAAACATTGCGTATGAACACCATCGACCAGCGAATCATTTCGTGCCTGGTGGCCAATGCTCGATCCAGCTACGCCGAGATCGGCAAGGTGGTCGGGCTTTCCGCGCCCGCGGTCAAACGCCGGGTGGACAAGCTGCTGGAGTCCGGTGTGCTGCGCGGGTTCACCGCGGTGGTCGATCCAGAGGCGCTCGGCTGGGGCACCGAGGCGTTCGTCGAGGTGCATTGCCGGGGCAACATCTCGCCCACCCGCATCCGCGCCCGGCTGGAAGGCCTCCCCGAGGTGGCCGCCGCCTACACCGTGTCGGGAGCGGCCGATGCCATCGTGCACCTACGGGCGGCCAACATCCATCACCTGGAATCGGCGTTGGAACGACTGCGCGGGCTGGAGATCATCGACACCACGGTGTCCACTGTCGTGCTCTCCACACTGCTGGAACGACCGCCGACACCGCAGGGTAGATGAAGGCCGTGCGAGCATCGACCGAGCTCAGCGAGGGAGGAGCGCAGCGCGGCCGGGAAGCGACCCGATGCAGTGGCGTTCCCCTACGATCGCCCTATGAGCGCAGAGATCAGGGTTACGAACACCGGCAAGGTCGCAGTCATCACCGTGCACGATCCGGACCGGCGCAATGCGCTCACGCTCGACCTTTCCGCCGAGCTGGCCGCCGCGGTCACCGCCGCCGAGCAGGACGAGAACATCCATGCCGTTGTGGTGACCGGCACCCCGCCCGCGTTCTGCGCGGGAGCCGACCTGACCGCTCTCGGCGAGGCCCGAGAACTGGGCCTGCGGGCGATCTATGACGGGTTTCTCGCGGTGGCGCGCTGCACTCTGCCCACGATCGCGGCTGTCGGCGGTGCCGCGGTCGGCGCCGGGCTGAACCTCGCTCTCGCTGCCGACGTCCGTATCGCCGGGCCGCAGGCAAGGTTCGACGCCCGCTTCCTCCGGCTCGGGATCCATCCGGGTGGCGGCATGACATGGATGTTGCAGCGCGCCGTCGGCGCCCAGCGGGCGACCGCGATGACGCTCTTCGGGGAGATCCTCGATGCCGAGGCCGCGCGCAACGCCGGTCTGGTGCTACGGGTGGTCGACGGCGACCACGATGGCCTGCTGGATGCCGCGCTCACGCTGGCGAGCGCCGCGGCCGAGGCGCCAAGGGGCTTGCTCCTTGCCACCAAGCGAAGCATGCGCACCACCGCCGCGCTGACCGAGCACGCCGACGCCGTGGACGTGGAGATCGCGCCGCAGGTCGCTTCGATCTCCTCGCCGGAATTCGTCGAGCGGCTCGAGGCGATGAAGGCCCGCATCAGCCGCTCCGAGGGTTAATGATCGTCTGGGCAACAGCTCGACCAAAACGAGAACGTGTTCTATTCTTGGCGAGACCGTTTCCAGTGGCTGGAAAGCCCGAGTGCCGGTTCGTAAGCGATGCGCAAGCGAGCTAACCTCGAGATAAGGGGTGAGCAAGAGCACACGTGCTCCCTCGCCCAGCATCAGGCACCATCGGCAGAGGTACCCAAGTCGGCGGAATCGTCGCCTGGTAACTGTGACGAGGGAGCACCAGCCAGTCGGGAGAGAGGGATTCCCTGACCGATGACCACCAATGGTTCCGCGGCTCTGCCCGCGACCCGTACCACCGAGGTCACTCAGCTTGATCGGGTGGTGATCCGGTTTGCCGGTGATTCGGGGGATGGGATGCAGCTGACGGGTGATCGGTTCACCTCGGAGGCGGCGGCGTTCGGCAATGACTTGGCGACGTTGCCGAACTTCCCGGCGGAGATCCGGGCACCGCAGGGCACGATCCCGGGGGTTTCGTCGTTTCAGGTGCATTTCGCTGATTACGACATCCTGACGCCGGGGGATCGGCCGGATGTGCTGGTGGTGATGAACCCGGCTGCGTTGAAGTCGAACCTGGCCGATCTGCCTGCCGGTGGGACGTTGATCGTCAATACCGATGAGTTCAGCAAGCGCAACCTGACCAAGGTCGGCTATGACACCGATCCGTTGGAGGACGGGTCGCTGGAGCGTTATCAGGTGCATCGAGTGGCGATGTCGACGTTGACGCAGGGCGCGTTGGCTGAGACCGGGCTGGGCAAGAAGGACGCCGAGCGGTGTAAGAACATGTTCTCGTTGGGGCTGTTGTCGTGGATGTATCACCGGCCCACCGAGGGCACCGAGCGGTTCCTGCGGGAGAAGTTCGCCAAGCGGCCGGAGATCGCCGAGGCCAACATTCTGGCGTTCCGGGCGGGGTGGAATTACGGCGAGACCACCGAATCGTTCGCGGTGACCTACGAGGTGGCGCCCGCCGCGCTGCCCGCGGGAACGTATCGGCAGGTGACCGGGAACACCGCGCTGGCCTACGGAATCGTCGCAGCCGGGCAGCGGTCCGGGCTGCCGGTGCTGCTGGGCACCTATCCGATCACCCCGGCGTCGGACATCCTTCACGAACTCTCCAAGCACAAGAACTTCGGTGTGACCACCCTCCAGGCCGAGGACGAGATCGCCGGGATCGGCGCGGCGTTGGGTGCCTCCTATGGCGGGGCGCTGGGGGTGACATCCACCTCGGGTCCGGGTGTGGCGCTCAAGAGCGAGACGATCGGGTTGGCGGTGATGACCGAACTCCCGTTGATCGTTATTGACGTGCAGCGCGGCGGCCCGTCCACCGGTCTGCCGACCAAGACCGAGCAGGCGGATCTGTTGCAGGCGATGTTCGGCCGCAACGGCGAGTCCCCGGTGCCGGTCATCGCGCCGGCCTCGCCGGGGGATTGCTTCGATATCGCACTGGAGGCCGCGCGGATCGCGTTGACGTATCGCACCCCGGTGCTGCTGCTCTCGGATGGGGCGATCGCCAACGGTTCCGAGCCGTGGCTGATCCCTGACGTCGAGACGCTGCCGGACTTGAGTGTGGAGTTCGCGACCGAACCCAATTCGATGGACGGCTCGGAGGAGCACTGGCCCTACGTGCGCAACACCGACACCCTGGCCCGGGAGTGGGCGGTGCCAGGCACACCCGGTTTGCAGCACCGCATCGGCGGCTTGGAGAAGGCCGACAACCGCGGCCACATCTCCTACGACCCGGACAACCACGACCGGATGGTGCGGCTGCGCCAAGCCAAGATCGACGGCATCGAGGTGCCCGACCTGAGCGTGGATGACCCGTCCGGCGGCAAGGCCCGGGTGCTCGCCCTTGGCTGGGGATCGGCCTACGGGCCGATCGGCGCGGCCTGCAGGCGGGTCCGCAAGCAGGGGCACGCTATCGCCCAGGCCCACCTGCGCTATCTCAACCCGCTGCCTGCCAACCTCGGCGACGTGCTGGCCTGCTACGACAAGGTGATCATCCCGGAAATGAACCTCGGCCAACTCGCCTTGCTGATCCGCGCCCGCTACCTGGTCGACGCGCACAGCTACACCAAGGTCGCCGGGCTGCCGTTCAAGGCTGAAGAACTACAGAACGTCTTCCTAGCACATCTCAAGGGGGCTCCGGCATGACCGCCACAGACCTCGGACTGCCCGACCTCGGTGGGCAGCAGCATGCCTCAAGCGCCGGCGGGCTGGCGGGGGTGCCAACCACCGATGAACCGGCCAAGGCCAAGGACTACAAGTCCGATCAGGAAGTGCGCTGGTGCCCGGGTTGCGGGGACTACATCGTGCTCAACACCATGCAGTCGTTCCTGCCGACCCTGGGGCTCAAGCGGGAGAACATCGTGTTCGTCTCCGGCATCGGCTGCAGTTCGCGGTTTCCGTACTACATGAACACCTACGGGATGCACTCCATCCACGGCCGCGCCCCAGCCATCGCCACCGGGCTCGCGGTCACCCGCCCCGACCTGTCGGTGTGGGTGGTCACCGGCGACGGCGACGCGCTGTCCATCGGCGGCAACCATTTGATCCATACCCTGCGGCGGAATGTGAACCTCAAGATCCTGCTGTTCAACAACCGGATCTACGGGCTCACCAAGGGTCAATACTCACCCACCTCGGAGGAGGGCAAGGTCACCAAGTCCACCCCGATGGGCTCCCTGGACCACCCGTTCAACCCCATCTCGCTGGCATTGGGCGCGGAGGCCACCTTCGTCGCCCGCGCCCTGGACTCCGACAAGAAGGGCCTCACCGAAGTCTTGACGGCCGCCGCTGCGCACCGCGGGTCAGCGTTCATCGAGATCTACCAGAACTGCCCCATCTTCAACGACGGCGCCTTCGACGTCCTCAAGGACAAGGACGAAGCGCAGCAGCGCGTCATCGCCCTAACCGCGGGCGAGCCGATCACTTTCGGCACCCCAGGAGACGACGGGCACGGCGAATACGGCGTCATCCGCTCCGGCTTCGCCGGACTCGACATCGCCAAAACCAAGGAAGCCACTGCGGTCGGCGCCGAAATCGTCGTGCACGACCCCACCATCACCGACCCCAGCTACGCCTTCGCGCTGTCCCGCATCGGCGGCCAAGACCTCACCCACACCCCCACCGGAATCTTCCGGCAGGTCAGCAGGCCCACCTACGACGACCAAGCCCGGGCCCAACTCGACCACGCCCGGCAAGCCAAACCCGCCGACCTGCAAACCCTGCTCACCGGCAACGACACCTGGACCGTTGCCTGATGGGTGCGCTCATGGCACGCACTCAGGTGAGCGGGCGGAATCCGACTCGCTCCGCATCGGCGGCGCTGGCGAACCAGACCTCGGCAACCATGCGGGGGAACTGCGGTGAGTCCTCGGCGCAGTACCGCAGCGCGGTCACGCTCGCTTTGACGGTGAAACCGGGATCTGGACGTCCGCCGCCCGGTAGCGGCATCGCTGAACCAGGACCGAACGGCCCCGGGGGAAAGCGACCCGCTGCGCCAGGGGCGCGGGCAGGAGGCGGTTGCTGGGCACCCGGTTCAGCTGCACCCGGCTGCGCGGGCGAGCCGGCAGGCTCGAACAAGGAGCCACTGCTCGGCGCTTCCAAGTCCTGCGGGGTGCGCCGCGCGACCGGACGTACCGAGGGCTGAATAGGCCGCGGCGGCTCGAACCCACCCCGGATCCGGTTAGTGGCCCCGCGTTGACGCTTGGGCAACGACCCGCCGGCGTCGATTTCGGATTCCGCAGTCCACGCACCCGGCCCAGCAGCCTGCTCCGTGCTCTTGGCGGGCTCCTCGTCGGGATACCGCTGTTCCAACCACTCGGCGCCGGCCGGTTCCGGCGCAGAAAGCGTGGGCTCGAAGAGGCCATGGGCGGCCCGATCGGTGGCCTGGTACTGCGGCGAGTCATCCAGCACAGAACTGACTCGACTGCCCTCGCCAGCGTCGAACAGTGTGGTGTCTTTCGCGCGCTCGTCCTGCGAGACAGGAGCTTCCGCCGGGGTGTCAGCGGGCATCGGCTGCGTACTAAGGCCCTGTAGGCTGTCGGATTCCAACCAGGGAGTTCGCGGGCGCCCCGCCTTTGCTTCCTCAACGGGAACCTGCGGTGGTTCCCCCGGCCACACTGCCGTGCTGGACTGCCTGCCGAATGTCTGGTCCTGCTCGTCCATGCTGGGCGAAGATCGCTCCGCAGGACGCGCGACGCGGCGCTCGAGTTCCTGGCTGCGCTGCTGCGCAGGACGGACCAACAGCACCCAGGTGAGCAGCGCGCCGATCAAGAACGCGAGCAGAGCCCAGAACCAGACCTGCGCAAAGACGGAGGACATGCTCTCGGGTGTCTCCTTCCAACCGCCGGCCGACGGAGCGACCGCGAGCGCGAACGGTCCGAGGCCGCGACTCTAGTGCGTACGCGCCGCGAGGTAGCCGGCAATCGACTCGCACGCATCGCGCGCAGGTGATGCGGGCAACGTTTCCAGCTCAGCCCTTGCGCGCCGAGCGTAGTCGGTCAGGGTTGCCCGCGCGTGTTCAAGCCCGGCCGAACTCCGGAGCAGCTCCAGCGCTTCGCCGACCAACACGTCATCGGTCAGCGGAGTGGACAGCAGTTCGATCAGTCGAGTGTTGGACTTGTCGTCCGACAAGGCATACAGCATCGGCAGGGTACGGATGCCCTCGCGCAGGTCGGTGCCCTGAGCCTTACCGAGTTCATCAGAAGGCGAGGCTATGTCGATGATGTCGTCGGAGATCTGGAACGCGATGCCGACGATCTCCCCGAACCGGCGCAATGACTCCACCTGCTCACGGTTCGCGCCGGACAGCATCGCGCCGAACCGGCCCGAAGTCGCGATCAGCGAGCCGGTCTTCTGTGCGACCACCGTCAGGTAGTGCTTGATCGGGTCCTCCCCCTCCCGGACTCCGACCGTCTCCCGCATTTGCCCGGTCACCAGCTCACCGAAGGTCTCGGCGATGATCCTCGAGGTATCCATACCGAGGTCGGCGACCAGCCGGGAGGCGTGCGCGAACAGGTAATCGCCGGTAAGGATGGCGATCGTGTTGTCCCAGCGGGCATTGACGCTCTCCGCGCCGCGCCGCATCGTGGCCTCGTCCATCACGTCGTCGTGATAAAGGGTCGCGAGGTGCACGAGTTCCACCGCGGCGGCGGCGGCCACCACGTCGTCCCTGCCGCCATCGCCGAACTGCCCGGCGAGCAACGTGAACAGCGGACGGAACCGTTTGCCGCCCGCGTGCACGAGGTGCAGCGCGGCGTCATTGACGAAGTCGACCTCACTACGCACGACGTCCCGCAGCAGCTTCTCGACGTCGGCAAGGCCGCTGGCTAGCTCGCTGAGCAAGCCCTCGTCGGCGATGCGCAGGCCGACAGCGGCCTGGAGGTCGGCGATGGTGGTGCCGTGCAACTCTGTCACGTCGGCTAGCCCTCTCCGGCAATGGGACACGATCTCCGGACAAGCCTAGTGGGGGCGGTCACCGACTCTGCGGGACACCCACACCCGACCACGCTGCCGGGCCGCTGGTCAGAACGCGAACCCACCCGCCCCCGCCCAGCCAAGTGCGAACGCGGGAACCACGCCCAGGATCAAGGTGACAATGGTGCCCAGCGTGATGGACGCCGTGGTGAACGCTCCGGGAACGCTGACCGTCGGACCGTCTGCCGCAGGTTCGGAGAAGTACATCAGGACCACCACCCGCAGGTAGAAGAACGCGGCAATCGCACTGGCGACCAGTGCGATCACCACCAGGGGCGCCATTCCGTCGGCCAACGCGGCGGAGAACACCACAAACTTGCCGACGAAACCACTGGTCAGCGGGATCCCGGCGAGGGCGAGCAGCAGGAAGGTGAACACCCCGGCGACCAACGGCGACCGCTTGGCCAGCCCAGCCCACGCGGACAGGTCGCTGGCCTCACCGTCCGCGTTGCGCACCAAGCTCACGATCCCGAACGCCGCGATCGTGGTGAACCCATAGGCCAGCAGATAGAACAACGTGCCGGACAGGCCGTCCTCGGTCAACGCGATCGTGCCGATGAGCAGGAATCCGGCATGGGCGATCGAGGAGTAGGCGATCATCCGCTTCACGTCGCGCTGAGTCAGCCCGAGGATCGCACCGATCGCCATCGACACGATCGCCACCGCCCAGAGCACCCCACGCCACTCCCAGCTGGTGGATTCGAATCCCACCGTGAGTACCCGCAGCATGCCACCGAACGCTGCGACCTTGGTGCAGGCGGCCATAAAGGCGGTGACCGAGGTCGGTGCACCCTGGTACACGTCGGGGGTCCAGGTGTGGAACGGGCCGACGGATCCCTTGAACAGCAGGCCGACGACGATCAGCCCGAGCCCGGCGAACAGCAGGGCGTCCGAACGCTCGGTTCCCGCTGCCGCGTTGGCGATGTCGGCCAGCTTGACCGAATCCGCGTAGCCGTAGAGCAATGCGAGGCCATACAGGAAGAACGCGCTGGCGAAAGCACCCAACAGGAAGTACTTGACCGCCGCTTCCTGGGACAACAGCCTGCGCCTGCGCGCCAGACCGCACATCAGGTACAGCGGGAGACTGAGCACTTCAAGGGCGATGAACATGGTCAGCAGATCATTGGCCGCGCAGAAGGTCATCATGCCGCCGAGCGCGAACAGTGTCAGCGGGAAGACCTCGGTCTGCATGGTCGCGGCCTTGCCCTTGACGCTCACCCCACGCAGCGCGGCCTTGGAGATGAACGCCCCACCCGGTTCCACCGACCGATCGGCGATCAGCAGAATGGCACCGAGACCGAGCGCGAGCAGCGTGCCCCACAGGAACAACGCGGGCCGGTCCACGGCAATGGTGCCCGCGGACTCCCCCACGCCGAAGGTCACGGTGCCCTGTGCGGGGGCGTTGCCAAGATAGGCCCCGAGGGCGAGACCGGCCCCGGCCAACGTGAGCAGGCTCAACGTGACCTGCACCGACCACCGCTGCCGCTTGGGTACGAAGGCTTCCACCAGCACACCGATCGATGCTGCACCGAGCACGATCAGCACCGGCAGGATCGCCGGGTAATCGATCTCCGGTCGGGGCACGCGCTCGACCTGCGCGAGGTACTGGACAAGCATCACCTGTTGCTACCTTCCTGCACGACGCTCACCGTCGCGTCCACCGACGGCGTGATCACGTCTAGGACCGGTTTGGGGTACAACCCGAGGCCGATCACCAGCACGACCAGCGGGACGAGAACCGCCAGTTCCCTTGAGGACAGATCCCGGATAGCTTTGGTCGCACCGATTTCCGGCGCCTGCACCGCGCCGGGGCCGCCGCCAGCGCCGACGAGGGCATCCCCGCGCACCGGGCCATGCATGATCCGCTGGTACAGCCACAACACGTATGCCGCGGCCAGCACCATTCCGATAGTGGCCAAGGTGGTGAACGCCGGACGAGTCTCAAAGGCCCCCAACAGCACCAAGAACTCACTGATGAACGAGTTGGTGCCCGGCAAGGACAATGTGGACAGTCCGGCGATCATCAGCATGCCACCGAGCACAGGGGTCAGTTTGGCCATCCCGCCGTAGTCGGAGATCCGGGTGGATCCACCGCGCGCGATCACCATGCCCAGCACCAGAATCAGCATTCCGGTGGCGAGACTGTGGTTGAGCATGTATGACACAGAGCCCACCTGGGCCTGCGCGGTGAAAGCGAAGATACCCAAGGCGATGAACCCGAAGTGGGCGATGGACACGTAGGCGATGAACCGCTTCATGTCCTGTTGCCCTGCTGCCAGGGTAGCGCCGTAGAGCACGCCCGCCACCGCGAGCACCAACACCAGCGGGGCGAGTTCGACGCTGGCATCCGGGAACATCGGGATGGAGTAGCGCAGGAAGCCGAAGGTGCCGACCTTGTCCAGCACGCCGACCAAGAGCACGGCGACACCGATCGGCGCCTGACCGGCGGCGTCCGGCAACCAGGTGTGCAGCGGCACCAGCGGCGCCTTGATCGCGAACGCCAGGAAGAAGCCGAGGAACAGCCAGATCTGAGTGGACAGCGGTGCCTCGGAGACCACCGTGACCAGAGTGGCCCAGTCGAAGGTGCCTTCACCCAGTTCATCGACCGCGAGGGTGTATGCCCCGATAGCCGAGGCCAGCATGATCAGCCCGCCGAGGAACGAATACAGGAAGAACTTCACCGCGGCGTACTGCCGGTTCGGACCGCCATAGCTTCCGATGAGGAAGTACATCGGGATCAGCATGATCTCGAAGAGTACGTAGAACAGGAACACATCGGTGGCGGCGAAGACCGCGATGGTGAGCGATTCCTGCACCAGGATCAGCGAGAGGTAGCCACCGGCACTGCGGCCTTCCGGAAGCCGGTCAGTGGTGCCGAGAACGCCGACGACCATCGGCACCAGCAGCGCGATCACCGCGATCATGACCAGCGCGATGCCGTCCATCCCGAATGAGATGTGGATCCCGAACGACGGGATCCAGTCCAGCGAGCTGACCTGCTGCAGTCGTGCACCATCGGGGTCATAGCCTGTCCACAAGGGAACGACCAGCAGCAAGCTGGCCAGCGAGAAGCCCAGCGCGGTCAGGGTGGCCAGCCGGTCATTCGTGCGGAGTCCAGCGACAACGGCCGCGCCAAACAGCGGCAGCAGGATCAGGGCGAGCAGCCAGGTCATCGCGCACCCCCGGTTTGTGTGTCTTCAAGTCCTGCAGACCCGTGCTTTGGGCGCCGTTTTCGACCCCAAACGTCGGCGGCGCCGTGGGGGTTTGGGGTGGATAGCGGTGCGGTGGAGGCGGGTTGGGGGGTCTTGAAGACACCCACACCCGCGGCGCGGGCGGCCCAAGTGCACGCGGTCATATGAACCTCACCATCAACAGGAGCCCAACCACCAGGAACGAACCGGCGAGCATGGACAGCGCATAGGAGCGCACGAAGCCGGTCTGCAGCCTGCGCAGCCGGCCGGAACTGCCGCCGAGCAATGCGGCGAGACCGTTCACCGCGCCGTCCACACCCTTGTTGTCCACATACACCAGCGCCCGCGACATCCAGATTCCCGGCCGGGCGACCAACGTCTCGTTCAGTGTGTTGCCGTACAGATCGTTGCGGGCCGCCCGCACCACCGGGCTGACGTGCACCGGGCGCGCCACCGGGGTCTCGGCACGGCCAACCAGCAGCCAGGCCGCCAGCACACCCAACGCGGAGATACCCACCACCGCGAACGGGACAACGGCATGGGGCAGCACTCCGTGTTCAGACTCGACCAACTCGCCCAACGAGGGATTCAGCCAGGTGGGCAACCGGTCGCCGATGGCGAAGAACGCACCCGCGCCGACCGATCCGATCGCGAGCAGGATCATCGGCACGGTCATCACCGGTGGCGATTCGTGCGGGTGGAACTCGCGCCCGTCACTGCTGGTGATGTCCTTCCAGCGCTGCTTGCCGAAGAAGGTCAGCAACATCAGCCTGGTCATGTAGAACGCGGTGATGCCCGCGCCGAGCAGCGCAGCGCCACCGAAGACCCAGCCACGCAAGCCCTCCTGGCCGAAGGCCGCCGCGATGATGGCGTCCTTGGAGAAGAAGCCCGCGGTGAACGGAAACCCGATCAGCGCAAGGTAGCCGAGACCGAAGGTGGCGAAGGTGATCGGCATCGTCCGGTACAGCCCGCCGAACTTGCGGATGTCGACCTCGTCGTTCATCCCGTGCATCACCGAACCCGCACCGAGGAACAACCCGGCCTTGAAGAAACCGTGCGTCAACAGGTGCATGATGCCCAACGCATACCCAGCTGGCCCCAACCCGACCGCGAGCATCATGTACCCGATCTGGCTCACCGTGGAATACGCCAGAACCTTCTTGATGTCGTCGTAAGCGCACCCGATGATCGCACCGAGCAGCAGGGTGAACGCGCCGATGAGAGTCACGATCAGGCGACCGTCCTCGGTGACGTTGTAGATCGGGCTGGCCCGCGCGATGAGGTACACACCGGCGGTCACCATGGTGGCCGCGTGGATCAGCGCCGACACCGGGGTCGGGCCCTCCATCGCGTCGGGAAGCCAGGCCTGCAGCGGGAACTGACCGGACTTACCGCAGGCACCCAGCAGGAGCAGCAGCGCGATCGCCAGCACCACGCCGGGGTCCAGATCACCGATGCCTGCGAACACGTCGGTGTAGGACACGCTGCCGATGTGCTTCCACATCAGGAAGATCGCCAATGCCAGTCCGATGTCACCGACCCGGTTCATCAGGAACGCCTTCTTGGCGGCGGTCGCCGCGGACGGCCGGTGCTGGTACCACCCGATCAACAGGTACGAGGCGAGGCCGACGCCCTCCCAGCCCAGGTAGAGCGACACGAAGTTGTCGCCCAACACCAGAATCAGCATCGCGGCGACGAACAGGTTGAAGTAGCCGAAGAACTTCCGCCGATCCACATCATCGGCCATGTAGCCGACCGCATAGATGTGAATCAGGGCACCGACCCCGGTGATCAGCAGCACGAACACCAGCGAAAGAGCGTCGATCCGCAGCCCGAAGTCGACCTGCAGCGCGCCGACCGGGATCCAGGAGAACAACCTCGTGTCGGCGATCGTTCCGTCGTGGGAGAAGAACAGCGCCAGACCGTACACAAAGGACGCGACGACCGTCGCGCAGCCGACCAGGTGGCCCCAGGCGTCGGTCCGCCTGCCACCGGCCAGCAGCACGAGCGCGCCCAGCGCCGGGAAGGCGACCAACAGCCACGATGATGCGATCACGCTGGCTCCCTAATACTTCAGCAGGTTCGTGTCGTCGACCGAGGCCGAACGCCGGGAACGGAAGATCGCCATGATGATGGCCAGGCCGACCACGACCTCAGCAGCCGCGACGACCATCACGAAGAAGGCGATGACCTGGCCGTCCAGCCCGCCATTGATCCGAGCGAAAGTCACCAGCGTCAGGTTCACCGCGTTCAGCATGAGTTCGATGCACATGAACACCACGATGGCGTTGCGTCGCACCAGAACCCCGACCGCACCGATCGAGAACAGCAGGGCGGACAGCATCAGGTAGTAGGTGGGCGTCATGTCTGGTCTCCCTCACCCGGCTCGGGCCGGCCGCCCCCGCGCACCAGCGCGCGTGCATCCTCGTGCCCGGTGCCTGCGACCCGCTCATGCCGGGCGATCAGTTGCGCGGTCGCGGTGGACTCGATCAGGTCGGAAAGGGACTCCGGCGCAACCGAACCGTCCGGCAGGAGTGCGGGAGTGGCCACCGAGTTGCCGGTGGCGAACACGCCGGGCCCCGGCCGTGGCGACGGTCGCTCATATTCGCCCCGGAATCGCGCCTCGACGAGTTCTTTCTGGCTGTGCTTGGCACCTTCGTCCCTGCGGTCCCGAGCGGCGAGCACGATGCCTGCCAACGCGGCGACGATCAGCAGCGCCGAGGTGAGCTCGAAAGCGAACAGGTACTCGGAGAAGATCAGTCGCCCGAGGCCGCCCGCACCGCCACCGGTCGCGCTCGCGGCGTCCAGCGGCGGGGCGGGCACCACCTCGGTCAGCGAGCGCGACAATGCACCAGCGATCAAGCCCGCGAAGCCGATTCCGAAGACGGCGGCGAACAATCGCTGGCCACGCAGCACTTCGACCACTGAGTCCGAGCTGTCCCGGCCGGCCATCATCAGCACGAACAGGAACAGCATCATCACCGCACCGGTGTAGACGATGATCTGGGTGAACCCCAGGAACGGTGCGTTCTGCATCATGTAGAGCAGGCCGAGCGTGAGCATGGTCAGCACCAGCCACAACGCGGAGTGCACCGCGTTGCGTACGAAGATCATGCCGAGCGCACCGGCCAAGGCGATCGGGCCCAGCACCCAGAAGGCGATCGCCTCACCGGTCGACACCGCTTCTTGGGCGGGCGACTGCGCGACCATGATTCCAGCGTGGATCAGGAAACTCATCCCTGGCCCTCCCCCGCGGGTTTGGGGGTCTTCAAGTCCCGCAAACCCGTCTGTTGATCACCGGTAACCGCTACAAAACCGGCGCCGGAGAGCGCCGGTGAAGGCGGTTCGTCGTCGTTAGTGGACTTCGTGGGGAGGGTTTGGGGGTCTTGAAGACACCCGCACCCGGGCGACCCGATCACTGGTGCACCTCCTCGGCCGAGGTTTCGACCGTCTCCCCTAACGGAACCCCGCGACCGCGGGCGAGTTCCGGACCGTGCACGTAGTAGTCCTGCTCGTGGTCGCCGAGCCGCATCGGATGCGGCGGCTGCTCCATACCCGGCAGCAAGGGTGCGAGCAGGTCTTCCTTGGTGTAGATCAGCTTCTGCCGATCGTCGTCGGCGAGCTCGTAGAAGTTGATCATAGTAAGGGATCGGGTCGGGCACGCCTCGATACACAACCCGCAGCCGATGCACCGCAAGTAGTTGATCTGGTAGTCCATCCCGTAGCGCTCGCCGGGCGAGTAGCGCTCGTCCTCGGTGTTGTCCGCGCCCTCGACGAAGATCGCATCCGCCGGGCAGGCCCACGCACACAGTTCGCAGCCGACGCACTTCTCCAGGCCGTCGGGGTGCCGGTTGAGCTGATGCCGCCCGTGATAGCGGGGCGCCGTCGGGTAGAAGTCCTCCGGATACTGCTCGGTGACCACCTTCTTGAACATCGTCGCGAAGGTGACGCCGAACCCTTTGAGTGGGTCAAACATTCCCATCGTCGGTCTCCTTCTCGCTGTCGGCACCGATCGGGACGGGTGATGGCTTCGTGCCTGCCTTCTTCAGCGCGGCCTGCCGTGGCGTGGACCTGGGAACCTCGAGATCCAGCGGCGGCAGCGGGTAGCCGCCGCCGGTGACGGGGATCTTGTCCTCGTCCGGCAGTTGCCGCTCCGGGATAAGCAGGCTGAGCAGCACGATCAGCACGATCAGCGCGCCACCGAAGATCACGATCTGGGCGGAGCTCACCTCGGCGTCGGTGCGAATCGCCCGGATACCGGCGATCAGCACGATCCACGCCAGGCTGGCCGGAATCAGCACCTTCCAGCCCAGCCGCATGAACTGGTCGTAGCGGAATCGGGGCAGCGTGCCGCGCAACCAGATGTAGAGGAACAGGAACAGCAGCATCTTGCCGACGAACCACAGCACCGGCCACCATCCCGTGTTGAGCACGCCATCGCCGATCGCCGACAGCGGCCATGGGGCCATGTACCCGCCGAGGAACAGCGTGACCGCGAAACCCGACAGCACCACCATGTTCACGTACTCGGCGAGGAAGAACAGCGCGAACTTCAGCGAGCTGTACTCGGTGTGGAAACCGCCGACCAGTTCCGATTCCGCCTCGGGCAGATCGAACGGTGCGCGGTTGGTCTCGCCGACCATCGACACCAGGAAGATGGCGAAGCTGGGGAACAACAGCAGTGCGAACCAGCCATTGGCTTGCGCGTCCACGATGTCGCCGGTGGACAACGACTGCGCGTAGAGAATGACCGCCACCAGCGCCAAGCCCATCGCGATCTCGTAGGAGATCACCTGCGCGGCCGAGCGCAGCGCACCGAGCAGCGGGTACGGCGAGCCGGATGCCCAGCCGCCGAGCACGATGCCGTACACCCCGATCGCCGACGCGGCCAGCACCACGAGCACCCCGACCGGGAGGTCGACCAACTGCAGGTAGGTGCGTTCCCCGAAGATCGACACCTCGGGGCCGAAGGGCAATACGGAGAAGGCGAGGAAGGCAGGGGTGACCGAGATGACCGGGGCGAGCCAGTACACCTTCTTGTCCGCCTTGGCGGGAATGATCTCTTCGGCGAAGGCCAGCTTGATGCCATCGGCCAGCGACTGCAACCAGCCGCCGGGGCCGACCCGGTTGGGGCCCTTGCGGTGCTGCATGCGCGCGACCGCCTTGCGCTCCCAGTTGATCATAAACAGGGTCATCAGAACGCCGAAGCCGAACAGCACGACGACCTTGAGCAGGATCAGCCACAGCGGATCGTCGGCAAGCACCTCGGCCCGGGTCATCGGCTCCTCCGCCTGCGCGAGGAAGTGGATCATTGTTGGCCTCCCGAAACTTGCGGGACACCCGCACCCGGGGACAGTGACACGACCCCGCCGTGCCCGACCCCGAGCGCACCACGCACCGAAACCGGCGAACGGGCAGGCACCCACACCACGCCGTCCGGCAGGTCGGCAAGCTCGGCGGGCAACGTGATCGAGCCGCGCTCGGTACTCACCGTCGCTGGTTGCCCCGCCTGGACGCCGTGCCGCTCGGCGGTGCCTGCGGCGAGCAGCAGCAGTGCGGGGCGCGCGGTGCCCGCCAGATGTGGCTCATCCACCTGCAGCGACCCGTTGTCGATCATCTGGTGCCAGGTGGCGAGGATGACGGCGCCGTTGCCCTCGTGCGCCACTGTGGCATTGGGGACGTTGGATGCCCCCACTGTGGCATTGGGCACATGTGCACGCCGGAGTGAGCCGAGCCGGTTGAAGTCGGCCAGGGCGGCCTGCGGCGTCTGAGTGAACAGGTCGGCGTCCATCTCGACCGCGAGGGTGTCCAGCACGCGACAGTCCGGCAACGCGCCGGTACCTTCCAGGGTCACCGCGAACAGGCGCTCGCGGCCTTCCCAGTTGCGGTAACTGCCCGCCTTCTCTGCGACCGGCGCGATAGGCAGCACCACGTCGGCGTACTCGGTTACCACGCTGTGCCGCATTTCCAGGCTCAGTACGAAACCGGCGGACTCAAGGGCCCTGCGGGCCAGCGCGGGGTCGGGCAGATCGTCCGGGTCGGCCCCGGCGACCACCAGCGCGTCAAGCTCGCCGGTGGCAGCGGCCGCCAGGATGGCCGAGGTGTCCCTGCCCGGTTCGGTTGGCAGTGTGTTCTCGCCCAGACCCCACGACGCGGCTACGTCAGCCCGCGCGGCGGCGTCGGTGACCGCGCGGCCACCAGGCAGCAAGGTGGGCGCCGCACCCGCATCCACGGCGCCCCGCTCACCCGCACGGCGTGGAATCCACGCCACCCGCGCACCAGTGCGCTCGGCGAGCCGGTGCACCGCGGAGAACAGGCCAGGCACCTCGGCGGCCCGCTCCCCGACCAGGATCACCGAGTCGGGTGTGGACAGTGCGGAGTCAACGTCCTTCGCGTGTTCCGCGATACCGTCGAGGGCCGCGGCCTCGCCGCCGGGTAGGCACGCCAGCAGCTCACCCTTGGTCTTGCGCACGGCAGGGGTGGTGAACTGGCCTACGTGGAAAACCTTGGTGCCCCGCTTCAGCGCCGCCTTGCGCAGCCGGAGGAAGACGATCGGCGCTTCTTCCTCCGGTTCGATGGCCACGCACAGCACGGCCGGTGCATGCTCGAGGACTGCGAACGTGACACCGTCATCCGGCGTTGTACCGACGACCTTCGCGGCGAGGAAGTCCAACTCCTCCGCGGAGTGTGGTCTTGCCCGGAAGTCAATGTCGTTGGTGCGCAAGGCGATCCGCGCGAACTTGGCATAGGCGTAGGCGTCCTCGAAGGTCAGCCTGCCGCCGGTCAGCACTGCAGCACCCTTGCCGTCCCGCGCCTTGGTCAGCGCTTCGGCAGCCACCCGCAGTGCCTCCGTCCAGGACGCTTCGACGAGCTCGCCGGTCGTGGCGTCCCGGACCAGCGGCCTGCGGATCCGGTCAGCGGCGTTGGCGTACCGGAACGCGAAGCGGCCCTTGTCGCAGATCCACTCCTCATTGACCTCGGGGTCGTCGCCCGCGAGCCTGCGCATCACCTTGCCGCGGCGGAAGTCGGTGCGTGTGGCGCAGCCGGACGAGCAGTGCTCACAGATGCTCGGCGAGGACACCAGGTCGAAGGGACGCGAGCGGAACCGGTAGGCCGCTGAGGTCAGCGCGCCGACCGGGCAGATCTGAATCGTGTTGCCGGAGAAGTAGGACTGGAACGGCGCACCCGAAGTGGTCTTCGACGCCGCGTCGAGCACACCAGTGGTCTCGGCGGTGCCGATCTGCTGGTGGGCGCCCCGCTCGATCAGCGCGATGAACGGGTCGCCTGCGATCTGCTCGGAGAACCGGGTGCAGCGCTGGCAGAGCACGCATCGTTCCCGGTCGAGCAGCACCTGGCTGGAGATGGGCAGCGGCTTCGGAAAGGTGCGCTTGGTGTCGACAAATCGAGAAGTCGCCCGGCCGTGCGCCATGGCCTGGTTCTGCAGCGGACACTCGCCGCCCTTGTCGCAGACCGGGCAGACCAGCGGATGGTTGATCAGCAGCAGTTCCATCACGCCCTGCTGCGCCTTGTCCGCGACCGGCGATGTGCGCTGCGTCTTGACCACCATGCCGTCGGCGACGGTCATGGCGCAGGAGGCTTGCGGCTTCGGCATCGGCCTGCCGCCCATCTCCACCTCGACCAGGCACTGGCGGCACGCGCCCGCCGGGTCGAGCAGCGGGTGATCGCAGAACCGCGGGATCACCGTGCCAAGACGCTCGGCGGTGCGGATCAGCAATTCCCCTTTGGGCGCAACCACTTCCTCACCGTCGATGACCAGTTTGACGTGGCCTTCGGGGACTGTGTCCTTCCCGCCCCCCTCTCCGAGGGACCCACCCCCCGCGCGTTCCCCGGTCGTGAACTCCTTGGGTGCGATGGTCATGATGCGGCTCCAGCCAGGGCCGGGGTTTCCTCGGCCTCGCTCGGGCGCTGCTTCTCGCACAGCGCGAGGAACTCGTCACGGAAGTACTTGATGCCGCTGGTGATCGGGCTGACCGCGCCGTCGCCCAATGCGCAGAAGGACCGCCCGAGGACGTTGTCACAGACATCGAGGAGGGTGTCGATGTCCTCCTCGGTGCCCTTGCCCGCCACCATTCGTGCGAGCACCTGGGCCAGCCAATAGGTGCCCTCCCGGCAGGGCGTGCACTTGCCGCAGGACTCGTGTTCGTAGAACTGCGTCCACTTCATCACTGCCCACGGCACCGACACGGTCTCGTTGAACACCATCACCGCGGTGGTGCCAAGCATCGAGCCCGCCTCGGCCGCGCCTTCGAAGTCCAGCGGCACGTCCAGGTGTTCGGCGGTGAACATCGGCGTGGACGAGCCGCCCGGTGTCCAGAACTTCAGCGGGATGCCGTCCTTCATGCCGCCTGCCAACTCGAGCAGCTGACGCAGCGTGGTGCCCAGCGGAGCCTCGTACTGGCCGGGCTTTTCCACCTGCCCGGAGATCGAGTAGATCTTCGGGCCGGGCGACTTCTCGGTGCCCATCTGCCGGAACCAGTCCACCCCGCCGTTGACGATGTAGGGCACGGTGGCGATGGTCTCCACGTTGTTGACAGTTGTCGGTGCGGCGTACAAACCCGCGGCGGCGGGGAACGGCGGCTTGAGCCGTGGTTGGCCCCGCTTACCCTCGAGCGAGTCGAGTAGCGCGGTCTCCTCGCCGCAGATGTAGGCGCCCGCGCCCGCGTGCACCGTGATGTCCAGGTCGAAGCCGGAGCCAAGGATGTCCTTGCCGAGGTAACCGGCTC
This sequence comes from Haloechinothrix sp., assembly GCA_050701115.1. Lineage (GTDB taxonomy): Bacteria > Actinomycetota > Actinomycetes > Mycobacteriales > Pseudonocardiaceae > JBOHER01. The sequence continues at coordinate 20,936 of JBOHER010000071.1, read as the reverse complement.
CGTAGGCTTCCCGGACCGCGGAGTGCAGCCTGCGGATGCAGTGCGGCACCTCGCCGCGCACGTAGATGAAGCAGTGATGCGAGCGCATCGCGTAGGCCGCGATGACGCAGCCCTCGATCAGCGAGTGCGGGTCGGCCATCATCAACGGAATGTCCTTGCATGTACCGGGCTCGCCCTCATCGGCGTTGATCACCAGGTAGTGCGGCTTGGCAGGGTCTTTCTGCTGGGCGGGCATGAAGCTCCACTTCACGCCCGCCGGGAAGCCCGCGCCGCCACGGCCGCGCAGGCCCGCTTGCTTGATCAGCGTGACCAGCTGCTCCGGCGTGCGGGCCAGCGCCTTGCGGATCGCGGTGTAGCCCTCAAGCTGCCTATAGGTCGACAGCCGCCATGAGTTGGGCGAGAGCCACCGCTTGGTCAGCACCGGGGTGATGGGGTCAGTGCTCATTTCTGCTCGACCTCCGGCAGAGCGACATCGTCGGTCATCGCGGGGGCCGTCCAGCCGCGCTCGATCGCCAGCTGCGCGCCGCGCAGGGTCTCCGCCGCAGCCGACGGGCCGTCCACATCGGACGCGAACTGCTCAGCGTCCTCGGGATAGAACCCGGCCAGCTGCAGTTCGATGCCCTTGAAGTCGGTGAGCGGAGCGCCTCGCGTCGGTGCGGGCTTTTCACCACGGCGCAGGGCATCCACCAGTTCGACCGCCGACTCGGTCGTCTGGTTGTCGTAGTACTCGTAGTTGACTTGAAGGACCGGCGCCAGATCGCAGGCGGCGAGGCACTCGGCGTGTTCAAGCGTGATCGAGCCCGGCTCGCCGGGGGTGCCCGCGGTCTGCTCGTGCCCGAGCGGTGTGCCACCCGCACCGAGGTGCTCACCCAGCTTGGCGTAGATCGCATCCCCGCCCATCGCCGCGCATAGCGTGTTGGTGCACACGCTGACCAGGTGCTCACCGCAGGGTCGCCGCTTGTACATGGTGTAGAACGTGACAACCGCGCTCACCTCGGCGTCGGTCAGGTCAAGATGCTTGGCGCAGAAGGAAATTCCCTCCTGGCTCACATAGCCCTGTACCGACTGCACCAGGTGCAGCATCGGCAACAACGCCGAGCGGGATTGCGGATAGCGCGCGATGATCTCGCGGGCCTTGGCGTGGATGTCCTCGGCGAACAGCTCGACGGCTGCGAGCCGGCCGGGATCCTGTACCTGAGTCACCGGTCACAACCTCCCATCACCGGGTCCAGCGAGGCCACCGAGGCGATCATGTCGGCCACCATGCCGCCCTCGGACATCGCGGGCATCGCTTGCAGATTCACGAAACTTGGATCGCGGACGTGCACCCGCATCGGTCGGGTGCCGCCGTCGGACACCATGTGGTAGCCGAGCTCGCCACGCGGGGACTCGATCGGCACGTACACCTGCCCAGCAGGCACCGCGAAGCCCTCGGTGACCAGCTTGAAGTGGTGGATCAGCGACTCCATCGACTGGCTCATGATCTCGCGGACGTACTCGAGCGAGTTGCCCATGCCGTCCGAGGAGATCGACAACTGAGCAGGCCAGGCGATCTTGCGGTCCTCGATCATGACCGGTCCCGGCTCCAGCTTGTTCAAGGCCTGCTTGACGATCCGCAGCGACTGGTGGATCTCCTCCACCCGCAGCAGATAGCGGGCGAACGAGTCGGCCTCGGTGGCGACCGGAACGTCGAACTCGTACTCCTGGTAGCCGAGGTAGGGCTCGGTCTTGCGCAGATCCCATGGCAGCCCGGCCGAACGCAACACGGGACCGGTCACCCCGAGTGCGAGGCACGCGTCGACGGGCAGGTACCCGATGCCCTTGAGCCGGTTCTGCCAAACCGGCTGCCCGGTCAGCAGCTTGTCGTAGTCCGGCATCCGCTTGTCCATCACCTTGAGGAAATCGGTGACCTTCTCGCGCGTGTCCGTTGGGAAATCCTGGGCAAGGCCGCCCGGCCGGATGAACGCGTGGTTCATCCGCAGGCCGGTCAGATGCTCGAGCAGATGCAGGACCTCCTCGCGCTCCCGGAAGCCTGCGGTCATCGCGGTCAGCGCACCCAGCTCCATGCCACCGGTGGCCAGTGCGACCAGGTGCGAACTGATCCGGTTGAGCTCGAGCAGCAGCACTCGGCCGACCTCGGCGCGCCGCGGAACCTCGATGCCGAGCAGCTTCTCCACCGCCATGCAGTACGCGGCCTCGTTGGACAGCGGGGCGAGGTAGTCCATCCGCGTCACAAAGGTGACGCCCTGGGTCCACGTGCGGTACTCGGTGTTCTTCTCGATACCGGTGTGCAGGTAACCGATCACCGAGCGCAAGTTGGTGACCGTCTCCCCTTCCAGTTCGACCACCAGCCGCAGCACGCCGTGCGTTGACGGGTGCTGTGGGCCCAGATTCATCACGAAGCGCTCATCGCCCGCTGTCTCGGCGATCACCTCGTCCCAGTCGCCGCCGGTGACGGTGTAGACGGGGCCTTCGGTCGTGTCGCGGGATTCGGCGTACGGGTCGCGCGCCGCACCCACTGCGGTGGTGTCCGTGCCGGTAGCCACGTCGCTGAGATTCGTCACGAGTACGCCCTCCGCTGGTCAGGGGGAGGAATCTCGGTGCCCTTATATTCCACCGGGATCCCGCCGAGCGGGTAGTCCTTGCGCTGTGGGAAGCCCTCCCAGTCGTCCGGCATCAAGATGCGGGTAAGCGCGGGGTGCCCGTCGTATACGATGCCGAACATGTCCCAGGTCTCCCGCTCATGCCAGTCGGCGGTCGGGTAAACCTCCACAATGGACGGAATATGGGCGTCATCGACGTCCACACCGACCTCGAGCCGGATGCGCCTGCGGAAGGTCATCGAGGTCAGGTGGTAGACGGAGTGCAGGCGCTGCGGTGCATCCGGTCCGTAGTCCACACCGGACACCGAACTGCACAGCTCGAAGCGGAGCCCGGCGTCGTCGCGGAGCATGCGGCAGATCTGGAGCAGGTGCTCGCGCTGCACGTAGAAGGTGATCTCGCCGCGATCCACGGTGACCTGCTGGATCGCGCTGGACGCAACGGCGTTGTCGGACAGTGCGGCGAAGAACTCGTCGGCGAACTCGTCGAACCAGCCGCCGTAAGGCCGCTCCGCGGCGGTCGCGGTGTAGGCGGGCAGGTGCAGGCCGCCGTAGCCCGAGGTGTCGCCGGTGCCGGAGACACCGAACATGCCCTTGCGTTCATGGCCTGCGACGACGGCTCTCGCCGGCTCGGCGCCGCGCGGTTCAAGGCCTGCCTCGCCGCGCTCGGCGCTGGACATCTCATCGCCAGGCTGCGGTGTTTCCGTGGTGGTGGGCTCGTCAGATTCGGTCACGCCGGTCTCAGCGCTCCTCGAGCAGTTGGAGTGGGATCGTGCTGCTGCGGGTGCCGTCCACCTCGTTGCGCGGCACGGTCTGCAGCCGCTCCGCCCGGGTGGACTTGGGCGCGTACTTCACCGAGGACGGCGGGAGCGCCAGCGACTCGCCGCGCTCGGCCTTCAGCTTGGCGCGGCCGGGCCCGAGCGGCTCCTCGCTGATCTTCGCGTGCAGTTTCATGATCGCGTCGATCAGCATCTCGGGCCGGGGCGGGCAACCGGGCAGGTACATGTCCACCGGCACGATGTGGTCGACGCCTTGCACGATCGCGTAGTTGTTGAACATGCCGCCCGACGAGGCGCACACCCCCATAGCGAGCACCCACTTCGGCTCGGACATCTGGTCGTAGATCTGCCGGAGTACCGGCGCCATCTTGTTGCTGACCCGGCCTGCGACGATCATCAGGTCCGCCTGCCGGGGCGATGCCCGAAAGACCTCCATGCCGAAGCGAGACAGGTCGTAGCGCGGGCCGCCGCTGGTCATCATCTCGATCGCGCAGCAGGCGAGCCCGAACGTCGCCGGCCACAACGACGACTTACGAGACCAGTTCGCCAGCTTTTCCACGTTGGCCAACAGGACACCGCTCGGCAGCTTCTCCTCAAGACCCACCGTCGACCCCTCCTTTCGCTGCGATAACTGGTGTCAGTCCCATTCGAGCCCACCCCTTGCCCACTCGTACACGTACGGGATGGTGATCGCGACGATGAAGATGGTGACGGCGACAAAGCCGAACAGACCGATCGCGTCCGCTGCGACCGCGTAGGGGTACAGGAAGACCATCTCGATGTCGAAGAGGATGAACAGCATCCCGGTCAGGTAGAACTTCACCGGAATCCGGCCACCGCCGACGACCGGCTGCGGCGACGGCTCGATGCCGCACTCGTAGGGCTCCAGCTTCGCCCGGTTGTACCGCTTGGGGCCCACCAGCGGGGCGACCGCGACCGAGAAGAGTGCGAACCCGAGCGAGAGCGCGAGCAGCAGCACGAGCGGGAGATAGGCCTCGAGCGTCACTGCGTCCGTCCTTTCCGCGCGCCCGCCGGGCAGGGCGCGTCCCTCATCACTCTTGCGGGCACCCTAGGAGACCCGTCTCACACCGCGTGCAGTCGGGTCACCCGCACGCACCGCGACAACGACACGTACCGGACAGGTACCCCTTGTGAATTTGTTCACAAGCCATCGCCCCGGCGAGTTGTGAACAGGTTCACAAGGCATGTGCGCAGTCTAGGACCCGAGTCACAGGCCTGTCGCCACGCCCCGCGGTTATGTCGTCGAGTTGCCCCGGTCTGCGCAGGTCGTCCGGTGCTCGATGTAAGTTATCCCACGCGGAACGCGGGAGCCTAGGCGCTCGGCGTCAGCCGGGAGGCCGCCGCGATCAAGCGGTCAACGCCGTCACCGCCCTTGGCGTCATAGCAACCGGACAATCCCTTATAGACCAACGGAATCAGCCGGTTGACGCGCAGTCCGTACTTGGTGGCAGCGCGCATCACCTTCGGATTCCCGATCGATTTGGCGAACATGTTGCCAAGGCGGTAGTAGCCACCCATGAGGTCCCGCAGGGCAAGTGGATAACCCTGCAGCGCCCGCTCACGCGATGGCCCTTCCGGCCGGGCCAGCGCCTGCACCACGCTCTCGGCGGCGAGCTGCGCGGATTCCATGGCCGCCGCGATGCCTTCACCGTTGAACGGGCTGACCATGCCGCCCGCGTCGCCGAGGAGCAGCAAACCGTTACGGTAGTGCGGTGTCCGGTTGAACCCCATCGGCAGCCCTGCGCCACCGATCTTGCCTACCGAGTTCTCCTCGCGGAAACCCCACTCCTGCGGGGTGGAATCCAGCCAGGAGCGCATCAGAGCGCGGTAATCGGTGTTGCGGAAGGCCTTCGTCGTGGAGAGCATGCCGAGCCCGACGTTGACCGTGCCGTCACCGAGCGGGAACGCCCAGCCATAGCCGGGCAGCAGCCTGGGGTTCGCCGGGTCGCTGCGATCCCACAACTCGAGGTGGCCCTCGATGAACTTCTCGTCGTGCCGGGGACTCCGGTAGTAGCGCCGCACCGCGACGCCCATCGGCCGCCGGTCGTGCTTGTCGATGCCCACCGACAGCGCCAGCCGGGCGGACACCCCGTCGCAGGCGAGCACCAGGGGCGCGCGGTAGCTGACCGATACCTTGTCCGGCCCGACCTTGGCGCTGACGCCGATCACCCGGCCGGTGCGTTCGTCGGTGATGGCACCGGTCACCGATGTGCGCTCGAGCAGTCGCGCACCCGCCTTCTGCGCGGTCTGGGCGAGCAGCTGGTCGAAGTCCTCGCGGGTCCGGGAGACGCCGTAGGGCGGGTAGCTGGTCAGCTCCGGCCAGTCCATCTCGAGTTTGATGTCGCCTGCCAGGATCCGCAGTCCGGTGCTGTGTACCCAGCCTGCCTCTTCGCGGGTGTCGATACCGAGGTCGATCAGCTGCTTGACGCCGCGCGGGGTCAAGCCGTCGCCGCAGACCTTCTCCCGCGGGAACGAGGTCTTCTCCAGCAGCAGCACATCAAGGCCCGCCCTGGCCAGGTAGGTCGCGGCGGTAGAACCAGCCGGTCCGGCGCCAACAACGATGACTTCGGCATCCTCACCGGGACCACGCCGGCTCGAGAACTTCATAGCCGCCACTGTAGACGGCAGCTCTGGCACGCCGAGATGGCTTCCAGCACGCCGAGCCCTCACATCGGCTTTACTGCGCGGTGGATGGCAACCACGCCGAAGGTCACGTTCAGCCACTCGACGTCCCGCCAGCCCGCGGCCGCGATGATCTCGCCGAGCTGCCGCTGGTCCGGCCATGCGGCCATCGACTCGGCGAGATAGGCATACGCATCGGGGTTGGACGAGGTGCGCTTGCCGATCCAGGTCAGCGCGCGGGTGAGGAACTTCCGGTGCAGGAAGCGGATCGGCTGACGGGTCGGCGTGCTGACCTCACAGATGACCAGGCGGCCACCCGGCTTCACCACCCTGGCGATCTCGGTCAGCGCAGCGGAGGTGTCGACAAAGTTGCGCAGCCCGAACGAGATGGTCGCCGCGTCGAAGCTGTCATCGGCGAACGGGAGCCGCAGCGCGTCGGCGGCGACCATCGGCACGTTACGGTGTTTGCCGCTGCGCAGCATGCCCAACGAGAAGTCGGCGGCGACGCACCACGCACCGAACCGCGAGAGCTCCTGGGTGGACACCGCCGTGCCCGCGGCGAGGTCGAGCACCTTCTCGCCCCGCTGCGCGTCGAGCACCTTGGCCGTGGTGATGCGCCATCGCCGGTCGAACCCGAAGGTCATGAACGAGTTCGCCCGGTCATACCCGCTGGCGACATCGTCGAACATCGCCGCGACCTCGCGGGGATTCTTGTCCAAACTGGCGCGCGACATGCCCTGAGCGTAGTCGGCCCGCTTCTCGCCGGTCAGCCTTGCAGGACCCTGAGCATCCCGCGCACCGAGTCCGGCCAGGCGAAGTCCTCGGCTCGGGACCGGGCCTCGGCCCTGCGCTGCTCCTCGGGGCTGTCCAGCAAAGTGGTCACCGCGCAGGCGAACGCGGGCGCGTGGTCGTCGACGGCGGCGCCGCAGGCAGGTCGCACGATCTCCCGCAGCGCTGAGGATGCCGACACCACGACCGGGGTGCCCGAAGCCAGGGCTTCCAACGCGGCGAGCCCGAACGTCTCGTGCGGGCCGGGGGCAAGCGAGACATCAGAACTGGCCAGGAGTCTGGCTACCTCGAAGCGGTCGTTGAGGAAACCGAGGAAGGTCACCGGCAAGCCCCGCGCCCGACGCTCAAGGGCGCGTCTGCGCGGTCCGTCACCCGCGATCACCAACCGCACCCGGTGGCCGGACTCGGTCAGCTCGGCAATGGTGTCCACACTGCGTTCAACGTGCTTCTCCGGCGAGAGCCGACCACAGTGCACCAGCAGCGCGTCGGCCCCGGCAGACAGGGCGTGCCGCCAGCCGTCGTCCCGGTTGCCCGGCGCGAACGCGGTCAGGTCGACGCCGAGCGGCACCTGACGGACGTTGGACGCCGCGATCCGGTCGAACTCGGCACGCGCGAACGCGGTCGTGCACACCACGGTGTCGTAGTTGCCGGCCATTCTGCGGTTGGCCACGTCAGCCACCCGCCGGGCAAGGCCTTGCGGCAGCAGGAACTGCTCAAGCAGCCGGTCCAGCCGCTCATGCGAGATGACCACGCTGGGCACACCGTGCCTTCGTGCCCACGCGCCCATGCCGCGCAGGGTGAGCCGATCGGAGACCTCGAGCCGGTCCGGTCGCAGTCGCTGTAGCAGGGCCCGCATGCGGTGTGGGTGCACGGCGCGATACCCGCCGGTCCCCGGGAGCCGCGGCGCGGGCAGGGTGTAGCGGCGCGTCCCGTTGGCCAGCTCCTCCACCGCGTATTCCGCCCCTGGCACCACCAGCGTCACCTGATGCCCACTGGCCACGTATCCGGCGCCGAGGTGATGCAGCGCGGTGCGCAGGCCCCCGGAACGAGGGCCGTAGAAATTCGCGAGCTGCACGATGTGCATCTGCTCAGCAGTCCTGATCACGTGCTCACGCGGCCCTGCGGAACACCGGCGCAGGCACTGGCGTGGCGGCGGTGCGCGGCAGAAGACACCCGGTCACCGCCTGGTAGTGCCCGAGGAGTTCGTCGCATACCGCGGGCCAGGTCCTGGCCAGCACGTCCACCCTGGCCGCGGCGCCCAGCCTCGCGCGCAGACCCTCCTCGCGCAGCGCGTCGATCCACTCGGGCAGCGCGGCGCGGAAGCCGGTGCGGTCGGCGGGCAGCAGATAGCCGGTGTGGCCGTGCCGCACAAGATCGCGCGGCCCGCCCGCATCCGGCGCGAGCACGGGACGGCCGGAAGCCATGGCCTCCTGCACCGCCTGGCAGAAGGTCTCGTGCGGACCGGTGTGCACAAAGACGTCCAGGCTGGCGTAGGCGGCGGAGAGCTCCGCACCGTATCTGGCGCCGAGAAACGCCGCTGCCGGCATCCGTCTGCGCAGCGAGTCGACATCGGGTCCGTCCCCGACGATCACCAGCCGCACGCCGGGGGTGCCGTGCACGGCGGCCAGCCGTTCCACCTGCTTTTCCGGTGCGAGCCTGCCGACGAAGCCGACCAGCAGTTCGCCGTTCGGCGCGAGCCGCGCGCGCAGCCTGGCATCGCGGTGGTCCGGTGAGAATCGTTCGATGTCCACGCCCCTGCCCCACCGGTGCACCCTTGGGATGCCATGCTCCCGCAACTGCTCGACCGCAGCACTGGACGGCGCAAGGGTACGATCGGCCATCCGGTGCAGGCGACACACCCAGCGCCAGGCCGCCCGCGCGGCGAGCCCGAGCCCGTAGGCCTCTGCGAAACCAGCGACGTCGGTCTGGTAGACGGCGATGGAGGGCACGCGCAGACGCCGTGCCGCGGCCGCCCCCCGAGCGCCAACCACGAACGGCGACGCGAGGTGCACCACGTCGGGGGCGAAGCCGGCGAGGGCGGTCAGCACGGTGCGGGTCGGGACGCCGACCGGTAACGACGTCACCACCGGAAGATCGAGCGAAGGAATCCGCACGACCGGGGCGCCCAGGTAATTGTTCGGCCCCGCGCCCGGTGCGATCACCAGCACTTCGTGACCACGTTCACCCAGGTGTTCAATCACCCGGAGTACGGAATTGGTTACGCCGTTGACCTGCGGAAGGAAGGATTCGGTAACTATGGCAACGCGCACGATGCAGACTGTCGCATTGTGTGATTACCCAGCCGTCGAAGGCGCATGACGAATGGGGAAACGGCGAGCGAAAATTCGTGCGGAGCAGAGATCTTGGTCATAAGACACCTGGCACTTCACGTGAGTTTCGTGTTCCCGACACCCGGCCGGCGACCGCGGGCCGGGGTGCCCATCCGGAGGCCAAGGAATCGCCGTTCGACTGGGTCACCGACACCGATCGCACCCTGGAACGGCACACCAGCCGGGTGCTGACCGCCGAGTTCCCCGGTATCCCGGAGGTCGGCGAGGAGTTCGGGGCCGACGTCGGAGCCGACGTCGCCGAGTACCGCTGGGTGGCCGACCCGATCGACGGCACAGCGAACTACGTCGCGGGGATGCCCTGGTGCGCCTACAGCCTCGCGCCGGGGAGATCGCCGAGATTCGGCGGGCTGTCGACGACACCGAACGCCGCATCAGGGAGGTGGACTCGCCCACTCCCCCGCGCAGATCAGGGCGGCGCAACGGCTGCGGCACACGGTATTCGCCCACTCCCCCGCGGCCCGGCTCACCAGCGAGGCCGGACTCGACGTCGACGAGTTCGACGACGCCTGCGACCACCTGATCGTGGAACATCGACCGACCGGTGAGGTCGTCGGCACCTACCGGCTGTTGCCGCCCGGACGCACTACCGACCTGTACGCGGCGGGCGAGTTCGACGTCGACGCGCTGGACCCGCTGCGGCCCTCGCTCATCGAGGCAGGGCGCTCGCGCGTCCACCCGGATCACCGCACCGGAGCGGTGATCACCCTGATGTGGTCGGCGTTGGCCAGATACCCGCTGCTCTCCGGGTACCACTACCTCGCGGACTGCGCATCGGTGCAGCTGGCCGACGGCGGCCGCGCAGCGGCGAGCACGTGGCAGCTCGCCCAAACCAACCACTCATCCCCTGCCGACCTGCGGGTGCGGCCACACCGGCCCTGGCGGGCGCCAGAGACCGACGAGCGGCCCAGTTACGCGCAGCTGCCGCCGCTGCTGCGTGGCTATCTGCGGCTCGGCGCGTGGGTCTGCGCACCGCCCGCGCACGATCCCGACTTCGGCGTGGCCGACTTCTTCGTACTACTGCAGTTGAACCGGATCGACGAGCGCTACCTGCGCTACTTCCTTGGAGATCACCGGTGAACGCCTACCTCCCGAGTTCACCGTGCACTCCGCGCTGCGTCGTCCACCTGGACCAACCGGTGAGCCGGGTGGAAGGTGTGCTGCGGTGCGTGGCCCTCGCAGGCTCGCTGTGGCACGCCTCGAGCGCCCGGCGCATACTCACTGCGCTGGACGTTCGGCTCGACACCAACGTCGACCGGCTGAGCGCCCCCGGTGAGCGCGGCACGCTGGTCGTCGCCAACCACATCTCGTGGCTGGACGTGATCGGGCTGCTGGACGGCCTTCCTGGCCAAGAGCGAGGTGGCGAACTGGCCGGCACTCGGCCCGCTCGCGAAGCGACACGACACGCTGTTCATCGATCGGTCCGCCCTGCGCGGTCTGCCGCACAGCGTGGCCGAGATCGCCGCACGACTACGAGCGGGCCACTCGGTCGCGGTGTTCCCGGAGCGCACCACCTGGTGCTCGGCGCCTGGCGGCGAGTTCCGGCGAGCACGTTCCAGGCGGCGCTCGACGCGGGCGCGCCGGTGCGCCCGGTGACACTCGGCTACGTCCAGGGCGGTGCGCCGACCACCGTCGCCGCGTTCGTCGGCGACGACACCCTGCCGCGCTCGCTGGCCAGGGTGTCCCTGGCGAGAGACCTGACACTGCGGGTACGCGCGCACCCGGTGCTACCCCCGGATGGCGACCGGCGGGCCCTCGCCGAACGGGCACGGCACGCCGTGCTCGGCAGGCGAGGAACTGCCCGTCAGGAGGCAGCCGGTCTGCGCAACCACCACAGCAGCGGACCGGCGATCAGCCAGGTGACCAGCACGGTCGTGCCCACCGGAAGCAGAGTCGACGTCGCCGTCCTGCCCGCCACCCGCACCAGATCTGGATCACCGGTCGCGTACTCGACGCGCACCAGTTGACCCTCGGTCAGCCCGTCGGGATAGAGCACCCCGTTGGGCGGGATGTGCACCACGCCGCCCGGGGACTGGAACCGCACGATCGTCCGGTCCCAGCCGACCGAGACGACCTCCGCGTCGGCCTCGCCACGCGATGCGGTGATCGCGCCGTCGTTGCGATAGGCGGCGAAGACCAGTGCGGCCCCCAGCAAGGTCATCAGGCAGGCGACACCGAACACGACGCGGACCGCGATCCGGAAGCGACGCGCCTTGGTTACCGCTGCCATGCCCACCACGTGAGGATATGACCTCCCCGGTCAGGCCAGCGCACCGGAGACCGCGGCGCGTAACCGGGCGTGCAGGCCTCTGCGGGCGGCGCGATCCACTCGCACCTCGACCACCAGCAGGCCCGATGTGGGGGCAAGTGCGGCGCGCAGATCGTCGCGGGTGCCCACCTGGACGTGCGGCACCCGGTACCCCGCGCACAAGGCGGCCAGATCCGAACCGTGCGGCGTCCCGAAGATCCGCTCGAAGCCGCGCTCGTGTTCGGGTGCGCCCTGCTCGAGCAGCGAGAAGATGCCGCCACCGTCGTCGTTGAGCACCACGATGGTCAGATCGGGGCGGGCCTCGCCGGTGCCGGTGAGCAGGCCGTTGATGTCGTGCAGGAAGGTGAGATCCCCGAGCAGTGCGTAGGACGGCCCGTGGTGCACCAACGCCGCGCCGATCGCAGTGGACACGGTGCCGTCGATGCCTGCCACCCCCCGGTTGCGGTGCACGACCAGGTCGGGACGGGCCCCGCCCGCGGCGAGCGCGACGTCCCTTGTCGGGTTGGATGAGCCCACCACCAGCAGCGAACCGGTCGGCAGCGTCGCCATCAGCTCGGCGGCCAGCGCGGGACCGTTGGGCCACGGTTCGACCGCGAGGGCATCGGTCAGCGCGGCGCGCGCCGCGGCGTCGGCCTGCTGCCATCCGGCGAGCCAGTCCGGATCAGCCGGCTTGGTCGGCTCCGCGAACCATTGGCCGACCTGCCGCACATTGTGCGCGGGCGCAGGCCAGTCGATGTCCGGCCGCACCAGCAGCACCTCGACGTCGTCGTCGGCGAGCAGCGCCTGCACCTGGCGAAACACCGTCGGCCTGCCGATGCAGAGCACCTGCTCAGGTTTGTGGGTCACGACGAACTCGGGCACCGCGAGTAGCCAGGCACCACTGGTCATCGCGGATTCACCGGACAACCCGGCACCGCCGGTTTCCGACATGATCGGCCAGCCGTTGACCTCTGCCCACTCGCTGGCCGCGATCACCCCCGAGTCGCACGCGATGACCAGCCCGCAGCGGGCGGACGGCACGACGAAAGAGGGGACCGCCCCGTAATCGAGCAGCTCGGTCCAGCGCTGTCCGCTCGCGCGGCCGTCCAGCGACTCACACCACGGCTGATCATCCTCCGGGGGGTCGGGCACCAGCGGCTCACGGAACGGGATGTTCAGGTGCACCGGGCCGGAGCGCCACTCGCCATAGGCGGCGTTCCACGCCCGGCACACCTGGCTGCGCCAGTACGCGTTCTGCCCGGGCTGACGCTCGGCGACCGCGAGCTCGTTGAAGTAGCGCACCGCGTCGCCGTAGAGCCGGTCCTGGTCGATCACCTGGTTCGCGCCCGCCGCACGCAGCTCGGGTGGCCGGTCGGCGGTGATCACGAGCAACGGAACGCCTGCCCGGTCGGCCTCCAGCACGGCGGGGTGGAAGTTCGCGGCGGCGGTACCCGAGGTGCAGACCACGGCCACGGGCCTGCCGGTGCGCGCGGCGATGCCCAGGGCAAGGAACGCGGCGGAACGTTCATCGATCCGTACGTGCAGGGTCAGCCGCTCGGCCCGCGCCGCGTCGAACAATGCGATGGACAGCGGGGCATTGCGGGAGCCAGGACAGAGCACGACATGCGACACGGTGTTGCGCACCAGCTCGTCGATGAGGACGCGCGCCTGGACGGTCGACGGGTTCACCGGCGACCACCACACGCGATGCGGGAGTCAGTCCTCACGAGCACGCGTCCTATTCTCCCAAACATGCCAGCCGCCCCTATCTCCGAGCTCTTCGACTCCTCTGCGTGGGAAGAGGTCGAAGGTTTCGACTTCACCGACATCACCTATCACCGCTCTGTCGAGAGCCGGTCGGGCAAACGCGTGCTCAGGGTGGCGTTCAATCGCCCCGAGGTGCGCAACGCGTTTCGCCCGCACACGGTGGACGAGCTCTACCGCGCGCTCGACCACGCCCGGATGTGCTCGGATGTCGGCACTGTCCTGCTCACCGGCAACGGACCTTCACCCCGCGACGGTGGTTGGGCGTTCTGTTCCGGTGGAGATCAGCGTATTCGCGGACGGACCGGATATCAGTACGCCAGCGGGGAGACCTCCGACACGGTCGATCCGGCGCGGGCGGGCCGGCTGCACATCCTCGAGGTGCAGCGGCTGATCCGGTTCATGCCGAAGGTGGTCATCGCGGTGGTGCCCGGCTGGGCGGCAGGCGGTGGGCATTCGCTGCACGTGGTGTGCGACCTGACCTTGGCTTCTGCCGAGCACGCCCGGTTCAAGCAGACCGACGCCGACGTGGGCTCGTTCGACGGCGGGTACGGCTCGGCCTACCTGGCACGCCAGGTGGGGCAGAAGTTCGCCCGGGAGATCTTCTTCCTCGGCCGCGACTACAGCGCCGAGCAGATGCACGCGATGGGTGCGGTCAACGCGGTCGTTCCGCACGCCGAACTGGAGGCCCAGGCGCTGCAATGGGCCTGGGAGATCAACGGCAAGTCCCCCACCGCGCAGCGGATGCTCAAGTACGCGTTCAACCTGATCGACGACGGACTCGTCGGGCAACAGCTCTTCGCAGGCGAGACCACCCGGCTGGCCTACATGACCGATGAGGCCGTCGAGGGGCGCGACTCCTTCCTGCACAAGCGCGCCCCAGACTGGACCAGGTTCCCGTACTACTACTGATACTGCAGATGGGCCGGTGTCGTGAGTGAATGTTGTTGCATGGGCAACCCTCAGCACTCACGACCGGTCGTGAGTGCTGAAGGCCGTCAGAGCAACAACATTCACTCACGAGGGCGCGGCCACCTGCACGGGAGGATCGAGGGTATGGAGCAGGTATGGGTCGATGGGCGGGCCGAGTCGGTGCGCCGGCTGTCCCGCGTGCTGGAGGCCGCCCTTGACGGTGGCCCGGCCGTCCTGCCGCTGAGCAGCCGGGATCCGGCAGCGCCCGCGCTGGCCGACGCCATGCGCCCCGATGACCCGGTGGAACCGGGAACCGCGCTGATCGTTGCGACCTCGGGCTCCACCGGCGCACCCAAGGGCGTCCTGCTCGCCGCGGATGCCCTGATCGCGTCCGCCACCGCGACGCACGCGCGCCTCGGCGGCCCCGGGCACTGGCTGCTCGCCACCCCCGCGCACTACATCGGCGGCCTGCAGGTGCTGATCCGCTCACTGCTGGCGGACACCACGCCCGGCGTGCTCGACCTCACCGACGGGTTCCGTCCCGATACCTTCGCCGAGGCCGCCCGAGGGGTGCTGCGCACCGCCGGCCCGCGCTACACCGCCCTGGTGCCCACCCAGCTGCACAGGCTGCTCGACGCGGGCGGCGCAGGGCTGGACGCCGCGCGCGCATTCGACGCCGTCATCGTCGGCGGCGCGGCCACAGCCCCGGAACTGCGCACCCGCGCGACCGAGGCGGGGGTGTCCCTGATCGGTGCCTACGGCATGAGCGAAACGGCCAGCGGCTGCGTGTACGACGGCTTCCCGCTGGACGGGGTGCACGTGCGGCTCGCCACGACGGACGCGCGCAAGGCCGGTCGGATCGTCATCGCGGGCGACGTGCTCGCCCACGGCTACCGGGGCGACCCCGAGGCCACCGCGGCCACCTTCCGGGACGGCTGGTTCCACACCAGCGACCTGGGCCAGATCGCCGATGACGGCAGGCTGGAGGTGCTCGGGCGCACCGACGACGTGATCAACACGGGCGGGGTCAAGGTTCCCGCCGGGGTGGTCGAGCACGCCCTGCTGGAGCACCCCGGGGTGCGCGAGGCATGCGTGGTCGCGGTACCCAACAGCCAATGGGGCGAGATCGTGGCGGCGGCGATCATCCCGGCCGATCCGGAGCACCCGCCGGTCCAGACCGAACTCACCCTCCTTGTGCGCAGACGGGCAGGGGCGGCAGCGGTGCCGAGGATGCTGCGCGTCCTCGGCCAGCTCCCGGTGCGCGGACCAGGCAAGACCGACCGTGCCGCGGTGCGCGCCATGCTCGACGGCGGCACCACCGAGATCCAGCCATGAGCACACCCGGTGACCATCCTGCCGCGACGCCCGGCCGCCTGCCACGCGGTCGGCACGGCCTCAGCCGGGCCGAGGTCGAGCGGTCGCAGCGGGATCGCATGCTGGTGGCGATGGCCGATGCGATGAGCGAGAAAGGATTCGCGCGGGCCTCGGTACAGGACGTCATCAAGCGTGCCGGGGTTTCCCGGGAGAGCTTCTACCGGCTGTTCACGTCCAAACAGGACTGTTTCCTGGCCGCATTCGACCGCGCGGGCGAGGAACTCCTCAAGCGGATCACCGAAGGCGACGTCACCGGCGGCGATCCGGTCGACCGGTTCCAACGGCTGTTCGGTGCCTACCTCGACGCGTTGGCATCCCAACCGGCGTGGGCGCGGCTGTTCCTGGTCGAGGTACACGCGGCCGGACCGGAAGCGATCGCTCGGCGGCTCGAGCTGCAACGCGAGTTCGTGCAGGCGATCGCCGGGCTGCTGGGGGCCGGCTCGGAGTCCGGCCGGTTCGCCTGCCAGCTGATCGTGTCGGCGACCAGCGCCATGCTGACCGGCCCGCTGGTGGTGGGTGATCTCGACGCCCTGCGGGCGATCGGCCCGCCGGTCGTCGAGCACGTGCGCCTGCTCGCCGAGCGCGGCGTTTTCCGCTAGCTCTCCCCGCGTGCCTGATCACCCACCACCGGTAGGTCGATCCAGGACGCCGCTTCGGTGTCGTGCCTGATCCGGTAGGTGCCACCGAGCAGATCGGGCAGGGTGGCCGGGGGCGGCGTCAGGTGCGGCACGTCGCCGGTACCGATGACGACCCGGATCCGGTGATCGGCGGGCACCGTCGCGAAGACCGGCCACGCCTCGATGTCGAACCGGATCGCGCGCATGGAGCCTAGCTGCGCTCCGCCGCTGAGCTCGGTCGCCGTTCCGTCCGGCGCGACGTCTACGAGCGTGACCACCAGCAGCGTGTCGTGCTGGAGGTGGCGTGCACGGTCACCCCGATCGGGCCGCCCAGGGTGATCGGCTCGGCCAGCGGATCGGTGCTGTAGGACACCTCGACCCGCGCGGGCGCCTGCGCCAGCCACCGACACCTCGGCGCTGACCGCGGCCTCGTCGGGCCCGAACAGCTGGGAACGCCCTTGCGAACCGCCGGTGCCGGGAACGGTCCTGACGCCGGGTGCCCGGTGGCCGGATCGGCGCGCGCCGCCTCATCGGATCGCGTCCGCTCTGGCCGCCCGCTTGCGGGTTTCCCGCAAGGTCAGCCGGTGCAGCCGCGAGCTAAGGGTGGGCGAGAATCGCTCCAGCCACCAGCCGAGCCTGCCGTAGAACGGGGTGACCACGAACCGGCGGCGCCGGGCGAGCCCACGCAGCAGGCGCGCCACCGCGCGGTCGGTGGCCAGCGGCCTGATCGGCACCAAGCTGCGCGCGTCGGCCCCCGCCATCGTGCCGTGGAAGGTGCTGTTGTCGAACATGCCGGACTCGACGAACGCGGGACAGAACGCGGTGACCGCGACACCGTGCTCGGCGGCCTCCACGCTCAGCGTCTTTGCCATGCCCACCACGGCGTGCTTGGTCGCGCAGTAGTGCGCCTGCAGCGGTACCGGGACCAGCCCGGCGACCGAAGCTGTGTTCACGATGTGACCGTGACCCTGCTTGACCATCTGCCGGTAAGCGATGGTGGTGCCGTAGGCGACGCCGCGCAGGTTGACGTCGATGATGGTGTCCCAGTCGTCGAGGGACACCACCTCGACCTCCCCGAAGATCGCGACGCCGGCGTTGTTGACCATGTAGTCCAGCCGGCCGTGGCCGGCAACCACGTGGTCGACCGCTGCCTGGATGTGCTGCCTGCTGGCCACGTCGACGGTCATCGCGGTCGCCGCCCCACCGTGCTCGGCGATATCGGCGGCCACCCGCTCCGCTGCCTGCCCTGCGATATCGGTGACCAGGACCAGCGCGCCCTTGTCGGCGAGCTGACGGGCGATCTCCCGGCCGATACCGCTGGCCGCGCCAGTGACGATGGCCGTCTTGCCGTGGAACGGCCCGGTCACCCGCGCCTCCCGCGTCCGATCTTGGCGAGTCCGTACGCGGCGCGCCCGAGCACACCGCGCGGGCCGTGCGCCTCATCGGCGGGCACACGCAGGCTGTTCAGGGTCATCGCGAGCATCTCGTAGTGGCCTACCAGCATGGGCACTTCGATCAGTTCGGTTTCGGTCAGCTGGGCCGCCAGCCGGTCCCAGGCTGGATCGGACAGGGTGCGCTGCTCGTGCAGTTCGTCTGTGGCCCGCAGCAGGGCTGCCTCGCGGGCGCTCCAGTCCTGGTGACCAGGGCCCTCCGCGACGCGCGCGATCTGCTCCTCGGTCAGCCCCTCGCGGCGGGCCAGCCGCTCGTGATGGGCGAGTTCGTACCCGCTGGCGCAGTTATGCGCCACCCGCAAGATCACCAGTTCGCTGTCCCCGCGCGGTAGCGCGCCGCGCGGCATCAGTGCCGCCGCGAAGCGCAGCCATGGCCGGTAGAGCCGCCGGTGCCGGGCCAGCGTGGTGAACAGGTTGGGCGGCCCCGAACCGGCCGCGGCCCCGATCAGGCCAGCGATCATCGCGTTGAGCAACCCGATTTCGCGACGGCCGCCGGGCAGGATGCGCGGTGCAGGCACCACGCTTTCTGGGGGCGGCATGCGCCGACTCTAGCATAGAGAAACACTACTGTTCGCAAATGCCTGCGGCGAGCCGCTCGAGTCCGGTAGGAAAGAATGCGCGGATGGCCACCATCACGGAATGGATCGAAGGCGCCCGGCCCCGCACCCTGCCGAATGCGATCGCCCCGGTGCTCCTCGGCGCTGGCGCGGCCGCACAACTGGACGGGTTCTCCGTGCTGTACTCGGCGCTCGCGCTGGTCGTCGCGCTCGCGCTGATCGTGGGTGTGAACTACGCCAACGACTACTCCGACGGCGTGCGCGGGACCGACGACGATCGGGTCGGCCCGCTACGACTGGTCGGTTCCGGGGTGGCTCGCCCCGAGTCGGTGCTCTCCGCCGCGCTGAGCAGCTTCGTGCTGGCGGCCATCGCCGGTCTGCTGCTGGTGGTACTCAGCCAGCATTGGTGGCTGAGCGGCGTCGGTGCGGCGTGCGTGGCGGGCGCGTGGTTCTACACCGGCGGGAAGAAGCCCTACGGCTACTCGGGGTACGGCGAGATCGCGGTGTTCCTGTTCTTCGGTCCGGTCGCCGTGCTGGGCACCGTTTACGTGCAAGCGGGCACGGTGAACTGGCTGGCGCTGGGCGCCGCGGTCGCGGTCGGCGCGTTCTCCGCAGGCGTGCTGCTGGCCAACAACCTGCGGGACATCCCGACCGACACCGCGAGCGGCAAACGCACGCTCGCCGTCAAGCTCGGCGACCGGGGCACCCGGCGGCTGTACCTCGGCCTGCTGCTCGTGCCGTTCGCGGTGAGCGTGCTGATCGGATTCGCCCTGCCACCGTCCATGTTCGCGGTAGTCGCCGCGCTGGCTCTGATCGTGCCGGTGCGCGCGGTGACCAGTGGAGCGACCGGCCGCGCGCTCATCCCGGTGCTGCGCGACACCGGCCTGGCGATGCTGATCTGGTCGGCGATCACGGCCGCCGCACTGGCGCTGGCCTGAGCTCAGTTACCTTTCCGCCTGCCGAAGTAGAACCCCAGTCCGATCGGCACCGCTGCCAGACCGAACCCGAGTACCGAGAACCCGGTGCCCCGGGTGAACATCCGTAGCTCGGCCATCGTCCCGCTGTACACCCGGACATTGCCGTGCCTGGTCCCGCTACAGGAAACCGTGGCCGCGCCGTCGAACCACGGTTCATGCAGCGCGGCGTCGGCGTCGGCGATCGGTTCACCGCCTTCGACGAGATCATCCCCACCTCACCGGAATCCGGGGTGACCTCACATCCGGTGGTGGTCATGCCCTTCGTCTCCAGCAGGATCGGCCCGCCTTCCCAGCGGTACCCGGCGTCCTGGGCGGCCGAGGAACCCGGGCCACGATAGGACACCGTGGTCGAGGAGAACGTGACTACCGCGTAGAGCACGATCAGGCTCACGCCGACCAGCGCGCCGATCACGACGAGTACCTTGCCCAACCCGGTCAGGCCGGCGAGCGTTTTCCACACGAAAGACTTCCCCTCAGTCGCTGGCGATGCGGGGCATTCCTACCACAACCACTCCGGTAGGGCGCAATTCCGGACAAATAGATCTCTGCCTGAGTGAAGTCAGGTTTGTCCTGATCGGCGGCGGAGTGGTTACGCAGACGTATAGCACACACGTTCGAATTCATGCTATAATCGTTGCTGTGATAGCGAAACTCGACATCATCGATCCGAAGTGGTATACCACCACGGCGGCCGTGGAGGTGTCGGGTGTGCTGTCGATGATGTGGTCGGCGGATGCGGAGTCCCATTGGCGGCCCGAGGGCATCCTGGGCTTGGAGGGCGTTGATTGGGCGCATTTCGGCGCCGATCATGTGGTTGAGTTGATCTCCGCGTCGCAGGCGTTGGTCGCCCGGGTGCAGGCGGTGCAGCTCCAAGCCGTAGAAGAACTTCGGCAGCGGCGTGGGGACGACCGGGACACCGGCGACGAGGTCGCCTTCGCCCTGTCGGTGTCCAAACACGCCGGAGACAAGCAGGTGCACCTGGCCAAGGATCTGACGGCCCGGTTCCCGAAGGTTCTCGAGGCGATGGGCCGCGGCGAGGTGGACTCCTACAAGGCGTCCCGGATTTGTGACACCGCGCTGCCGCTGCCGGACGAACAGGCCCGCGAGTTGGATTCCCATCTGGAATCCCGGGTGGCGGGGCGGGACGCTACCGCGATCCAGCAGTCCGCGCGGCGCAAGGTCGACGCCCTCGACCCGGACGGGGCGGCCCGCCGCGCCGAACGGCGCCGCAAAGACCGCAAGGTCGAGCTGATCCCGGCCGAGGACTCCATGGCGCACCTGTCCGCCTACCTGCCCGCCGACGTGGCCTGCTCCATCTATGCCCGGGTCGACGCCATCGCCAAATCCATCAAGACCCGCCGCGACGAGCGGTCCATGGATGAGATCCGGGCCGATGTGTTCGCCGAGCTGCTGCTCGGGAAGAACCAGAGCGGGAAAACCGTCCAGATCAACGTGACCGTCCCGGTCACCACCCTGCTCGGGTCCTCCGAGTTGCCCGCCGACCTGGAAGGCTACGGCTGGATCCCCGCCGACATCGCCCGCCAGTTGGCCGCCGACCCCAAGAGCACCTGGCGCCGACTGCTGACCGACCCGGCCACCGGGCAACTCCTCGAGGTCGGCCGCACCCGCTACACACCCCCCGCCCAGCTGGATGAGTACGTCCGGGTCCGCGACCAGCGCTGCCGGGTGCCCGGCTGCCGCCGTCCCGCCCGCAAATGCGACCTCGACCACAACCACGACTGGGGCAAGGGCGGCGAAACCGCCGAATGCCTGCTCTGCAGCCTGTGCCGTCGCCACCACCTGCTCAAGGACCGGCCCGGATGGAACTTCCAGATGATCCACGGCGACCTGATCATCACCACCCCCACCGGCAAGCG
>JBOHER010000070.1:0-4037 GCA_050701115.1 Haloechinothrix sp. | reverse complement strand
TTCTGGAGCTACTCGAAGCCGTCGGGCTGGCTACCGCTGAGGCCGCCGGATTCGAAGCCGACGACGTGATCGGCACCTTGACGATGCGGGAGTCGGCTGACCCGGTCGAAGTGATCACCGGGGATCGCGACCTGTTCCAGCTCGTCCGGGTCTCCCCTACCCCCGCGTCGGTGATCTACGTGGGCAAGGGCTGGGCAAAGGCGGAGGTGCTCGGCCCAGCGGAGATCGCCGCACGCTACGCGCTGCCCGAAGCCGACGCCGGCGATGCCTACGCGGACATGTCGATCCTCCGCGGAGACCCCTCGGACGGCTTGCCCGGCGTCGCCGGGATCGGTGAGAAGACGGCAGCGACATTGATCTCCCGGTTCGGCTCGCTGTCCGGACTGCTCCAGGCGACGCTGGACGGTAACCCGGATGTCCCTGCCCGGGCGCGTGCCTCGCTGCACGCCGCAGCCGAATACCTTGCGGTCGCTCCCATCGTGGTGCGGGTGGCCGCCGATGCGCCGGTGGAGTTCTCGCGGTCCGACCTGGTGCCCGCGAAGCCGGTCGACCCGGAACGGGTCGCGCAGCTCAGCGAACGCTGGAACCTGGGCCGCTCGGTGGACCGACTGCTCGCAGCGCTGCCCGCCTAGCCCGAAGTTACGGCGGCTGTGGCGGGCGAATCCCCAGTTGAGCTGGGGATTCGCTGGTTTTCAGTTGTGTTGTTCTGGCTACGTCGGGGTTGGTGGGGTGGGCGTGTCGATGAGTTGGAAGGCGCGGCGCTGGTCGGGGGTGGCCTCGGCGAGGATGGGTATGTCGGTGTCGGTGCCGGGGAAGCGGACGTGGTTGCGGGTGAGGGTGGCCATGTGATCGAGCAGGCCGCCGAAGCTGCGGTAGGGGTTGCCGTGCTGGTCGCACTGGTGGGAGGCTTTGCGCTGGGCGTGGGCGGAGCGCTGGGCGGGGGCTACGGGGTTGTCCCGTTGGGGTGGGTGTTCGTCGGTGAAGGTCAGCGGTGCCCACGCTTTGCGTAAATGCCAGACGAGGTAGCAGGCGAGCATGCAGATCAGCACGTGCGCCTTGACCCGTTCTTCGAGCCGGTGGTGGATGGGGCGCAGGTCCAAATCGTCGACCTTGACGATGCGGAAGTCGCGTTCGAGGTGGGCGAGGTTTTTGTAGCCGGACACCACCCCGGCGGTGTCCAGCCGGTCGGCGGGCACGCTGGTGCGCAGCACGTAGATGCCGTCCAGCTGCGCCTCGGTGTCGATGTTGGCCTGGTCGCGGCGGTAGCTGAAGCTGCTGTCGGTGATCTGATAGTCGAAGTGCTTGGCCATCTTGTGTTTGTTGATCACCTTGCCGACCGCGACCCCGATGTCGGCCCCGGCCAGGCCGCCCCGCCGGACGCGGGCGGCGATGGGGGCGAGGAGTTTCTCGGTGGCCTGTAGGAGGTCCTGGCGTTTGCGGGCGCGTTCGGTGGCCAGCAGCGGGTTGCGGCAGGCGATCAGCCGTTCGCCGGGGTAGTCGGGGTGGGTGATCTCGGCGAGGTCTTGCTGGTCGAACAGGCTCAGTTGCACCGCCCCCTCGCGCAGGAGTTTGGCGATGGTCGGGGCGCGCAGCGCGGTGATCCAGCCGAGGTTGGTGTCGGTGTCGGGATCGTTGTTGAGTTCTTTCAGGGCCTCGACGCGGGCTTTGGTGATCATGCCGCGGTCGCCCACCAGCACCAGGTCGGTCAGCCCGAGCTTGTCGGCCACGACCTCAACGATCTCGGTGAACGCGGCGGGGTCGCCGGTGGCACCGTCGAACACCCGCACCGCGACCGGGCGGCCGTCGGGGTCGGTGAGGATGCCGTACTCGATCTGGAGTTTGCCGCGTTTGCCGTCGCGGGAATGGCCCCGCGCCGCGAGCGGGCAACACCGGCCCTCCACCCATGCCGAGGTCAGGTCGAACAACGCCATCCGCGACGGATTCGCCCGCGGAGACAGGTGTTTGTCGGCGAGCTTGGCCTCGATCGAATCTTGCCGGCCGATCAGCCAGTCCATCGCCGCGTAAGCCTCGTCGGTGGACGCGTCGGCGACCCCCAGGTCGGCGCCCAGCGTGCTGTCGGACCACCAGGTCAGGGTGGAGGACTTGCTGCCCGGGTGCACCACCCGCGAGATGATCAACGCCAGCGCCAGGTCCCGCTGCCGGCACGCCGGCCCCAGCAGCCGCGGCAGCCCCAGTTGATGCGCCATCGCCGAGACCGCCGCCACATGCCCGTGCGGCAGCGAGCGGGTGATGGTGAACGCCTCACCGGCCGGCACCAGCCGCTGACCCTTCAGCGTCGCCTCGATCGCGCCGATGGCCTCATCCGGAAGCGCCTTGAGGTTCGCCAGCGTCTCGTGCCTGACCTTGCCGCCCGCGCGGTAGGTGCGCCGCAGCAACACCGACTCATACACCCGCTCCTCGCCCGACTTGGCCACATAAGCGCGCCTGTTACGGGCTACATGCATCGCACCACCACGCGCTGACATAACCGCAACAGTACGGGGTCATTCGAGGAAAACCCGTATCGACACGCCCATTTTAGTGGCTACACTTGACGGCCGCGCACACCACCCCTCCGCAGGTCAAAGCCACAATCTCTACCGACAGTTACAGCAACCTCGGGCTAGTTCTTCCCCTTCAAGCTGACGAACGCCCCACGGTGGCAGTTCCTTGCTGCCGGCGCTTGCGGCGGCCACTGCGCGGTACTCCAGCCCCTTAGCGCGGTGCATGGTCATCACCCGGACCATCTCGCCCAGGGAATCTTCGTCGGTCGTCGCGTCCACCTTGGCTGCAGGAATGTCGCTATTGGCCAAGGTATCGCTCAGTTCGTCAACTTGCGCCCTGACGCGCGCCACGACAGCCATCTCAGACCACGGAATACCAGCATCCGACCACGACTGAAGCTTGTCGGCTAGCGCTGACCGCTCAGCCACTGTGCTGGTGAAACCCTGCGCCTCAGGCTCGGGTCCGCCGAACTCCGAGCGCGCTCCGGCCAGCGAATCACTCTCACCTTCAAGGTCATCAACGGGGCAGGACTACATCAGCCTGTTCGCCGATCTCGATGCTGGGCGGGTGTTGTTCGCCACCGAAGGCCGCGACGGCGCCACGGTCGAACGGTTCGCTCAGGATCTGGCCGACCACGGCGGCGACCCGCAGCGGGTGCACACCACCAGCTCGGACATGAGTGCGGCGTTCATCGCCGGCATCGGCGAGCATCTGCCCAACGCGCGGCTGACCTTCGACCGCTATCACCTGGCGGCCAAGCTGTCCGAGGCCGTCGACGCGGTCCGGCGGACCGAGGTGGCCTCCCGGCCGGAGCTCAAGCGCACCCGCTGGTTGTGGCTGAAGAACTGGTCCAATCTCTCCACCACGCAGCGCCGCGAGCTGCAGCAGCTGATGCGCCCCTCGGCGCAGCTGGCCACCGCCCGCGCCCTGCGCTGGCGGGAGGACTTCCAGGCCTTCTACGACCAGGACCCCAGCTACGCCGCCGAGTACCTGCGTGGCTGGTGCGCCGGCGCGAAACGCTCCCGCCTGCAACCGATCAAGGACTTCGTCGACCTCGTCCGACGGCACTGGCACGGCATCATCGCCTGGCACACCTCCCGCGCCTCCAACGGGCTGCTGGAGGGCACGAACTCGCTCATCCAGGCCGCCAAGGCCCGCGCCCGCGGCTACCGCAACAAGGACAAGATGATCACCATCGCCTACCTCAACGCCGGCAAACTACCGTTACCCACCGTCACCAACCCCGGACCCGCATGACCAGTAACCCCGCCGTCACGCAGCGCTACCCACGTGGAACAGCGAAGAGCCACTTTCTGCCGCAGTGACGATGGTCCTGATCTCTTCGCTCTGCAGAGAGAGCAGTCAGTCGTCGCGAGCCACCCTCCAGGCGGCCCCCGCCAACTGACTTGTGAATAACCCTCCGGGAAGTGGTACACGTTTCCCGGCGGAGGTCCGCCGGGGTGGCGGTCTCCAGGAGCTTGTGGAAGGTGCCGCTATGCGACAGCAAGTGACTGCCGTGCGTCGATCACTTC
>JBOHER010000069.1:0-20072 GCA_050701115.1 Haloechinothrix sp. | reverse complement strand
TGCCCACCCTGGACCGGGTCCGATATGCGCAGGCGAGCGGACTGGCCCGCGGCGGCTATGTGCTGGCCGACAGCGACGGCGCCCCGCAGGTGATCCTGATCGCTACCGGCAGCGAGGTGCACCTGGCCGTCGAGGCCCACGAGAAGCTCACCTCCGACGGGATCCGCGTCCGGGTGGTCAGCCTGCCCTGCTGGGAGCTGTTCGACCAGCAACCGGACGACTACCGCGACCAGGTGCTGCCCCCGGCGGTGACCGCGCGCGTCGCCATCGAAAAGGGCTCCACCCTGGGGTGGGACCGCTACGTCGGCACCCGCGGTGCCATCGTCGGCATGCACACCTTCGGCGCCTCCGCGCCCCTGAAGGCCCTGCAAACCAAATTCGGCTTCACACCTGAGGCCATCGTCGGTGTCGCCAAGGAACGGATCGCGGCCTGCGCGGCACCCTGACCGCGTTGGACCGTCAGGACGCGGCCAATTCGTAGGCGATCTGGTGCTCGTCCAGTTCCCGTCGTGCTTCGGGAGATGCCTGCTCGTCGATGATGATCCGGTCGAAATCGCGCAGCGGAGCGAGCCGATGCAGAGCGCTGCGCCCGAGTTTGGTGTGATCAACCAGCAGAACCCGGTTGCGCGCCGCTCGCAGCATGGCGCGTTTGACCGTGACCTCGTGGTCTTCTTGGTGGTAGGCCACATCGCCGGACACCGCGGAGACCGAGATGAACACGATGTCGACACGCATCGACTCGATCGCCTCGACGCATTGCACGCCGAGGAACGAGTCGTGCGTGGGGTGGTACCTACCGCCGAGCGCGATGAGGTCGATGCCGGGGAAGTCGGTGAGGAGCTTGATCGTTTCCAGGTAGTTCGTCGCAACGGTCAGGGGCGTGACGTCGGTGAGTAACCGAGCGAGCGCGAGCGCTGATGTGGAATCGTCGAGCATGATGGACATCCCCGGCTCGATGAGGTTGCGTGCCTGCCGGGCGATCGCGGCCTTCTCGGCGCGCATGGCCGCGAGGCGGTAGGCCACGTTGCTCTCGAACACTCCGGACGGCTGTGCGGTGACACCCCCACGAAACTTCCGCACCACCCCCTGGCGTTCCAGTTCCTCGAGATCACGGTAGATCGTCATCTCGCTGACCTGGCACAACTGGGCGAGGTCGGCCACGGTCACCGACTGGCTGCCCAGCACGTGCTCAGTGATAGCCTGCCGTCGCTGCGCAGGGGTCTGTTGTTGCCCGCTCATGCCGCACCACTCCTCACGGTCGCTTCGAACGCCTTCATTCAACACCAGTTCTGTGAAAATCTCATCCTCAGGTGTTGACTTCGGCGTGTGGTAGGTCACATAATCAGATGTGAAAGTCACAGAATGCCGTGTGGCAAGTGGTTGATCTCCCGCGCCAGCGACCGAGAGGAGGACCCCGTGTCCGCCACCTTCCTGACGGGACGCGTCCTGACCGGTCGCGACCGCGCCATCCTCGCCGCGGTCGCCGCGGGTCGGGTCGAGATGTCCTGCAGCTGCGAACCCGACCTGTTCGTCGACGGCCTGTGCTGCTGCGACCAGGCCACCGCGCGCAACCTGGCCAGAGCGGGCTTCATCGCCGCGAAGACGGTCGCGAAACTGGGAAGCCGGGTCGCCGCTGTCCTGACCCCGGCAGGCGCCGCGATCCTCGCCGGACACCAGCAGATGGCGGCCTGACCACCGGTTGGAGCACGAAGCGCTGACAATCCCTGGTCCGTGGCCCTCAAGCGCACGCACCATGGGGCAGACTCAGTCGGCGAGGAGCGTGCTCGACAGGGCCGAGAGCTTGCGCTCGAGTTCGTCGGCGGGCGGCCGGTTGTCGTGGATGGTCCAGTCGTAGACGATGACGTTCGCGGCGCCGATGAGCGCGAGCGCGGCGAACCTGAAGTCCCGGTCAGTGATCTCGCCGCGCGCCACCGCTGCCGCGCTCTCGGCCTCGACGAACGCGATGAGCGAGTCCCGGTATTCCAGCCGCTCTGCTCCATCTGCGGGCTGACGCCCATGACTTCGACGAAGGCGATGCGAGCCGCACGGAGGTCTTCGAACATGGGCCTGAGGTAGGCCATGAACGCCGCGGGGATGCGCTCCTTCATGGGCGTGCCCTCGGTCTCCTGCCAGGAGGACAGCACGTTGTGGAACGAGCGGTTCGTCATGCTGTCGTACAGGTCGATGAAGACCGCTTCCTTGCTGGCGTACTGCAGGTAGAAGTGCCGGGTGGAGACGTTCGCCGTCGAGCAGATCCGCTCGATGGTGGTGGCGAGGTTGCCGTCGGTGCCGATCAGTTCGCGGGCGGCTTCGAGCAGACGAGCGCGACGCACCGCATCGCGCTCGTCTGCCGACTGGCCGGCATAGGCGCGCCCGTTGCTCTTGCTCACTCGCACTCCGTCCCTGGGGCGAGAGTCATGGTAGAGGAGGGACACGGGCGCTCCGGGCGGACTCGGTTGGTCAGGGCGTGGTGTTACGGAGCAGGGAGAGGGTGGCGAGGGAGGAGACGACCAGGTCCATGCGCCCGTCGCGGTCGAAGTCTCCGGCCGTGGCGCTCGCCGGCCCGGGGCCGCCGTACTGGGTCACCTCAGGGGTCATGCTGCGGAACTTGCCGGTGCCACCGGTGAGCCCGGTGGCGACGGTGAAGCTGAACGAACCGAGGTCGCGGCGTCGTCGTAGCCGTCACCGTCGAGATCCCGTGCCGTGACGTCCTCGGGGATGAATCCGGAGCCGTACAACTGGCCGGAAACCGTGAAGCCGCCGGACCCGTCGCCCAGCAGGGCGAAGGTCGTGCCCGAGAACCCGTCGACGGCGAAGAGATCCGGCCAGCCGTCGTTGTCGAGCTTGGCGGGGGAGATCGCCGACAGTGCCGCCTGCGGTGAAGCTGGTGGTCATGGCCACCACGTCCGGGTTTCCGTCGCCGTTGACGGTAACCGATCTGACAATGCATGTTTTCGGATGTACGCTGCTCCGTTCCATGGCGGCGGGAGTGGGCCGCGGTGAATGACGCCTTCACTGCACTGGATGCAGGCAAGGCGTCATTCACTGCGGATGTGCTGCTCCGTTCCGGCCGAAGTTCTCTGATATCGACATGCGAGTGCGCAAAGAAAGTTAGGTTGGCGTGTCGATCCGGCACGACCTGGTTCGACGCGTTGGTGTCGCACAACCGCGGCGGCGCACATATCACCGAGAAGGGAATCCCGATGAGAAAAATCGTCGCCTGGCTGTTCGTGACCTTGGACGGCGTCGTCGAGTCGCCGGAGGAGTGGGTGCTGTACAACGACGAGATCGGCGAAGCGATCAGCGCGCACTCCGACGCTGCGGACACGTTGCTGCTCGGCAGGCACACCTACGAGGTGTTCGCCGATTCCTGGCCCCAGCGCAGCGTCGAGGACGACCCCTTCGCGGACTGGATGAACAACACGCCGAAGGTCGTGGCCTCCACCACCCTGGAGCATCTGGACTGGCAGAACTCGACGCTCATCAAGGGGGAACTCGCTCCGGAACTGCGGAAGCTGAAGGCGGAGCCCGGCCAGAACATCCTGGTCAACGGCAGCCCGACGCTCATCCGTTCGCTGCTGCGAGAGAACCTCCTTGACGAGCTTCAGCTGTTCGTGCACCCGGTGATCGCGGGCACGGGCAAACGGCTCTTCGACGACAGCAGCACGCCGATGTCGCTGAGGGTCATCGAGTCGAGGACCCTCGACAACGGCGTCCTCGCGCTCACCTACGAGCCGCTGGGGGATGCGAACTCGGCGGGATGATCGGCTTCCGCGCCGGTTGTGCGTCATGGGCTGGCATCGGCAGTCAGCCGGGCCGGCCGCTGTGTGTGTGGGTGGCCTCAGTCGTCGCCCAGCTATCTCGTCAAGGCTTATTCGTGGCGCGTGATGCTCTCCGGCAAACAGCTTGATCGACTGGCTCCTGGACCCGCTTGGCCTGTCCACACCCGGCTACGGACTGCCGGCCACCGTGCTGACGTTGTCCTACCTGTGGCTCCCGTACAGGATCCTGCTGATCTACGCGGGTCTCGAGCGGTTGCCGAACTCCCTTGTGGACGCTTCCGGTGACCTCGGCGCCAAGGCGGGACGCACCTTCACCTCGGTGGTGCTGCCGTTGGCCTTCCCGGTGATCGTGGCCGGGTCGATCTTCACCTTCTCCCTGTCGCCGGGCGACTACGTCACCGTCAAGATCGTCGGCGGCGCCAACCAGATGCTGGGGACGTGTTCTACGACAACATCGGCGCGGCCAACAATCTGCCTTTCGCCGCGACGGTCGCCGCGGGCGCTCGGCACCAGCGTCCAGGCGGGCCTGGCTGCCACCGCGATCGCCCTGGTACTGGGCACCATGGCCGTGTTCGCCCTGCAGCGGTACAGGTTCTCCGGCCGGGACACCGTGTCCTTGCTGATCATCCCGCCGATCGCGCTGCCCGGCATCGTCACCGGTATCGCGCTGTACAACGCCTTCCGCACCGTGCTGGGCGTCAACCTTGGCGTGTTCACCGTCGGCGTCGCCCGTGCGACCTTCCGCGTCGTCGTGGTGTTCGACAACGTCGTCGCGCGGTTGCGCCGGCTCGGAGGCAGCCTGGAGGAGGCGTCGATGGACCTCGGCGCGCACACCTTCACCACGTTCCGGTTGGTCACCTTCCCGATGCTGCGCTCTGCGCTGCTGGCCGGCGGGCTGCTCGCCTTCACCATTCCCGTTTACCTCGCGCAGCGTCTATCCGAAGACGATGCCACGGGCGGCAGACTTTAACGGCCGCGCCGGGCGGGGCCGGGCGGAACCAACTGCCCTGCGCTTGGCCGGAGGTCAGTGACAACGCGGCTGAATCGGCGAGTTATCCGGATTGGTCCCAGCATCGACTGGGTCGTCGATCTCGGGGGAGTGGTCATGGGCCGACCGGATCAGCCGCGAGATTCTCGAGGGCGTTGGAAGAAGGGGCATGCGGGCGCAGTGGCGTTGGTCGCGGCGGTTGGCGTGGCTGCGGCCGATGGTTCCTCCGGGGCATCGATCGGTTCCTCCAGCGGTGGGGTCTCGATCGAGTCGTCGCTGGGGCATGCTCTGCGTGCCAAGCTCGACAAGGGCAAGAAATCCGCGAGCAGGGGCCGTGGGGATGCGGCCTGGAAGCACCTTGGCCTGAGGCGGATCAATCAGCAGATCCGGCGCAGGGCGTGGTGCGAGGTGAGCTCTTACGGCCAGGTGCAGGAGTTCTTTCTGCGCACGCCGTGCCGGGCGCTCGATCGTATGTTGTTCCTTTTGGGCGACGAGCACGGGAACACCATCGTGGTGTCTGTGGCGTGGGTGGAGATGGGTAGCGCGAACTCGGCTCGACGGTTACGGAATCTCACCGCGAGGCTAGGTAGGTGGCCGCGTGACCCCGAGCGGCGGTCGCCGATCTGGTACCCGTTCCACTCTGAGCAGTGCATGAATGCGCCTAAGTGTGCCCTGAGGATTGCGCAGCGACAATAACGTGTTCTAGTTTTGGGGACATGCCTGCCGGCTCGACCGCCGGGACGATGTCGTCCGAACGAGGAGCACGCGATGCACGAGTACAAGGAGCTCTACATCGGTGGCCGGTGGGCCGAGCCTGCCACGGACCGCAGCATCGATGTGATTCAACCGCACTCCGAGCAGCTGGTGGGGCGGACGCTGGAGGCCACCGCAGGGGACGTCGATCGCGCGGTCGGAGCGGCGCGCCGGGCGTCCGACACCGGCGAGTGGCCCCGCACCGACCCTGCCGAGCGGCTTTCGGCGGTGCATCGGTTCGCCGCGGCCTACCGCTCGCGACAGGATGAGCTCCCCCAGTTGATCAGCACCGAGACGGGGTCGCCGATCTGGTTCTCGCAGGTGGGGCGGGCGCCACGGCGATGGCGCTGGATGCCTTGCTCGCCGCCGCGCGGGGGACGGCATGGGAGGAACGCCGCGCGGGTTACTTCGGCGGCAAGGCGCACCATCCGCTGTGACGCGGCGAGACTCTTCTTGCCCTCGGGCGCCAGCCAGTGGTGCCGCCGGGCCATCCGCGTGGAGCCGGTGCGCGCGACTTCGTCGGCCAGTGGCAGGTCGGGCGCGCTGGGCAACTCGGGAATCCTTTGCTGCCAATAAGTCCTGGCCTGCTCGTGACTGACCTCCCGGGCGGGCACGCGCTCGGCGAGGTACCGCGGAAAGCTGCATCGATGATCGAGAAGCCAGCCTGCTGCCCCGCCGCTGGCGTTTGGTGTGCATGGCCCGTGCCAGCTGCCCGGGTCGCGTGCTCTTGCCCGTGCGCAATGGTTGGGGGACTTGCTCCCGCTCAGCAGCGGACAGCGGCTCCAGCGAGCGCCGCAGCTACCTCGACCAGGGTCCCGAAGGTCGGGTTGTGGCGGTTGAGCGACAGCAGCCGGCGGACGACGGCAGGCTCGGCGCTGATAGCGCGCGCGAGCTCGGCCTTGCTCAGTCCGATCGCCAACGAGCGTCGTCTAGATCGTGCACCAGGCGATCGATGGTTCGCGCAAGGTCGCCGCCCGCCAGGCGTTCAGGTCTTCGCGCCGAGGCCGAGTTCTCACGGAAGGTCGTCGAGTACGGAGCGGAGTGCCTTGACGAGGCCGCCCAGCTGATCATTAGCCGTCGTGTAGAGGATCTCCAGGTCGATGGACCAGTAGCCGTGGATGATCCTGTTTCGTGTGTCCGCCGGACGACGCCAGCCGACGTCCGGGTGCCGCGTCTTGAGCTCCTCTGAAATCCTTGCCGCAGCCTCGCCGAGCACGGTGAAATTCCAGAGCAGCGCATCTCTGCGTAGCTGATCGTGTTCGAGTTGGTCGAGGGTCACGTCAGCGGTCAATGCGCGTGCGTGCTCGGCGGCGTTGATCATTTCCTCGATGAAGAGCCGGTCACGCTGCATACAGAGGCCTCGACTCGGCGAGAACCGTGTCGCGTAACAGGGGGTGGATGGCCTTCTTCGACACGAGGTCGACCGGGCGTCCAAACAACTCCGCAAGCTCTCGGCCGAGGTCTTCGATCTCCCATCCGAGACGTGCGCCGGGCTCGAGTTCGTAGAGCACATCGATGTCGCTGTCTGGCCTACTGTCGCCGCGCGCCGCCGAACCGAAGACCTCCAGTGAGGCGATCCTATAACGAGCGCAGATCGCGCGCAGCGCACGCGAATCAACGACCGGTAGCTGAGACATCTCCGCGGCTCCCTCCTGCTCTCGGCGAGATTCTACCGGTCTGGGGGGCACGGCGACCAATGTGGCAGCGAAGGCGCCAGGTGAAAAAGACCGGGCTACTGCGCCCGTATCGGAGGCGTCACCACGACGTCCACGCCTTCTGCCGCAGTCGATCCACGTGCTCGGCCGGCGTTCGCCAGTCGACGATGACGACGCGGATGTCTCGCATCGTCTTGACGGTCACATGGCCCATGAAGGAGTTCGCCCACGCAAAGAACTACCCGCCGAGCGCGATCAGGGTGATATCCGGCTCCCCGTTCAGATCCTCGATGATCGGCAGGTAGTTGGTGATGACGGTGAGCGGGGTCTTGTCGGACAGCGAAGGGAGGAGGTGCAGGGTCGTCGTCGAGTCATCGAGGATGAGCGCTTGCTCGGGCTCGATGAACGCCCCGGCGGCTCGTGCGAGCGAGGCCTTCTCGGTATGCTGCAGGCCGCGCCGGTACAGGTCGCTAGCCTCGACCAGACTGGACGACAGGGCGGTGACCATTCCGCGTGTCTTGCGGATGACGCCCCTGGCGACTAGCACGCTTCGCAACGAGCGGGTCCGACTCCGGGACTTCGACTTGGCAGGCGTCAACGACGTCACCGGTGCTGACGCGAACGACCCACCGGACCACGAGCGTGCCCTGGGCGGGCGTAGCACCGACCGGCCCGTGGTGTTGCTTGCCCACCAACCGATACAGGTAGACCGTGCGGAGTCCTACGGCGTCGATCTGCAACTGTCCGGGCACACGCACGGCGGCCAGTTGTTCCCCCAGCACCTGTTCATGTCGTTGACCCAGAAGGTCGTCGCCGGTTTGGCACGTTCAGGCGGAACCCAGATGTATGTGACGCGCGGTGCCGGTTTCTGGGGTCCCGCGGCGCGGGTCGGTGCGCCGCCGGAGGTCACGGTGCTCGAGCCGAGACATCAGCCGGCCCCGAGTTGAACTGGACCGATGGTAGGGGCCTCGGTGGGGTCCTAGTGTCGCCGTGGATGCGCGCCGGATCGACGTACTCGCCGCGGCCGTCGCGAGGGTGCTCCGACCTGAAGTCTCGCCAGCACTGTGGCCAACCCGCTCAGCGCCTCTGCTCCGCCTTCGCCGGCCCGCGTGAACGCCACAATGAGATCGCTCGGCATGGTGAGAGTGCCAGGGCCCTCGCCTGCCTCGGCTCCTTTCTGCGCGTCGTGGGCTGCGGCCCAGGCGGCACTCAGCTGTCCGAACGCATCAAGCAAGTTGCGCCACATGGTGATTTGCGCCGTATTGGGGGTGTTCTCCTCGTCGGTCATGACGCTCCCCGTGCATCGTGGGTTCGCCAGTCTTGGTTGCGAGCTTCTTTGTACCGCTCGTTCGGTGCGGATTGTTGACGAACGCGCGTATCGGGTATGTCCTGGACGAGCAGGTTTTCGACGAGAAGGGATGCCTACCGGTGACAGAGCCCGAGGGCGACGAGCCCGTCCACGCGATGCCCGAAGATCCCATAACACGCCCAGAGGAAGCGCTCGACGCACTTGAGGAGCGGGTGTTGGGCGCGCCGGTCGATCAGACCCGCGACGAAAGCGACTCCGACGAGCCCGCTTTCGAACAGGACATCGACCTCGAGGACGTCTCAGGCGAAGAAGGCGGGCACGAAGCGGGCGACGAGCCGTCAGGCTGATGTCGGGTAGTCGGCGTCCACAATGGACCTCCGTTGCCGTCATGAGTACAGCAGCCGGTGGAGCGTGCCCATCATCCCCGCGTAGACCGGCCCGATGATTCCGGCGCGGGCCAGTGCTGCGCGCGCCGCGTTGGCGCCTGGTGCTCCGTGCACCGCCCCGCCGGGATGCGCTGACGCACTGGCCAGGAACAGCCGGTCGATCGGCGTGTCCGCGCGGCCGAGCCCCGGGACCGGCCGAAAGAACAGTTGCTGGTGGATGGCCGCGGTACCGCCGTTGATCGCACCGCCCACCAGGCTCGGATTGTGTCGCTCCAAGTCATCGGGGCCATGAACCCGGCAGGCCAGGATGCGGTCGGTGAAGCCAGGCGCGTGCTTCTCGATGAGCTGCCGGATGCGATCGGCGTGCTGCTGTACCTCCTTCCTGCTCCAGTTTCGGCGCGGGATGTGCGTATAGGCCCAGACCGATTCGGTGCCCTCCGGTGAGCGGCTCGGGTCCGCCGTGGTCATCTGCCCTAGCAGCACGAACGGTTGGCTGGGTATTCGGTGCGTCGCCAGCTCGGTCGCGAACATGGCCAGCCCGTCCACGTCCGCGTCCAGGTGCACGACTCCTGCCTCCGACGCATGCGGTGCGGTCCAGGGGATCGGAGCGGACAGCGCCCAGTCCACTTTGAGCGTGGCATGGTCCCAGCTGAACCGGTCCAGGTCGGCCACCAGCCGGGGTGGCACATGGTCTGGGCCCACCAAGTCCCGGTACAGCGACGGTGCCGGGACGTCGGCGAGCACCGCGCGGCGGGCCCGCACCAAGCCGCCAGCCGCGTCCCGAACGCCCAACGCCTTACCTCCGGCGACCACCACCCCCGACACCGGTCGCGCGCACTCGATACGCCCGCCGCGATCGGCCAGCCGCCGCACGAGGGCGTCGGCGATCCGGCTGGCGCCGCCTTCCGGCACCGGGAACCCTACGTCCTGTCCGAGCATTGCCAGCAGCCAGCCGAACACCGCGCTGCCTGCGTCATCCGGGCCGAGGTCGGTGTGCAGGGCGCACCCCGCCAACAGGACCTGCGCACCGACACCGGCGAAGTGCTCTTCGCCGAACCGGCGGGCCGGTAGGGTTGCCATTCTGGCCATCCGCAGCGCGTCGCCGGCGCCCAGTGTGCGGAACAACCGTCCTGCCGCCCGGATCGGCGGGAACGGACGGGTGATCGCGTCGAGCAGGTCATCCCTGATCCGCTGCCAGTCGGCGAAGCACCGCAGCCAGGCATCGCCGTCTGCCTCGGCGAACTCGGCCACCGACGCGACGGTCCGCCCCGGCTCGCGGGACAGCAGCACGCAGCGGTCGTCGGCCAGCACATGCGCGAGCACCGCAGGAGCGTGCCGCCAGTGCAACCCGAATGCGTCCAGCTCCAACTCCGCGAGCACCGGTGAGGCGACCCCGAGCGGGTAGAAAGCGCTGCACAGGTCACTCAGGAACCCAGGTTCGGTGATCTCGGCGGTCCGCACCGCACCGCCTGGCTCATCTGCGGCTTCCAGGACGAGCACGTCCCAGCCCGCGTCAGCGAGCACATTCGCGGCGACCAGACCGTTGGGACCCGCGCCGATCACGACCGCGTCGACGATGTCGCCGGAAGGATGGGTCGCCGCCGTGAACGGATTCATCGCCACCTCCCCGTCCAGATCGCCACGCACCGAGGGCCGTGAGTGCTGATGGTCGCACCGCACCAGCTGGTTGCTCCATTCGGGTAACAACGATCACTCTGTGCAACTTCTTTCGATGAGTTCGCGATTACGAGACAAGTTCGCGGAACCGGACGTCAGGACGACCAGGGGCCTCGATCGTCTTCGTTGTCAGGTCGGGCGCGTCGTCGGGGGCGCGCCCGACCTGACAATTGGTGGATCGTGTCGTCCGCCTGACGCCTGACGGCGCACAATGGGCCGCATGAAAGCCTCAGGTGCAGTAGTGCTGGTAATCGCGGCCACGGCGTTCGTGTCGGGCGCCGCGTGTGGTGAGCGGGTGCCGCCTGCCGGTCCGGGCTCGCCCGAGCCCACCACGAGCGCCCCGAATCCGTCGCCGCCACCGGGCGCGGAAACCACGCTTCGCGGGACAGTGGAGGCCGGTGTCGAGGCTGGCTGCCTGGTGCTGAGCGTCAACGACAAGGTGTACCTGCTCCTTGGGGGAGAGCCGCGACCGCGACCTGGGAGCAGGGTCGAGGTCACCGGGCAAGTCGACACCGACCTGATGACGACGTGTCAGCAGGGGTTGCCGTTCGTCGTCACCGAAGTGCGGCCAGGCTGAGCAGAGGTCAGCCCGGACAGCTGGTCGCGCGCTACCGGCCTCCTAGAATCTGTGCTTGCAGTCCGGGACACCAGGAAAGAGGCGAATGTGAGCACTCAGGGTCCAAGTCGGATGGTGGATTCGGGCGACGTTCTCCTGGCGGTGTTCGAACGAGGCGATCCGGGCAACCCAACCGTCCTGTTGATGCACGGCTACCCGGATACCCATTCGGTGTGGGACGGTGTCGCCGCGCTGCTCGCCAATGACTTCCACGTCGTGTCCTATGACGTGCGCGGGGCAGGCGAATCTTCTGCACCGCGTGGCCGGGACGCCTACCGGCTCGAGTTTCTTGCCGCTGACCTGCTCGCCGTCGCCGCGGCGGTCAGCCCCGACCGGCCGGTGCATGTCGTCGCACATGACTGGGGATCGATCCAGGCATGGGAGCCGGTGACCGATCCGGGCGCACGTGATCGGATCGCGTCCTTCACCTCCATTTCCGGCCCGTGCCTCGACCACGTCGGCTACTGGTCGCGGCGCCGCCTGACGCGGCCGACGCCACGCAATCTGCGCCAGGTGTTCGATCAGCTACTGCATTCCTGGTATATCGCGGTGCTCCAACTGCCCGCCATCGCCCCCATGGCCTGGAAGCTGTGGCTGGCCAGGCGTTGGCCATCGGTGTTGCGCAAGGCGGAGGGCATCTCCTGGTCGCAGAGTCATCCGGCGCCGACGCTGGCCTCGGACGCGATCTTGGGCATCAACCTGTATCGGGCGAATATTCCGCAGCGTCTCGCCCGGCCGAGGCAGCGCACCACCGAGGTGCCGGTCCAATTGATCCAACCGGCAGGAGACCGCTACGTGCGGCCGGCGCTCACCGAGGACGTCGAGCGCTGGGTGCCACGCCTGTGGCGGCGCACCCTGTACGCGCGGCACTGGGCGCCGATCACCCATCCCGCGGCGATCGCGCGCATGGTCAGCGAGTTCATCGGTCACGTCACCGGGGGCGTGGAGTCCAGGGCACTCCGTCGCGCCCGGGTGGGTCCGCGGCGTCGGGCGTTCGCAGACCGGCTGGCGGTGGTCACCGGTGCGGGCAGCGGCATCGGCCGGGCCACCGCGCTGGCGTTCGCCGAGCAGGGTGCGGAGGTCGTGGTGTCCGACATCGACCTGGACAGCGCTGCGCGCACCGCCGAACGAGCGGGTGCGCTCGCACACGCCTACCAGGTCAACGTGGCCGACGAGCAGGCCATGCGTAAGTTCGCCGCCGATGTGGCTGCCGCACACGGAGTGCCGGACATCGTGGTCAACAACGCGGGAATCGGGCACTCCGGCACGTTTCTCACCACGTCCACAAAGGACTGGGAGCGGGTGCTCGATGTCAACCTGTGGGGCGTGATCTATGGCTGCCAGGCGTTCGGCGAGCTGATGGTGGCGCGCGCCGAGGGCGGCCACATCGTCAATGTGTCCTCGGCCGCGGCCTACCTGCCGTCGAAGATCCTGTCCGCCTATGCCACCAGCAAGGCAGCGGTGTTCATGCTGTCGGACTGCCTGCGCGCCGAACTGGGTGGATCGGGCATCGGGGTGTCCACGATCTGCCCGGGGATCGTCAACACCAACATCACCATGACGACCACCTTCGCCGGGGTGGGCGACGAGGAGCAGGCACGCAAGCAGATCCGCACCAGCGAGCTGTATCGCAGGCGCAACTTCCCACCCGAGGGTGTGGCGAAGGAGATCCTGCGCGCCGTGCAGCACGATGCCGCCGTGGTACCGGTGACCGTCGAAGCCAAGGCCGCACGCGTGCTGTCCCGCCTGGCACCCTCCCTGCTACGCAAAGCCGCCAAGCTCGACGTGACCTGAGACATGCAGGTGGCCCCCGCACCCTCGTGAGTGATTGTGGTTGCCAGAGCGGCAACTTTCACTCACGAGGCAACCACGCTATCTGCTCAGGCCTGCCCGCCGGAGTGCATCGGCCATGGTGCCGCCACGGGTGGGGTGTTCCGCTGCTGATCACGCTGGGCGGATCGCCCGCGCTGCTGGCCGCCGCCACCCTGGCCGCCGCCACCCTGGCCGCCGCCACGCTGGCCGCCGCCACGCTGCTGGCCGCCGCTACGTGCACCGCGCGTGGCGGGCTTGCCGGGCTCGTCGTCCAGCCGCAGCGTCAACGAGATCCGCTTGCGGGCGACGTCCACGTCGAGCACCTTGACCTTGACCACGTCGCCGGATTTGACCACATCGCGCGGGTCAGAAACGAAAGTGTTGGACAGCGCGGAAATGTGCACCAGCCCGTCCTGGTGCACGCCGACGTCGACGAACGCACCGAACGCGGCGACGTTGGTGACCACGCCCTCGAGCACCATGCCCGGCTTGAGGTCGGCCACCTTCTCCACACCGTCGGCGAAGGTGGCCGTGGTGAACGCCGGACGCGGGTCGCGGCCCGGCTTCTCCAGCTCACCGAGGATGTCGGTGACGGTCGGCAGGCCGAACCGCTCATCGGCGAACCGCTTCGGGTCCAGCGTGCGCAGCGTCGTGGTGTTGCCGATCAGCTCACCGACACCGACTCCGGCGGCGTCGAGGATCCGGTGCACCACAGGGTAGGCCTCCGGATGCACGGCCGAGGCGTCCAGCGGGTCGTCGCCACCGGCGATGCGCAGGAAGCCCGCGCACTGCTCGAATGCCTTCGGACCCAGCCGGGGCACCTCGGTCAGCGCGCTGCGCGAGCGGAATCGACCGACCGCATCCCGGTGCGCCACGATGTTGTCGGCCAGTGAGGACCCGATGCCGGACACCCGGGCCAACAGCGGCGCCGATGCGGTGTTCACGTCCACCCCGACCGCGTTCACACAGTCCTCGACGACCGCGTCGAGCGAGCGGGACAGCGAGAACTCGGGCAGGTCGTGCTGATACTGGCCGACGCCGATCGACTTCGGGTCGATCTTGACCAACTCGGCCAGCGGGTCTTGCAGCCTGCGCGCGATAGACACCGCGCCGCGCAATGATACGTCCAAAGTGGGCAGTTCCTGCGCGCCGAACGCCGACGCCGAATACACCGAGGCACCGGCTTCGGACACCACCGCCTTGGTCAGCTTCAGTTCGGCGTGCCGCTTGATCAGTTCGGCTGCCAGCTTGTCGGTTTCGCGCGATGCGGTGCCGTTGCCGATGGCGATCAGCTCGACCCGGTGCTTGCGCGCCAGTTGGGCAAGCGTGGCGATCGAGGAATCCCAGCGCTGATGCGGCTGGTGTGGATAGACGGTGGCGGTGTCGACGACCTTGCCGGTCGCGTCGACCACCGCGACCTTCACGCCGGTGCGGTAGCCCGGGTCAAGCCCCATCGTGGCGCGGGTGCCCGCGGGGGCGGCGAGCAGCAGGTCACGCAGATTCGCCGCGAAGACGCGCACCGCTTCGTCCTCAGCGGCCTGGCGCAGCCGCATCCGCAGGTCGATTCCCAGGTGCAGCAAGATCTTGGTGCGCCAGGCCCACCGCACGGTGTCGGTGAGCCACTTGTCGGCGGGACGTCCACGGTCGTCGAAACCGAACCGCGCGGCGATCCGCAGCTCGTACTCGCTGGGACCGTCGGCGGGCTCCTGGCTTGGCTGCTCCGGCGCCATAGTGAGGTCGAGGACCTCTTCCTTCTCGCCGCGGAACACCGCGAGAATCCGGTGCGAGGGCAACTTGGTGAACGGCTCGGAGAACTCGAAGTAGTCGCTGAACTTCGCGCCGGGCTCGTGCTTGCCCTCGCGCACCGCGGACACCAGGTGGCCGCGGGACCACATGCGCTCGCGGAGCTCACCGATCAGGTCGGCGTCCTCACCGAACCGCTCCACCAGGATCGCCCGCGCCCCGTCCAAGGCCGCCTTGATGTCGGCGACCCCCTTGCCCGCGTCCACATAGGACGCTGCGGTGGTCTCGGGATCCTGTGCCGGATCGGCCAGCAGGGTGTCGGCCAGCGGTTCGAGGCCCGCCTCGCGCGCGACCTGTGCCTTGGTGCGCCGCTTGGGCTTGTACGGCAGGTAGATGTCCTCCAGCCGGGCCTTGGAATCGGCTGCCAGGATGCGCGCCTCGAGGTCGGCGTCGAGCTTGCCCTGCTCGCGGATCGAATCGAGGATCACGGTGCGCCGTTCCTCGAGCTCACGCAGGTAGCGGAGGCGTTCATCGAGGGTGCGCAACTGGGTGTCGTCGAGCGCCCCGGTCACCTCCTTGCGGTAGCGCGCCACGAACGGCACGGTTGCTCCGCCATCGAGTAGGCCAACCGCCGCGGCGACCTGGCGCTCCGCCACGCCCAGTTCGTCGGCGATTCGCTGGATGATCGACGCTGTACCCACGCTCGTGCTCCGCCCTTCCTTCGTGCCCGCACAGCATTGTCGCGCCACCGGCGAACATCGGTTGGACCGCCCTCACTCGATGTAGTTGACAGGATGACAACAGGCTGGGATCGTGCAGGAATGACGTATGACGAAGTCGCCTACTCGGTCGCTGACCGGATCGCGACGATCTCGTTGAACCGCCCGCAGGCGCGCAACGGTTACACGATCAGGATGTCGAACGAACTGAACGACGCGTTCACCCGGGCGGATGGCGACGAAGACGTGCGGGTGATCGTGTTCACCGGCGAAGGCAAGGACTTCTGCGTCGGCGCCGACCTCTCGGCCGGATCGCTCAAGGCGTCCGAGGACTACTCGGATGAGGCCTGGCAGGAGCCTGCGGGCAGGTGCTCGCGGCGGATCTTCGAGAGCCGGAAGCCGGTGATCGCGGCGATCAGGGGGGCGGCCGTCGGCGCGGGTTCGACGATCATCCTGCCCGCCGACTACCGACTGGCCGCCACCGACGCACGCTTCGGCTTCGTGTTCTCCCAGCGCGGCATCTACCCGGAAGGTGCTTCAACGTGGTTTCTGCCGCGGCTGGTCGGGCTGGGCAGGGCGCTGGATTGGATGGTCAGCGGGCGGGTGTTCGGCGCCGAGGAGGCGTTGTCCACCGGGCTGGTGCACAGCCTGCACGAGCCAGACGAGGTGTTGGACAAGGCCTACGAGATCGCGCGGGATCTGGTGGCCAAGACCGCCCCGGTCTCGGTTGCGGTGATCCGGCAGATGCTGTACCGGATGAGTCCGCTGGATTCGCCGCTGCCGGTGCACGAGTTGGACTCCCGGCTGATCGCGGAGTGCGCGACCAGCCCGGACGCGGTCGAAGGCGTGGTGTCCTTTCTGCAGCGCCGGCCGCCGGATTTCACCGGGACCGTCAACAAGGAGGTGCCCGGATGGCTACCTTGGGTGGGCAAGCACCACCCGTGATCACCGGGCATGCGGCAAAATAGCTACCCATGAGTACCGAGACGGCCCCCCGGTGGCGGCGACTCGAGCCGGATGCGCGGCGAGCGCAGATACTCGAGTGCGCCATCGGCCTGTTCGGTGAGCGCCCCTACGCGGCGGTGTCGACGACCGACGTGGCGCGGGAGGCAGGGGTGGCCAGGGGGTTGATCAACCACTACTTCGGTTCCAAGCGTGGCCTGTACCTCGAGGTCGTCCGCCGGATGGTGATCGTGCCAAGCACGGAGATCCCTGAGGTGCCCAGCGGATCGTTGGCCGAACGGGTGGAGTTCAGCGTCGATTGGTTGCTGGAGGCCATCAGCGCGCATGGCAAGACGTGGGTCGCGGTGATCGGCGCCGAGGGAGTGGGCGACGACCCCGAGGTTGAGCGGATCCTGGCCGAGGCCGATGAGCAGGCCGCCGAATACGTGGTGGCCGCCGTCGGGCTGGACGACGTCACGAAGCATGGCAAGGAACTGCGCGCGATGATCCGCGCGTATGGCGGCATGGTGAAGGCAGCG
Source organism: Haloechinothrix sp. (assembly GCA_050701115.1). Taxonomy (GTDB): domain Bacteria; phylum Actinomycetota; class Actinomycetes; order Mycobacteriales; family Pseudonocardiaceae; genus JBOHER01. The sequence goes on along the minus strand of JBOHER010000069.1, from coordinate 3,151 downwards.
GGACGAGAATGGATCACGCACGGCAACCTGACCCGCGAACAGGTGCACCTGCTGCTCAGCCAGCAGTTGGTCAACCTGCTCGGTGACACCTTCCCCCGCCTGCAGAAGCGCGACGCGTAACCTGCCTGCCGCCTACGGCCGTCATGCCACTCACGAGGTGCGCTCGGCTGCCTTGATGAGTTTGGTGATCAGCTGCGTGATCACTCCGCTGAGCGCGCGCTGAGCGATCTTTCCGGTACCCGGGATCCGCTCGTCGAACTTGCCGCTCCATCGAATGTCGGTGCCGCCCTCGGCACGCGGGGTCAGGCGGACCTCCGCCCGGTAGTTGCGGACCGGCCCCGGGGTGAGCAACTCGTAGGCGTGCAGCCGATCCTGCTCATAGGCCGTGGTCTGTTCTTTGATGCCCAGCCGGCCGACACCGAGTTTCCGGATCGCGCCCACACCGCCAGGAGCAGGCTCGCCCTGAGTCACCCACTCCGAGCTCGGCACCACCGGCTTGGCCCACTCCGACCAGTTGGCACCGTCGCTGACAAGTTTGAACAATGTCGCCGCTTCCGCGCTGCTAGTGCGGTTGACCTCGAACGAGAACGTCTTGGTGGACATTCATTCCTCCTCTGCACGGCTGCGGATGCTGCACGAGAAGCCTACGCCGGTGGTCGTTGGGCGAAGATGGGTGCGTGTCTGTCAGCAGTGAGCGGCGCGATCGCAGGGGCGTTCGCGGGCGTGCGCCGCTCTGGTTGGTGCACCTGTTGCGCCTGCGGCCGGTTCCGGTGCCGTGGAGTGCGTCCGGCCGGGCCGTGCTGGTCCTCGTGTTACCGCTTGCCATCGCTTTGGCGCTGGACCACGCCGAACTCGGTGCGTTGATCTCCACTGGCGCCCTCCCGATTGTGCTCGCTGATAGCGAGGGGCCGTACCGACAGCACGCCATTCGGTGCGGCGCAGCCGCGGTCGCCGCGACGATCGGCTATCTGCTCGGCGCGCTCACGGTGGGGTCTTCGCTGCTGTCCGCGGTGATGGTGGTGCTGCTCGCCATGACCTCTGTGCTCATCAGCGGGGCCGGCCAGAGCGCGTCAACCGCCGGCCTGATGCTTCTGGTTTTCGGCGTCGTCGGTGCCGGCACCCACCTGGTGGATATCGGGCTGGGCGTACTGGTCGGTGGATTCGTGCTCGGCGCCGCCTGGAGTCTGCTGATCGCGCTCGCGGGCTGGACGGTGCGTGGCACCCATCCGGAACGTAGCGCGGTGGCCCAGGTTTTCGTTGAGCTCGCGGTGATGCTCTCGGCCGAGGATGAAGCTACCTCACGTGCGGCGCGGCATCAGCTGACCGTTGCCATGAACGTGGCCTTTGACCGGTTGCTCACCGCCCGCACTCGGGTGCCGGGGCGGGATGCCGCCTACCGGTCCCTGCTCACGCTGCTCTCCCAGGCGTCACCGATCGTCGAGGCGTCGGTGGCCCTGGTCAACTCGGGTCAGCGGGCACCGCAGCCGGTGGTCGATCACCTCACCCGGATCGCCGTTGCCGTACTGGCGGGCACCGAGCTTCCAATGCATCCGAAGCCGCCTGCCTGCACCGGAATCCAGCCCGCGCTGGACGCGCTCTTCGCAGGGGTCGCTCGGCTCGGCACCGGCCGGGAGCGCGTGCCGGACGAGCCGGCTCCGTTTCGCACCTGGGCGAGCGAACTCCTCGCCGCGTTGATCCCGGACCGAACGACCGGCAAAGCGATGGCGCGGCTGACGCTGTGCATCGGCATCGCCGAGGCGATCGGGCTCATGTTCGCCTCGGAGCATTCCACCTGGATCGCGCTCACCGTGGCCATCGTCCTCAAGCCGGAACTCGGCTCGATTTTCGGTCGTGCGGTGCTCCGCGGAATTGGCACGGTGGCTGGGGTGCTACTGGCCGCCATTGTTCTTGTGGTTCACCCGCACGGGTGGCTTTTGGCGGTTCTCGCCGGGGTTTTCGCCGCGGGCATCCCGGTCGGCAAGGCACTGAACTACGGCATTCTCAGTGCGTGCGTCACGCCCTTGATCATCGTGCAGTTGGACATCCAGAACCTCGGTGATCCGACGTTGCTGCTGCAACGGCTGGGATACACCGTGCTCGGTTGTGTGATCGTGTTGGTCGCGGGCTATTGGCTGTGGCCGGGCAGTCTGCGGCCGAGAGCCGGTGGTCAGGTCGCCGACGCGCTCGTGCGCGTCCAGGAGTACGTGCAGCTCGCGCTGCGACCGGTGGCCGCTGATCAGGACCGGGTAACGCGGACTCGGGCCCGGCGCCGGGCCTACCGCGCATCGGCTGACCTGCGTACGGCGTTCGGCGAGGTGATCGTTGAACCGTCCGAGGCGGGGCGTCACGCCATCTCGATGTGGTCGGCCATCATTGCCCTGGAGCAAATCACGGACGCGGTCACCGAGCTCGTGGTGACCGTCGAACGAGGAGGGCAGCCGCCAGATGAGGCTGACATTGCAATCCTTGTCGATGTGCTCACCGAGTTGGCCGAGTCCATACGGGAGGGTCGTGAACGTTTGCTACCGGTGCTTCCTTCGGCTGGCCCACTGTCCACTGTGGCCGATCCTCTGACTGCCCTTTCGGCAGCGATTCGTGGGCCGCGCTAATCCGGTCGACCGGGCGCTTCGTCCGATTTGGTTTTATTGTGGCGGGATCTGCGTTATCACCGCGGGAATATTACTAACTCAGTGTGGTTATCTCGCGTTGCGAAATCTCAGAACTGAGGTTGGATGGGGGCTGTCCCGGCCCTCGAAAGGGCCTACAAAGTCCCGGTATGCACAGTGCCGGATGGGGAGCAGAAGGAGTGCCCAAGGTATGAACTTCGATGAGATGAAGAACAAGGCACAGGACGCACTAAGCGAGCACGGCGACAAGGTCGAGCAGGCCATCGACAAGGGTGCAGACTTCGCGAAGTCCAGGTTCGGCGACCACTCCGACACCATCGACAGCGTGGCGGACAAAGCCAGGGGCTTCGTCGGCGGCGAGCAGCAGCAGCAGCAGGAGCAGGAGCAGGAGCAGGAGTCGCAGTACGGCGGCGGCGAGCAGCAGCAGGGGGAGTCGCAGTACGGCGGCGAACAGCAGCAGGGGGAGTCGCAGTACGGCGGCGGCGAGCAGCAGCAGGAGCAGGGTGGCTACGGCCAGCAGGAAT
>JBOHER010000068.1:0-14437 GCA_050701115.1 Haloechinothrix sp. | reverse complement strand
GAATCATTTCAGCTGAGGAGGGGAAGCATCATGCCGATCGGACCACCGGGACAGCCGCAGGGGAGCGGCGACGGGTACAGCTACGAACCGGGAGCATTGCGCCAGATCACCGGGCACCTGCAAGCGGGTGCGGAGTCCTTGGACAGGGTCGTCACCACCAAGGCCGCCGCGGTGGATGCGGGTGCCTCGTCGGACATCGTCGGTGAGGCGATGGCCCGGTTGCAGAAGATCGGCGCGATCATCGCGCACACAGTGGACGACACCGCGGGCAAGGTGCATGCGGCGGACGGCAGTTACGACGAGATCGAGAACACCAACGAGGGCGCGATGCAGTACCGCGAGGAAAACCCCCGTGGGGGTCGCGGCGGCAACAGCAGCATCGTCGGCAGGATCGAGCGTGTCCCGCTGGACCACGAGCCCCGCGAGATGGGACCGCGATGACGGGGCAGCTCAATACCACGGTTAACGGTAGCTCGGGTACCTGCATCGAAGGCGCGGATTGGCTGGGCGATCTCACCATTGCCGGGCGAGCGGCAGCGGACAAGGTTTGCGACGCGCAGAACGCCGCGTACTCGGGTTGGCGCGGCCCTGCGAGTCAGGCGTATCACGACTCGATCAGGGGAGTGGGCAGAGACGCCGACGATCTGGCCTACACCGCGGAGAACTACGGACGGGCAGTGCGTGAGTTCGCTGACGCGCTCGACGCGGTGATCGCGCGGATGGACGACGCGTTGCAGAAGGCGACCGCTGGCGGCTTGGAGGTGGATGGGCCGTTCATCGTGCCGCCCGCACCGGTGATCAATCAACACCCGTCGGTCCGCAATCCGCCCATACCGGTTGGATCGATGAACTCGAACGGCGACTTCCAGAGCAATCCCGAGTACACGCGCGCATGGGAGACCTACCAGGAGATCGCCAGGGAGTACAACCGCAAGGTCGAGGTCTTCAACACGTGTAAAGCGATCGTCTCCGACGCCCGCAACCGTGAGGACGAAGCACACGCTAACCTCCGGGACGCCCTCGAGGCACCCGAAGGCTCCAGCCTGGACGCATGGACCGTCGGCAGCGTCGCGGCGTCCAGGGTCGCCAGCACCATCTCTGCGTTCGAAAACCCACGGAAGGAAGCCTTCATCCACGCGACACGCCTAAGCAAAGAAGCAACCTTCTACCAGAAATGGGCGCTGGGCACCGTCGATGACCTGGACTCTTGGCAACGCGAGCAACTGACCCGAGCCGCTGCGAAAGCCCGTATGGGGCAGTTGTACTACCAGCAGCGGGTTAACCAGTTCGAGCAGTACATCAAGCACGTGCCTCAGCAGGTACGGGACTGGGTGTCGTACTACCCGGGTAAGGAGAAACTACATGGCCTTCCTCCTGATGCGACCGCGAATGCCAAGACCGCGCAGAAGGTTCTGAAGCGGCTACCGGCCGTCGGGAGCCTCCTCGTGATCGGCACCGAAGCGAACGACGCGCTCAAGGGCGAGCAGACATGGACAAAGGCCGCGGTGGACTCGGGTGCGAACCTCGCAGGCGGCGCTCTCGGTGCCGCAGGAGCTCTGGCCGTCTACGGAGCGATCACCGGGTCCTCACTGCGACCGGTCGGTACGGCCGTTGTAGGCACAGGCGGCGCGATCGTAGGAGCGATCGTAGGAGCGATCGGCGGACAGGCCGCTGCCGACTTTTTCGTTCCCGAATGAGAGGCCATAATGACTGACCAGCAATCACCCGGCCCCTCAGGCGAGCCCCGCAAGCAACACGAACATCCTGCTACCTGGCATCTGCCGCCCCGGCCAGACCCGCAAACTGGCGAGCCGTTCCCTCCGCCCGGGCTGAGCTATCTTGGGAGGGACGACAAGGCCGAAGACGATCCGGGTCGCGAATTGCGGCTCTCCCGAAGACCCGAACCACCACCCGGCATGGGCCCGGTGCTCGCCTGGCACCGTGAGAACGCAAGGGGAAAAATCTCCCTTGCGGCTTGGAGTCTCACGCTATTTGCTGTGAGTTTTGGGGCCATATCTCTCATGAAGGGCGACGGGCTCGACATGTTGAGCAGCTGGCTGATCTGGGTTTTTATCCTCGGCGGCACTCTGCTCATCTCAAGCCCACTCACCTTCATGGTGCACTCAGCGGGATCCGACTGGCTCCAGATCACGCGCATCCGCTGGGGAGTGACCAAGAGCAACAACGTCAAGCTCTACGAACTGCAAAAGGTCGACGCATTCTTTGGAGGAACGAACCTGTTCCTGTACCTGTGGGACGGCGAACGAGCGATCGAGCGCAGCTTCGAGGAGCTCCAGACGGATCGGCGAATCTGGGACCTGATCTATAACGGCATCTTGCATTCGGTCGCCAACGGTGCCGAGGTCACGAAGCAAGCGGTCGGCATCCTGGAGCTCAACCATGTTCCCGGGCTTAAGTACAAGAGTTCATACGGCGGCGGTAGCAAGTAGCAGCTCCCGCAGAGGGAAACCGCGATCTCTGAGTTCGTCGTCCCGAAGACGAACTCGAAACACTGTCTGCGGTCCATCGCCTACACATCGAAGGAGAGTGGCTGATGAGCACCAGCCCAAACAACCCATCCGCGAATCCGCCGCGCCGACTCGATCCGCAGACCGGTGAGCCTAAGCCGCCGCGCGCACCGGTCCTTAACGAGGCGAGCGCCGATCATGCGCCCCAGGCCCAGGGAGCTCCGCCGCCTTCACCAATCCCAGGTCATCCCGTGCTGGCGTGGCACCGCACCAGCATGAGGACCGTCGTTGTCTTGCTTCCCATTGCGGCTGTCCTCGGGGTAATCGTCGGAGTGGTGCTGAGCGCACTCAAGATCTCCGATATGCCGTGGCTGATCGCGCTGGTTGGCGGATGCGCCGGTTTGGCAGCCAGCATGCCCCGCAAGATCGCTGCCGGAGCTAACTGGTTGCAGTACCGCGGGCGAACCGTCGACACGTACGCGCTCACCAAGATCGAGGTCAAGCCATATCCACTGGGCCCGCTGATCCGGCTGTGGGACGACGACCGAAACGGGATCGCCCTCCTCGCCAGCGACCTACAAGCCAACCGCCCCCTGTGGGATTACGTCTACAACGGCATCCGGCTCTCGGTTGCAGGCGGAGCCGAGATCAACAACAAGTCCCTGGCCACGCTCAGGTTGGACACGCATGTCGGCTCTGCCTCGAACGCCCATGGCTCAACCAATGGCGCAGATGGAGTGCAGCCGTGATCCGGCTTTTACTCGGGACGGTGACACTTCTGGTCCCGCTGCTCGGAGGATGCGGCAGTTCCTCACCAGAGGACGCAGCAGGCCATGTCGGACCGCCCAACCCGAGCTTGGACTCATACACCTTCGGTCAGACGCATGTCGATGGCATCGACGTCAAAGTGGACAACTTTATCCTTTTGGATCCCGAGAAGGCCGCGGAGTTCGCCCAGCCTGGCGACCCACCTGCGGAATGGTCCATTGACCTGACCTACACCAACAACACCGACGCTCCTGTGCATCCAGCGATGATGCAAGTGCTCGCAGGCGTCGACCGCGACGATGAAGAACTCGTGCTGGTCTTCGAATGGCACGGTGCCGACCGCGATGGCGCGATCCCGCCAGGTGCCACCGTGACCGTCCCGGTCGCATTCACCGGCTCGGGCAAGAGCTACGTCGTCTCAGTACTACAACCCGACAGCACAAGCATGGCCCGTTTCAGCATCGACCGGTAGAGGACGCCCAGGGCAGCTGAGCTGGGCCGGGCCCATTCGACATTCCAGTACGGCATCAACCGTTACGGTAAGGCAGCGACATAGCAAAGGCGCTCGACTATGCCTCAGCCCAGACCCCTAGCTCGTTTCCACTGGGGTCCTGGAAGTGGAATCGGCGACCACCCGGAAACTTGTAAGGTCCATTGACCACCCGGCCACCGGAATCACGGACCGCCGCGAGCGTCTGATCGAGATCGGCCGAGTAGAGCAGGACCAAGGGCCCGCCAGGCCGCACATCCTGATCGAGTCGGAGGCCGCCGACTTCGGGCGCGGAGCCGCCTTGCGGGTTCTGGATGCCCGCGTACTCGCCTCCGTAGTCGTTGAACGCCCAGCCGAACGCGGCCGCGTAGAAGTGCTTGGCCTGTTCGAGGTCGGTCACCGTGAGCTCGACGTAGTCGATGGCGTGATGACGATGCGACGGAATCTCAGGCATGCCGGTCATTATGCGCCGAGGGTCACGAGCGGGCCAGCGCCCTTCTCGCGTGAAAGGCTCATCCGCCTACGACGATGATGATGCCGACGTCGGCATAACGTCCAGAAGGTGCGCACGGTGACGGAACGAGCTGAGCCTAGAGACGGTGGTCGTCGACCACCTTTCGCGCAGCGTTCATGACCTGCTCGCCGAGGGAGGCCGGAGCCACCCCGAAGCGGTTGTCGTAGGCAGCAATGATCGCTTCCTCGAGCCGGTCGAGTGAGAGCCCCGGCGCCTCCGTGTGCACCGATCCGACCGAGGAGGTGTCGAAGGGCAGCTCGAGGATCCGGTAGATCTCGGTCAGCAGGGGTCGCAACGCGTCGGCGCCGTCGAAGATGGCTACGGCGCTGAACAGCCATGCGCGTCGCACCAGTCGCTGGGCGGTCCCGACGAGCTTCACTTGACCGCGCGCGTTCACGCTGTAGGCACCGGGGCAGTACTCGCCCGGAACCGCCCCGACCCTTGCGTCCACCCCGTGCTCGCGAAGTACGCCTGACCACAACTCGCCGTAGGTTGTGAACCGCTCGTCCATGCCTGATGGGAAGTCGGGGTACGGGCTTACGTGATCGACCACAACGGACTGCTCGGTATAGGCGACCGCCCGACCTCCTTGCGGCCGTACGACGGGCGTGAAACCGGCGTCACGCGCGGCGCGGACCGCAGCGGCGAATCCGGGAAGCAGCGAGTCACGCCTGCCGAAGGCAACGACCGGTGCGTCCGGCCGGTACACCCGGATAACCGGACCAGACTCACCGCGGCTGACCCGACGCACCAACGCATGCGCGACTGCCAGTACCAGCGCCTGGTCCCCACCCGAACCGAGGGCGCCGTGCAGGAGGTCCACGAGCGAAGCCTACTGACCGAGCCACCAGCAACCCCGCACGCGGCTGTAGTACGCAGCGAGAATGATCAGTAGCCGCGATCAGGCATGATGATCCACAACGCGATGTAGATCAGGAACTGCGGACCCGGCAGCAGGCAGGACAGCACGAACAGCAGCCGGACGGTCCTCGGTTTCCAGCCCAGTCGTTCGGCCAGCCCCGCGCAGACCCCTGCGATCATGCGTCTCTCCCGCGGCCTCGTCAAAGTATTTGTCATGCCATCAAGGATGCCGCTGCTCGCGCGAGCGTGCATCGGGATGTTGCAAGGCCATCACGTGCGGTAACGCCGCGTCACGTGGTGCGTTATTCGAAGCTGGTCGTGTCGCCCGCGCCCCGGCGGACGATCTCTGGTTCGCCCCGTGAGAAGTCAATCACCGTGGTGGGCACCGTGCCACAGTCACCGGAATCGATCACCGCGTCCACGGCGTGATCGAGCCGTTCCTTGATTTCCCAACCGTGGGTCATCGGCTCCTCCAGCTCGGGCAGTAGCAGGGTGCTCGACAGCAGTGGTTCACCGAATTCGGTGAGCAGTGCCTGGGCGACTGGGTGTTCGGGGATCCTGGCGCCGACGGTCTTCTTCTTCGGGTGCATCAACCTGCGGGGCACCTCCTTCGTGGCGGGCAGGATGAAGGTGTAGCTACCGGGTGTGGACGCCTTGATCGCGCGGAACACCGCGTTGTCCACGTGCACGAACTGGCCGAGCTGGGCGAAGTTGTGGCACATGAGCGTGAAGTGATGCCGGTCGTCGAGCCGGCGGATCTCCCTGATCCGGTCGATGCCCTGCTTGTTACCCAGCCTGCATCCCAATGCGTAGCACGAGTCCGTCGGATAGGCGATCAGGCCGTCCGCGCGAAGTAGTTCAACGACCTGACCGATCGACCGTCGCTGTGGATTCATTGGATGCACGTCGAAATACCTCGCCATTGGCCCGAGCCTAGACGCGGGGAGAAACCATCAGGAGACACGCCCTAGCAGTAAACGAAGATGTGGCCACGTGTAAGACACCGCATTACACTTGCTTACACGGGAGTGACGTCACGGGAAGGACTGGGGAGTGCCTGACGACTCAACGTGGAAGGGCCGCTCATCCGACCTCGCCAAGCGGGTCGAGGCGGAGCTGGAAGCGGAATGGACAGCGACTCATCTCGAGAAATCCGAGAGAACGCCTCACCGTGGCCGACGTCGAAGAAATCGCCAGGCGGGTCGTGCGGGAAATGCTTGTCGCTGGTCAAGGCCGAGAAGGCCCGCCGCTGGGTACCTGTGCGGCGAGCTCGTTGGCCGGTGGGACGCCGTCGACATAGGTGAGGCGATTCCCGGGCAGTGCGGGCACGCGGGGGCCGGGCAGCACGATGCCTGCGAGGTTGAGCGGGTCGGCGGCGGCGAGGTGCACCGTTTCGCCGGAACGCGGCACCTTACGCATCGCCCGCAGCAGCTCGACCGCCTCCGGGGCGGCGTACTGCTCGCCGGTGAAACCCGTGACGAACCGGCCGCCGCGGACCGTTCCGCGGGCTTCCATCCGCCGCAGCGCCCACAGCACCTCCCGCCACGGCACGCCGACCGTGTCGCGCACCAGGAGGTCGCGGAACACCACGCCCCACCGAGCGAGCAGCTGCTCGGCCACCGCCTCGGCCAGCTCATCGGGGTCGTCGGTGGCGACCGCCTCCGGCAGCAGTGACCAGCGCCCGATCGACCGTGCGGAAGCGGTCCGGCCGCCCCGGCGAAGCCGCCGCGGACCAATCACCCGCGCCGATCGCCGGGGGGAGAGCAGCGCCCGGAGCGCCTGGAATCCGTCGGCGGTCACCAGTCCCCGCGCGACCGCTTCCCACAGTGCCTCGTCGACCTCGCCCGGTAGCCGTCTCGTGATCGCGGCGAGCTGGGCCGGGAACAACGCGCCGTTGTCCCGCAGTGCCTCGAGCACGTCGAGCGTGCGGCCGGGCCCCGGAGCGCCAGGGGTGCGGTCGCTCCGTGCGGCCTGCAGCAGCCAAGGCAAGTCGTCGCGGACGGCAAGGGTGATCGGGGTCGCCCGCGACGGGGTCATGCCACTACGACGCGGGGCGTCCTCAGCGGCTTGGCTCCGCGGCGACAAGCGCCCCCACATCAGGTCCCCGGACAGGCACAAGTCATCGAGCCACTCGCGGCGGTAGCCCTCCACCCGAGCCGCGATGACGTCCTCCCACGCCCCGGCGGCGAGCTCATAACCCTGCAGTTGCCCGACCACCGTGAGGACGCCGAGCCTGCCCTCCCGCTGGGACCCGGGAGCGACGTGCTGCCAGCGCAATAGGAACCGCATGAATTCCTGGGCGGTGACGGGTGCGATCTCATTGCGCAGCCGCTGCCGGGTGTAGCCGTGAATCCGGGAGAGGAGCCGTCTGGCGCAGAACTCCTCGGGTCCCTCGGAGGACTCGAAGTGGCCGCGGAACACGAACCCTTCGACCTCCAATCGGGCCAGGGCGATTGTGACGTCTGAAGCGGACAGTGCCGTGGCCGCACGCAGGTCGTCGACCGGCGAGGGTCCCCGGCACTCCAGGTGACCGCGGAGCATCTCCGCGGCCGCTGCGTCATGGTCGAGGGATGCGGGAGCCCGCGGCGAGCGGTAGGCGGGTGCCAGCTCGGCATCGGGGAAGAGCAGCTCGAGTGCCGGTCTGCGCTCCACGGCGCCCCACAGATCTCCCTCCCCCGTCCGTACGGTGACCGCCCGGTGCTCCTCCACGAGCTCGTCGAACCAGGCCCGCCAGTCCTGCTCAGGACGCAGCCCGACCACGGTCATCAGCAGGTCGTGCAACTCGTCGGGGTCCCGTGGGTCGGGCCGCACCTCCGCGCGGACCCGCTCGATCGCCTCCGGGTCCAACCGGCCGAGGTCGCGTGCCTCCACCGGCAGGCCGCGGCGCAGTCGCACGGCACGGCTGCGGCGCTCCTCCAGCGGCGCATCGTCGAGGAAGGTGAAAGGCTGCCCGTTGAGGATCTCGTGCGCCAGCACCGACGGCTCGGTGGTATCGCGCACCACGACCCGGACACGGCCCGACTCGACGGCGGACACCAGCTCCCGCAGGCCGTCGATGTCCATCGCCTCATGCAGGCAGTCGGCCACGGTCTGGCGGACCAGCGGCTGGTCAGGGATCTGCAGCGGGCCCGGCGCCACGTTCTCCTGGCACGCGGCCAGCGTCGGGAAGACGGCCGCCATCAGGTCATCGGCCTCCATCCGCTGGATGGGCGGCGGGTTTCGCCTGCCGCCCCGCATGCGCAGCACGGCCAGCGATCGGTTGAGGTTCCACCGCCAGCGCGCGGCGAACATCGGCGAGGTGAGCACCGCCTGGCGCACGACCTCCTCCACCGTCGGGGAGGCGAGGAACCTGGGGACGTCCTCGAGCGGGAAACTGTGCTCCAGCCCGAGGGACAGCAGGATCGCGTCGTCGCTGGCAGCCGCCTGCAGCTCGAAGTCGAACTTGACGCAGAAGCGTTTGCGCAGCGCGAGCCCGAAGGCCCGGTTCAGCCGGGCGCCGAACGGCGCGTGCCCCACCAGCTGCATTCCGCCGCTCTCATCGAAGAACCGCTCCAGCACGATCGTGTCCATGGTGGGCAGTGCGCCGAGCGCGGCCAGGGCGGTGCCGAGGTAGCGGACGATCTCCTCGGCCGTAGCCTGGTCGATTCCGCACTCGCTGCGGAGCCACCACACGGCGCCATCGTGGTCGTCGGCCCGCAGCCGCCGCTCCACCTCGGCCCGAATGCGCGAGACCTCCTCGGACAGCTCTGTGGTGCGGCCCGGCGCCTCCCCGAGCCAGAACGGCACCGACGGCGGGGCGCCCTGGGCGTCCACCACCCGGACCGTCCCCGGCTCGACCCGGCGGATCCGCCAGGACGTCGTCCCGAGCAGGAACACGTCGCCTGCCATGCTCTCGATCGCCCAGTCCTCGTTGACCGTCCCGACCAGAGTCTCGTCCGGCTCGGCCACCACCCGATAGTCGCCGAGCTCGGGAATCGCGCCGCCCGAGGTCAGCGCGGCCATGCGCGCGCCACGGCGCCCCCGCAACACGGCGTTCACTCCGTCGCGGTGCACGTACGCCGCACGCCGTCCCCGGCCCGTCTGGATACCCTCGGACACCAGTTCGAGAACGTCGTCGAAGTCCGCCCGGGACAGCCCCGAGAACGGCGCCGCCCGCCGGACCAGCTCGAACAGGGCGTCCTCGGACCATTCCTCCGCGGCGCACTCGGCGACCACCTGCTGGGCGAGGATGTCCAGCGGCGCATCCGGGACGATGATCGCGTCCAGGCGGCCGGACCGGACGCCGCCCAGCAGCGCGGAACATTCGACCAGCTCGTCGCGGCTGGTCGGGAACACCACCCCCTTCGGGGTGCCGCAGCGCGTGTGATTCGAACGGCCGATCCGCTGCACGAACGTCGCCAGGCTTCTCGGTGAGCCGATCTGGCAGACCAGCTCGACGGGGCCGATGTCGATGCCGAGTTCAAGGGATGCTGTCGCCACCAGCGCCCGCAGGTCGCCCGCCCTCAGGCGGGCCTCCACCCGTTGCCTGCGCTCCTTCGACAAGCTGCCGTGGTGGGCGGCCACCACGTCCTCACCCACCCGCTCCCCCAGCTGGTGGGCGACCCGCTCGGCCATCCGGCGGGTGTTGACGAACACCAGCGTCGTCCGGTGCGCCTGCACGTGCCGGCCGATCCGGTCCAGGATCTGGCCCATCTGCTCGGCCGAAGCGACCGCCCCCAACTCGTCGTCGGCCGTCTCCAGGGTGAGGTCGAGCCGGCGCCGGTGGCCGACGTTGACGACCGCGCAGCGCGGCGAACCGTCCGAGTTCGAACGGTCGGTGCCCGCGCCGACGAGCAGCCGGGCGACTAAGTCGATAGGCCGCTGTGTGGCCGAAAGCCCGACCCGTTGCGGGCGCCGTTGCGCCACGTGGGCCAGCCGCTCGAGCGTCAGCGTCAGGTGGGACCCTCGCTTGTTTCCCGCGACCGCGTGGATCTCGTCGACGATCACGGTCTCGACGCGGTTGAGCATTTCCCGGCTGCGCTCAGCCGTTACCAGCAGGTAGAGGGACTCGGGGGTGGTGACGAGGAGGTTCGGCGGCCTGCGCAGCATCGCCGTCCGCTGCGACGCGGCCGTGTCCCCCGTGCGGACGGCCACCCGGAGGTCAGGGGCGGCCAGGCCGAGCTCCGCGGCGACCGCGGCGATCTCGCGCAGCGGCACCTCCAGGTTCTGGTGGATGTCGACCGCCAGGGCCTTCAGCGGCGAGACGTACACCACCTGCGGGCCGTCGGGCACTCCGCCGCTCAGCTCATAGGCGCGGTACAGCCGGTCGATGCACACCAGGAACGCCGCCAGCGTCTTACCGGAGCCGGTCGGCGCGGCGATCAGAGTGTCACTACCTCCGGCGATCGCGCGCCACCCGCCCGCCTGCGGGGCGGTCGGCCCCGCAGGAAACCGCCGCTCAAACCAGACACCGACCGCCGGGTGAAACCTCTCCAGCACCAGACCAGGCTACGCGCGCCGGGGCGCGCGCAGGGCCACCGCGCCTCCGACTCCTGAACCTTGCCTAAAGAACTGAACTCGTGTTCACTTCTTACATGGCTTACCGGCGAACACCCAGGGTCCAGGCACGGCTGGACGCCCAACGTGGCGCGATCATCGGCGCTGCCCAGGCACTGCTCGCCGAACATGGCTATGCGGGCTGCTCGGTAGCAGCGGTCGCCATCAAGGCTGGTGTCGCCGTCGGCAGCGTGTACCAGCACTTTCCCGGGAAGGGCGAACTGGTGGCGGAGGTGTTCCGGCAGGTCGTCACGCGCGAGGTGGCCGCCGTGGATGAGGCGTCGCGAAGTCCGGGTGAGGTAACCGAGCGCATCGTCGCGGTGTTCGAAACCTTCGCGGGGCGCGCCCTGAAGGCTCCGCGCCTGGCTTACGCACTGCTGGCCGAGCCTGTCGACGCACCCGTCGAGGTCGAACGCATCGTGTTCCGCAAAGCGTTCCGCGACGTGATCGCTCAGCGGATCGAGGAAGGCATCGCGGCGGGCGCCTTTCCCGACCAGGACAGCCAACTCACCGCGGCCGCGCTGGTCGGCGCCGTGGCAGAGGTCCTGACCGGTCCACTCACCGCGGAATCCGCCGACGCCGCCGCCATCACGACGCTCTGCGCATTCGCCCTACGAGCTTTGGGAGGACCCCATGCCTGACACCCACGAAGTAACGAATCAGGTGCCGCCGCTCGTCGACTACGACGCAGCGGCAGATCCGGCCCTGCTGGAAGGAATCCGCCGCGAGGGCGCGGAGTGGGCCGAGCCAGAGTTGCATAGTTTGGGCAGCCTCGCAGGCAGCACGCAGGCCCAGGAATGGGGGCGCCTGGTGAACGAGAACCGGCCGGTGCTGCGCACCCACGACCGGTACGGACACCGCATCGACGAGGTGGAGTTCCATCCGCACTGGCACGACCTGATGCGCGTCGCGGTGGCCAACGGCCTCCATGCCGCCCCATGGCGACAGGATCGGCCGGGGGCCCACGTGGCCCGGGCGGCGAAGATGTATGTCTGGGCCCAAGCGGAACCAGGCCACACCTGCCCGATCTCGATGACCTACGCCGTTGTTCCCGCACTGCGGCACAACGCCGAACTCGCGGCCCGTTACGAGCCGCTGCTCGCCTCCCCCGAGTACGACTTCGGTCTACGCGAGCCCAGCACGAAGCGCGGGCTGATCGCGGGCATGTCCATGACCGAGAAGCAGGGCGGGTCGGACGTGCGTGCGAACACCACCGGTGCGCAGCCAAGCGGCGACGGCAGCTACGTCATCACCGGGCACAAGTGGTTCACCTCCGCGCCGATGTCGGACATGTTCCTCACCCTCGCGCAGGCACCGGGAGGCCTGTCCTGCTTCCTGCTCCCTCGGGTGCTGCCGGACGGGACTCGCAACGCGATCCGGCTGCAGCGACTGAAGGACAAACTCGGCAACCACTCCAACGCCTCGGCGGAAATCGAGTACGACGGCGCGATCGGCTGGCTGGTCGGCGAGGAAGGCCGCGGGGTGCCCACCATCATCGAAATGGTCAACAACACCCGGTTGGACTGCGCGGTCGGTAGCGCGGCAGGCATGCGCGCGGGCGTGGTGCAGGCCGTGCATCACGCAGTGCACCGGCGCGCGTTCGGCGACTACCTCGTCAACCAGCCGTTGATGGCCAACGTGCTGGCCGACCTGGCCGTCGAGTCAGAGGCCGCGACCACCGTCGGCATGCGTCTGGCCGGCGCCACGGATCGGGCGAACTCGGGCAACCAGCAGGAGGAGTTGTTCCGCAGACTCGCGCTCGCGGTGACCAAGTACTGGGTATGCAAGCGCTCCCCTACGCATGCCGCCGAAGCATTGGAATGCTTGGGAGGCAACGGATACGTCGAGGAATCCGGGATGCCCAGGCTGTATCGGGAAGCTCCGCTGATGTCCATCTGGGAGGGCTCGGGCAATGTGGCGGCATTGGACGCGTTGCGGGCAATGGCCAAGCAACCCGAGTCGGTCGAGGCGTTCTTCACCGAAGTAGCGCTCGCCGCGGGTGCGGACGCACGCTTGGACGACGCGGTGGCCCGGCTGCGCAAGGAACTGTCCGATGTGGACGACATCCGGTTCCGCGCGCGCCGCCTGGCGGAGGCGTTCGCCTTGGTATTGCAGGGATCTCTACTGGTTCGGCTCGGTCATCCCGCTGTGGCCGACGCCTTCTGCGCCTCGCGGTTCGGCGGCGACTGGGGCATCGCCTTCGGCACCTTACCCCCGGGGTTGAACACGACAGCGATCATCGAGCGGGCTCAGGCTGTCCGGTGAGCGAGCCCATCCGAACCGAGACCGAGGCCGGGGTGCGGTCCATCGTGCTGGCGCGTCCAGCGCAATACAACACCATCACCCCGGCGTTGCGTGATGCTCTCGCCGCCGCCATCGACGACGCCGATGCCGACCCCGAAGTGCGGGTGATGCTGTTGCGCGCCGAAGGTCCTGCGTTTTGCGCCGGGTACGGCCTCGACTGGTCGACCGAGATGCAGGCCGCCGAAGGGCAACTCGGCCGCGTGTGGGATTCGGCGATGGACTACCGGCTGATGTCCACTTTCGTCGACGTGTACCTCAAGCTCTGGTACGCCGCCAAACCCACCATCTCGGCGGTGCACGGCTGGTGCATCGCGGGCGGCACCGACATGGTGCTGTGCTCCGACGTGATCGTGGCCGCCGAGAACGCGGTGTTCGGGTATCCGCCCGCGCGGGTGTGGGGCACGCCGACCACCGCGATGTGGGTGTACCGGCTCGGCTTCGAGAAAGCCAAGCGATACCTGCTGACCGGCGACGAGATCCCCGCCCGCACTGCGGCCGAGATCGGCTTGATCGCCGAGTGCGTGCCCGACGACCAACTGCGGGAACGCTCTATGGCGTTGGCGCAGCGGATGGCGCGGCTACCGGGCAATCAGCTGCAGATGCTCAAACTGCTGTGCAACCAGACCGCCGAGAACATGGGGTTGAGCTCCAGCCGGACGCTGGGCACCTTCCTCGACGGCGTGGCACGGCATACCCAGGAAGGCAGGGATTTCGTCGACAAGGCCACGCGGGTGGGTTTCCGCCAAGCCGTTCGTGATCGCGATGACCCGTTCGGCGACTACGGTTCGCGGTGATCCAGGTCCGGGCCGGTCGCGCGTAGGTCGTCGACCTTGGCCATGGCCTCGCGCAACTCCGCGAGCCAGGCGTCGGCGTGCTGGCCGACCAGCCGCACCGACCACGCGAGCGCCTCCGAGCGCGAGCGCGCGACGCCTGCGTCGACCAGCGTGTCCAACACCCGGCGTTCCGGCTGACGTAAGCGCGTCATCACCGGCAGGGACAAGGTGGTGAACAGCTCCTCGGTATCGCCGACACGTGCGCCCCACGCGACTTTGCGCCCATAGCGGTGCTCGGCCTGCCGGGCGATCTCGATGCGTTCGTCCCGGGTGTACTCGCGGAAGCGCGCGATCCGGCCGGATTCCGCGGCGGCTCGGGCAGCGTCATCGGCGAACTCCTCGGTCAGCGCGGGCAACTCGCCCACGACCAGGATCTCCTCGCGATCCACCGTGATGCCCGGAGCGGCGACGAACCAGTCGTCCGGCAGCCTGCCCGCGAACCACGCGGCGGCGTCGTCGGCTGAGGGCACGTCGGCCTGCTGCCAGCCGCCCTTACCATGCCAGCCGCGTCCGCCCCGCCAGCCACCGCGACCCATGCGTCCCTCCATCGTGAAGTGCGTGTACATGACCCCTCCTTGGGGATGATTACATGATTACACCCCTCTCACGCTACGCCTCGCGGACGTGCAATGGAGGGACGTTCGCCCAGGGCGGAAGCGTGCAG
>JBOHER010000067.1:0-17155 GCA_050701115.1 Haloechinothrix sp. | reverse complement strand
ATACCACCACCGCGGCCGTGGAGGTGTCGGGTGTGCTGTCGATGATGTGGTCGGCGGATGCGGAGTCCGATTGGCGGCCCGAGGGCATCCTCGGTCTGGAGGGCGTTGATTGGGCGCATTTCGGCGTCGATCACGTGGTTGAGCTGATCTCCGCGGCGCAGGCGCTGGTCGCGCGGGTGCAGGCGGTGCAGCTGCGGGCGGTCGAGGAGCTGCGGGTCCGCCGGGGTGATGACCGGGACACCGGGGACGAGGTCGCCTTCGCCCTGTCGGTGTCCAAGCACACCGGAGTCAACAGGTGCATCTGGCCAAGGATCTGAACTCACGGTTTCCGAAGGTTTTGGCCGCGATGGGGCGCGGCGAACTGGATGCGTATAAGGCCTCCCGGATCAGCCAGACCGCGCTACCGCTGCCGGATGAGCAGGCCCGCGAGTTGGACGCGCACATGGACTCCCGGCTGGCCGGGCGGGACGCCACCGCGATCCAGCAATCCGCGCGGCACAAGGCCGACGCCCTCGACCCGGACGGCGCGGCCCGCCGCGCCGAGCGGCGCCGCAAAGACCGCAAGGTCGAGCTGATCCCGGCCGAGGACTCCATGGCGCACCTGTCCGCCTACCTGCCCGCCGACGTGGCCTGCTCCATCTACGCCCGGATCGACGCCATCGCCAAACCATCAAGACCCGCCGCGACGACCGGTCCATGGACGCCATCCGCGCCGACGTGTTCGCCGACCTGCTGCTCGGAAAGAACCAGAGCGGGAAAACCGTCCAGATCAACGTGACCGTCCCGGTCACCACCCTCGTGGGGACCTCCGAGTTGCCCGCCGACCTGGAAGGCTACGGCTGGATCCCCGCCCACATCGCCCGCCAGCTGGCCACCGACCCCACGAGCACCTGGCGGCGACTGCTCACCGACCCGGCCACCGGGCAGCTCCTCGAGGTCGGCCGCACCCGCTACACACCCCCCGCCCAGCTGGATGAGTACGTCCGGGTGCGGGACCAGCGCTGCCGGGTGCCCGGCTGCCGCCGGCCCGCCCGCAAATGCGACCTCGACCACAACCACGACTGGGGCAAAGGCGGCGACACCGCCGAATGCCTGCTCTGCCGTCGCCACCACCGGCTCAAGGACCGGCCCGGCTGGAACTTCCAGATGATCCACGGCGACCTGATCATCACCACGCCCAGCGGCAAGCGCTACCGATCCAGGCCGCCCCGCCTGGCCCAACCAGAACCGGACAGTCAGCCCGAGCCTGATCCGCCACCCTCCACAGTGGACGATACACAGCCTCCGTTCTGAGCAATGTACGGGGCGTGCGCCAACGGACGTCCAACTCCGGCCTGCGCGTGCTGGGTTACCTTCCGGACCGCGAACGGCCCCAGGGCGACGATGCCCAGCGTGAGTGCCGCGGGGACGGCCATCGCCATGCCCAGCGAGGTCGCCTCGGCGAGCGGGCCGATCACGGACGGGCCTGCGAGCATCCCGACATGACCGAAGGTGGTCACTCGGGCGAGCGCCCGACCAGAGGCGGCATGGCCGGAACCCGCGGTGGCGAAGATCACCGGCACCACCAGGGCAAGCCCCAGCCCCACCAGGAACCAGCCGAGCAGGCCGCAGGGCAAGGCCATGCCAGGCAGGGCGGGCGCGAGCACCACCACCAGAAATCCCACCGACGCGGTCATCACGGCCTTCTGAATCGTCCACACCGGACCGAAACGAGCACGCACCCGGTCACCGACCAGTCGCATGGTCGTCATCGCCACTGTGAAGACCGTGAACGCGAGTGACGCGGTGGGAAGGTCAGCGCCGAGAACCCTGTACGCGTGCAGCGCAGCCCAGTCCATCGCGGCGCCCTCGCTGATGAACGCGGCCAGCGCGACGGTGCCCAGCACGATCACGAAACGCGGCGGAACCTGCCCGGTCGGCTCCTGCCCGTCTGTCAGACCTTCGCTCCGTACGCTGTGCTGGGTGCCTGCCAGCAGCATTCTGCCCGGCATCCAGCAGATCACCGCACACGCGAGGGCACCGGCCACCATCACGCCCGAAACGGCCAGATTCAGTTGCAGGCCACCGGCAATCGCCACACCCCCGGTCACCCCACCGAGACTCCACACGCCGTGGAACGCGGAGAGGATCGGCCTGGGATAGCGTTGCTCGACCTCCACCGCGTGCGCGTTCATCGACACGTCCAGGACCCCGACCCCGGCGCCGAACACGAAGGTGGTCGCCAGCAGCGCCGCGTACGACGGCGCCAGCGCGGGACCGATCAGCCCCAGCCCGGCGGCAGGCGCGGCGAGCATGGTGATCCTGCGGCTGCTCCATCGGTCACACAGTCGTCCGGCCACCGGCATACAGGTAAAGGCACCGACGCCGGTGGCCAGCAGCACCGCGCCGATTCTGGCTTCGCCCAGGTCGAGCCGGTGGTTGATGGCGGGCAGCGCGGCACTCCACAGCGCGACGGTAGCTCCCGAGAGGAAGAAGATCCCGAAGACACCCACTCGGGCGCGGCGGACAGCGCTCACAGCGAGTGCCCGCTAGTTGTCGGCTCCGCTGCTCGATACCGATCGGACCATGCCCGAAGGTCATGGTGCCGAGCGCGAAGGTCGACACGACGCATCCGCTGCGTCCCAGGGTGCGGTACTCCACGAACATCTCCCCTCATCGTTGTTGTCCTATGGCGCTTGGCTGGTCTGGCCGGGCAATCGCAAGCGAGCCATCGGGCGCGACGGTCACCGGCACTGGATCGGTGAGCGCGCCGACGAACTGGCCCCGCTCGTCATACTGCTGCCACGCGAAGAAGTGCCACTGGCCCTGGTACCGAACCAACCGGCCGGCGTAGAACCGTCCAGCGGGATCGCCTAACAGGAATCGATCGGATTGCAGCCGATAGGTACCGAGCTTCTCGTCGGCGGTGAGATAGTGCGTGCCGCCTTCAGGGACAGTTCCGGTTCGCGACTGCCGGGCGGCGCTGTGGTCGCCCGGGCCCGCGCAGAACAGGACCCGCCATTGGCCGCCGATATGCACAAGTTGGGGAACCTCGAGCTGACTGAACTCCCCCGGCTCCGACAGCGGCGGCCGCGCCTTCCAGGACAGCAACGGGTCGTCGGCGATGGCATGGCCGATCACCCCACGGCCGTCCAGCGCACCGTGGTTCGCCCGCGCGCAAACCAGCATGTGCCAGCACCGCGTGTCGTCGTCGAAGAACACCCACGGGTCGCGCCACGCCTCACCGTCAACACCCTCGGATAGCTTTTCATACCACCGCGAATCGGCTTCGAACTCGACATCCCACTTGGTCCAGACCATCAGGTCGTCGGACGTGGCGACACCGATCCGTTGCACCGCACCGTCGTCCCGAGTGGACACTCCGGTGTAGAAGAGATACCAGCGACCCTCGTGAGCGAGCACACTCCCGGTCCAGGTCGCCAGATCGTCGAAGTCGCCCGGTTCTCCGGGTGACAGCGGATTCGGCAGCAGTTCCCAGTTCCTGAGGTCCCGTGACACCGCATGCCCGATCCGGGCATTGCGGTGCCGCCGGTCCGGATCACCGAGCGACCGCGGTGCGTGCAGGAAGAACACGTGCACGTCGTCGCCGTCGGTGGCGAACCAGAAGTCCCAGAGCCAGTGGTCGGGCAGCCACAGGCTCATCGCGGGAGCCTGATCCACGCCGCGACATCGGTGGGCAGGTGAGCCTCCTCCAGCGGCGCACTGGACAGCAGCACCTCGCTGCCTTCCGGCAGGCCGAACGGCTCGGCGCCGAAGTTCACTGCGCACGCCACCCGATCGGCCCGCGCGAAGAACAGCACGTCCTCGGGCGAATCGAGCCAGCTGAACATCTCGTCGGCGAACGCGCGCTCGGCGCGCCGGATCCGCAGCGCGTCGCGGTGGAGCGCCAGCATGGAACTGGCGTCGGCGTGCTGCTCGGACATGGCGTACTTGGCGAACCACTCCGGCTGCGGCAGCCAGGGACCGTCCGCGGCGTCCGCGGGCGAGAAGCCGAAACTCGCGGGGTTCGTGGTCCAGGGCAGCGGAACCCGGCAGCCGTCCCGTCCGACATCGACTCCATTGGTCCGAATCCAGCTCGGATCCTGGCGCGCATGGTCGGGCAAATGGAGCACCTCCGGCAGCCCGAACTCCTCACCCTGATAGAGGTACTGCGAACCGGGAAGTGCCAGCAGGGCCATCGTCGCCGCGCGCGCCCGGCGCTCACCGAGCACGATGTCGACCTTCCCGCGCGGACGGACGATGGCTAGATTCGGGTCGAGCGATTTAGGGGTCTCATCGGCGCGCACGATCCCGTAGCGGGTAACCGCCCGGTGCACATCGTGATTGGCCAGGGTCCAGGTGATCGTGGCGCCGGTGGCACCGATCTCGGCGAATGCCCGGTCCACCGAGGTGTGCCAGGACTGGGCGTTCCACGGCTGCATGAGCAGGTCGAAGAAGAACGCCTGCGGCAGTTCGTCGGGGCGCAGGTAGGCCGCCAATGCGGTGACCGTAGGCACCCAGATCTCACCGACCAGGGTCAGCTCCCGGTCGGGACCGTAGGAGTCGGCGATGCTGCGCCAGCGGCGGTACACCTCGTGCACCTCCGGCTGGTCCCAGGCGTGCTCGTTGAAGTGACCGCCCTCCCAGTCCGGCAGGTCCGAGTGCTTGTAGAGCCCGTGCGCCACATCGATCCGGAAGCCGTCGACGCCTCGGTCGAACCAGAACCGCAGCACCTCGTCGAACAGGGCGGTCACGTCGGGGTGCCGCCAGTTGAAGTCGGGCTGGGCGGAGTCGAAGAAGTTCAGGTACCACTGCCCTGCGCTGCCATCGGCCTCCTCGACCCGAGTCCAGGCGGGACCGCCGAACGCGGACCGCCAGTTGTTCGGCGGGAGTTCGCCGCCCTCACCCCGGCCCTCCCGGAAGATGAACCGCTCGCGCTCCGCCGCCCCCGGCCCCGCCGCGAGAGCGGCCTTGAACCATGGGTGCTCGGCCGAGCAGTGGTTGGGCACCAGGTCCATCAGCACCTTGAGCCCGCGGGCATGCGCGTCGGCCAGGAGTTCGTCGAAGGCCGCGAGGTCCCCGTAGTCGGGCTCGATGTCGGTGTAGTCGGCCACGTCGTATCCGTGGTCGGCCTGCGGGGACGGGTAGCAGGGGTTGAGCCAGATACCGTCGACGCCGAGGTCGGCCAGGTAGTCCAAGCGGGACCGAAGGCCTGCGAGGTCGCCGATGCCATCCCCGTTGCCGTCGGCGAAACTGCGGATATAGACCTGGTAGATGACGGCGTTGCGCCACCATGCCGCGGCCTCAGAAGCCCGGTGCTTCATGGATTCTCCGTTTCCAATGGGTCTGATGTGGACGGATTACTTGACTGCGCCTGCGGTCAGGCCGTCGACGATGCGCCGTTGGAAGATCACCACCAGGATCACCAGCGGGATGGTGACCAGCACGCCTGCGGCCATCTGGCTGCCGAATGGGATCTCGAACTGGGACGCGCCGACGAACTTCGAGATCGCCACCGGTGCGGTCTGCCTGGATGCCTTGTTCGTCATCGTCAAGGCGATCAGGAACTCGTTCCAGGCCGCGACGAAAGTGATGATCGCCGTGGTGAACACCCCCGGCGCGGCTAGCGGCAGCACGATCTTGCGGAAGGCCTGCCCCTGGGTGCAGCCGTCCACCATCGCGGCCTGCTCCAGTTCCACCGGAATCTGCCGGAAGAACGCGGTGAGGATCCACACCGCCAGCGGCAGGGCGAAGGACATGCTCGGCGCGATCAGTGCCTGGTAGGTGTTGATCCAGCCGAAGTTGGTGAACAACTTGAGCAGTGGCACCACGATGGACACCACGGGGAACATCGAGGTCGCGATGATCGCGGTGAGCACAAGGCGTTTGAACGGGAAGTCGAGCCGGGCCATGGCGTACGCCGTCAGCGTGGCGATCAGCAACGCGAGCACCGTTGTGGTCCCGGCCACGATCAAGCTGTTGAGCAGCGCGCGCAGAAATCCCTGGGACGGGTCGAAGACCGCGGCGAAGTTCTCCAGCGACAACGGGGACGGCAGCGGTGACTTGTCGAAGATGTCCGAGCTCCGCCGCAGGCTCGACACCACCATCCAATAGAACGGGGCGAGGCAGAACAGGATCACCGCCGCCACCCCGGTCGCGATCGGCCAGCGGTGCCGCCGGGGCCGCCGGGCCGCCGTGTCGGCACGAGCCGGAGACGGGCTAACCGGGTTGCGCACGATACTCATCAGGCGACCCCTCCTCGCTGCGGGCGACGACGTCCGCCGCGGGCTTTCCGGCGAACGTTCCTCGGGACCCTGGTGCCTGCGTCGCCGATGACATCCGCGCCGAGCAGCTTGACGAACGCGAACGCGACCAGGAAGACGAACAGGAACAGGATCACGGCATACGCCGCCCCTGGACCGAAGCGCACGTTCGCCGCCTCGTCGTGGGCGAGCATCGACAACGTCTCGACCGACGCCTTCCTCGATCCGATCAGGACGTAGGGCATATCGAACATGCGCAACGCGTCGAGGACCCGGAACAGCACAGCCACCAGCAGTGCGGGTTTGACCAGCGGCAGGGTGATGCTCCAGAACCGGCGCCACGCATTCGCCCCGTCCACCTTCGCTGCCTCGTAGGTCTCGCGCGGGATGAGTTGCAGCCCGGCGAGAACCAGCAGGCCGACGAACGGCGCGGTCTTCCACGTGTCGGCGAAGATTACCGCGAGCCTGGCGTGCATGCCGTCGGTGGTCCACAGCGTCTGCCCGGGCAGGATCGCGTTGGCGATGCCGTCGGCATTGAAGATCCATCGCCAGAGCAGCGCGACGATGGCGGTGGGGATCGCCCACGGCACCAGGATGCTTGCCCGCACCAAGGCACGTCCGCGCAGTGCCTGGTGCATGATCAGCGCCATGCCGATGCCAAGCACCGTCTCCAGCGCCACCGAGGTCACGGTGAAGAACACCGTATTGGAGAAGGCATTCCAGAATCGGCCGCCTGCCTCGCCGAAGATCGCGGCGTAGTTCACGAGGCCGACGAAAGGCTCAGTGTCGCTGACGAACCCGGTCTCGGGGTCGAGCCCCTTGACGCCGAACAGCGACTGCCGAACCGCGTCGAGGGTGGGGTAGGCCACCACCACCAGGAGCACGAGCATGGTGGGTGCGACCAGGAGCGCTCCGAGCCGCCTGCCCTCCGAACCGTGCTTGGGCGGGGGCGGCACGGTGCGTGCCACCACGGTCGGCCTGGTCGCCAGATCAACCATGGGTGATCTTCTCCAACGCCCGCTGCAGATCCGCGAGGGCTTGCGCACTGCTCTGCGCTCCGGTCAGGGCGGAGTAGGCGGCATCCTGAATGGCCGCGGTCGCGTCGCCGTACCGGACCACCTTCGGCCGTGGAACGGCGTTCAGGATCGACTCCTTGAGCACGGGAAGGTAGGGGAACTCCTCGATCAACTCGGGGTCGTCGTAGAGCTCCGCGTAGGCAGGTGCGAGGGAGTTTCGAGTCAAGTTGAGCCGCTGGTTTTCCTCGCTGCTGTAGAACTTCATGAAGTCCAGCGCGGTCGCCTTGTTCTTGCCGAAGGACGACAGGGCCAGGTTGTGACCGCCGAGGCTTGAGGTACCGGGACCGTCGATACCGGGCAGCGGCGCGACGTCGAACTTCTCGGCGACCTTGCTCGATCCATCGGTCTTGCCTGCCAGTGCGTACTGGTAGGGCCACTGCCGGTGGAAGACGAGCTCCCCCTTCTGGAACGCCTGCCTACCCTGCTCCTCCTGATAGGTGATGGCATCCCGGGGAATCATGCCGGAGGAGAAGCCCTCAACCAGCACGTCAAGGCCCTTCTTGGCTTCGGGCGTGTCGACGTTCGGGTTGCCGTTGTCGTCGGTGATCTGTCCGCCGCCCGAGTGATGGCCTCCGCGGCGTTGACGGTCAGGCCTTCGTACTTCTCGTACTGCCCGGCGAAGCAGGACATCCCGTCCGCCTCGGGGAGACGCAGGATCTTGTCGCAGTCGGCCTCGAGCTCGGCGAACGAGCTTGGCGGGTCGTCGATCCCCGCTGCCCCCAGCAGGTCGGTGCGGTAGTACAGCAGTCCACCGTCCGATGAGTCGGGTGCGGCGAACAGCCGATCCTGGTACTTGGCGGTCTCGACGACCGGCGGCAACATCGCGTCGAGTGCGAACTGGTCGGCGGGCAGCTCGTCGATCCACCGGTTCGCCGCGAACTCCGACGTCCATACCGCGTCGAGCGCGAGCACCGTGTACGCGTCCGACCTCGTCTCCGCGTTCTGGATCATCTGCTGCCGCTGCGAGTCGGCGTCCGTCGGCAGTTCGACGAAGGTCACCTTCTCGCCGGGGTGCTCGGTGTTCCAGTCATCGATCACTTGCTGCACGGTGCCGGTCGCGTCCTTGCCCGCGACGTAGGTGATGGGGCCTCGGCCCTCGAACTCTCCGACGGCGGGGGCCTCCTCGCCGCCGGTCGCCGAGCAGGACGCGAGCAGCAACGCTGCGATGGATACCGCCGCTCCCTTCGCCAGCCGGATTGCCTTGGTGTTCACGTACTTCTCCTTCTCCCACTTCTGGCGGGCAGCAGATGGTCACGCACCGAGTGCGCAGGGGGGTTGGGTCCGGTAAAGGTCAGTCGGCCAGCCGTTCTCCGGTCTTCGCGGAGAACACGTGCACCTCGCCCGGCCGGATGCGCAGGTGGATCCGCTCGCCCTTGGCGGGTGGGGTGCGCGGATCGACCCGGGCGATCACGTCGACCGCACCGAGCGCCCGGTCATGACCTTCCAGGATTCCGTAGCAGTAGGCGTCCGATCCGAGCTCTTCTACGAGATTCACGATGATCGGGAAGCCGCCCTCGTCGGCGCCTACGACCTCCAATGATTCGGGCCGGAACCCCAGGGCCGCGGTGGCCGAGCCTTCGGTGCCGAGTGCGTGCGCCGCGGCTCGGCGGATCGGGACGTTGGTTCCGGCGATTTCGGCAGTGCCGTTGTCCACCCGGAACTCCTTGAGGTTCATCGCGGGCGAGCCGATGAACCCGGCGACGAAGCTGTTCGCCGGCCGGTCGTAGAGCTCCCGCGGTGCAGCACACTGCTGCAGCACGCCGTCGCGCATCACCGCGACCCGGTCGCCCATCGTCATCGCCTCGACCTGATCGTGCGTGACATACACGGTGGTGACGCCCAGCCTGCGTTGCAGGGCGGCGATCTGGGTGCGGGTCTGCACCCTCAGCTTGGCGTCCAGATTCGACAGCGGCTCGTCCATCAGGAACACCTGCGGCTCGCGGACGATGGCCCGGCCCATCGCCACCCGCTGGCGCTGTCCGCCGGAGAGCGCCTTGGGTTTGCGACCCAGGTAGGGCTCGAGGTCGAGCAGCGCGGCGGCCTCGGCCACCCTCCTGCACCGTTCCTCCTTGGGCACACCGGCGATCTTGAGCGCGAACCCCATGTTGTCGGCAACGGTCATGTGCGGGTAGAGCGCGTAATTCTGGAACACCATCGCGATGTCCCTGTCCTTGGGCGGCAGGTGCGTCACGTCCGCCTCGCCGATGTAGATCGCGCCCACGTCAACGTCCTCGAGACCGGCGAGCATGCGCAAGCTCGTCGACTTGCCGCATCCCGAAGGACCGACGAGCACGAGGAACTCGCCATCCGCGATGTCCAGATGGAGCGCATCGACTGCCGGGCGCTCGGCGCCGGGATAGGCGCGGGTGGTCTTCTCGAACGTAACGATCGCCATCAGATCGGTCCCTTCACCAGCGGCGTTGCCGGACAAACTCACACCAAGCGACGGTCGGTTGCCATCGGTTGCTAAATCGAGTTAGCTAGAGGATGTGCGGCCAGTCACAGGGTTGTCAATACCTCTGGGCAAAATTGTCGAAAGTCGCTTGACTACCAGCGCGGACTCCGCGATTGTCGAAGCTAACTCGATATAGCAAGGGGACAAGGTATGCCTTCGTCGCGCATCACCCTCGCCGACGTGGCGCGGAAGGCCGAGGTGTCGAGGACGACCGCGTCCTTCGTCATGTCCGGCCGCACCGACATGCGCATCTCGGCCGACGCACACCGCAGGGTGCTCGACGCCGCGGCGGAGCTCGGCTACCGCCCGAACCTCACCGCACGCAGCCTGCGGACCAGTGTGACCCGCACCATCGGCCTGGTGTCCGACACGATCGCGACCACCCAATACGCCGGTGAAGTCGTGCACGGGGCGCTGGACGCTGCCTTCGCCCACGACCGGCTGCTCTTCGTCGCGGAAACCTCGGGTGATCCGGTGGTCGAGCGGCGGCTGGTCGAGGAGATGCTGGACCGCCAGGTCGACGGCGTGATCTACGCGGTGATGTACACCCGGGAAGCGCAACCGCCGCCGAACCTGCGCGGCCGTGCCGTCGTGCTGCTGAATTGCTTGAATGACGCGTTCGGGGCACCGACCGTCCTGCCCGACGAACTGGGTGCCGGTCGCAGCGCAGCTGGCGCGCTGGTGCGGGCCGGTCACGCCAACGGCATCTACGCCATCGGCGGCAGGCACAAGACCTCGGGCACACCGGATGGGGTATATGCCGGCCGCCAACGGATGCAGGGCATCGAGGAGGTACTCGGCGACGCGGGTGCGACGCTCGCAGGCGCGGTCGAATGCGCCTGGGAACCCGAGCACGGCTACCACGGTGTCCGCCGCCTGCTCGACGAGGGCCGCCGGCCACGAGCACTGATCTGCGCCAACGACCGGCTGGCCCTTGGCGCCTACCAGGCCCTCCAGGAGAAGGGCCTTCGCATACCCGACGACGTGTCCGTAGTGTCCTTCGACGACTCCGAACTGGCCTCCTGGCTACGACCGCAACTGACCTCGGTGGCACTCCCCCACTACGAACTGGGCAAGGTCGCGGTCGACCTGCTCATCGAGAACAGGATCGACCCGGCGACACACCGCATCCCGATGCCGCTGCGGGCGAGGTCCTCGATCGCGACGGTGAACCGCTAACTAACCGGTCCAGTCGGGGCGCAGCGGCATGCCGGATCGCGCATCGTCCAGCCGCACCCCCAGCACCTGGTGCAGCTGAACGTTGTTGCGCTCGAAGCCCAGCCAGGAGGCGTACAGGTAGAGCCGCCAGGTCCGCGCCCGCTGCATGCCGACCTCGCGCACGGCCTCGTCCCAGTGCGCTTCCAGGTTGGCACACCATGCCTTGAGGGTGAGCGCGTAATGCTCCCGCAGGTTCTCCTCGTGCCGCACCTCGAACCCGTGATCGTGCATCGCCGAGATGATGAAACCCGGCCCGAGCAGTTCGCCGTCGGGGAAGATGTAGCGGTTGATGAACCCACCCACCTTCGCCGGGCGGGAATTGTCGGGTCGGGTGATGCAGTGGTTGAGCAGCCGCCCACCAGGACGCAGTTTCGAGTTCAGGAACTCGAAGTAGTGGGCGAGCTGGGACCTGCCGACGTGTTCGGTGAGCCCGATCGAGCTGACCGCGTCGAAGCCGGTCTCCGGCACGGCGCGGTAGTCAAGGTGCCGCACCTCGGCCAGGTCACCAAGCCCTTCGTGCGCGATGGCCTTCTGCGCCCACTCCGCCTGCTTGCGGGACAGCGTCACGCCGAGCGCGCGCACCCCGTACTCCTTGGCGGCGTGCAGGACCATGCCGCCCCAGCCGCACCCGACGTCGAGAAGTCGCATGCCTTCCCGCAGACCGAGTTTGCCTGCGACCAGGTCGTGTTTGGCGAACTGCGCCTCCTCCAGACTCACTTCCCCGGTCGGGTAGACGGCGCAGGTGTAGGCCATCGACGGACCGAGGATCCACTCGTAGAACCGGTTCGACACGTCGTAGTGGTGCGCGATCGCTGCCTGATCGCGGGCCATCGAATGCCGGGGCCCGCGCAGGCGCGCCTCCAGCGCGGGGCGCTGCACCGGCCACATGATCCGGGTCGCGGCCAGCCGGGCGGCCATCCTGGCCCGCAGCGTGGGCGGCAGATCCTCGAACGCCAGCCGCTGCATAGCGGACAGCGCCACGTACAGATCGCCGGCGATGTCCAGATATCCGCTGATATAGGCGCGGCTCAGACCCAGCTCACCGGGCGCGGACGCCAGATAGGACACGGCCAGCGGCGAACGAATCTCGATCCTGACCGGCGCATCCCGCGGACCCGCCCGGCTGCCGTCAAAGGCATGAACCTCGATGTCAGCGTCTTCGCCAAGAGTCAGCATGAAGATCTCGGCCAACCGCATCGCCCGCTCCCTTCATCCCGCGCCGATCCCCGGCGCTATCGCCCACGCACGCACTTGTCGTACAGACCCGGCAGCCTGCCGTCCGGGTCGTAAGTCTCCTTGAGCCCGGAGTACGCCTCCCCGTTGTACAGACGCCGGAACTCAGCCTCCTCGTAGTAGGACGTCGAGTACAGCGATTTGTGCCCGCCCAGTTCGGTCACCACCCGCTCGATCCTGCGGTTGTGACTGCCCTGCGGCTCTCCTTGCGCCAACGGGACCGACGACCAGAAACCCACGTTGACGTAGAGGGTGTCCGGGTCCAGCGGATACAGGGTCCACGGCAGCGGCGCGCGCTGGCGCAGCGGGCACAACCAGATAGGCGTGATGCCGATGTCGGAGTGGAAGAACGTCAGGAACTCGGCGAGCCGGTCGACGGGTACCTCGATGTCCTGGACCACCGGTTCCTCAGCGGGCCGGTCCCGCATCGACCGCAGCCGATCGGTAAGGCCATACCGGCGATCGGCGGCGACGATCCTGCGGTAGACGTCCGAGCGCAGGTAGCGTTTGGGCCACAGCCTGCGCACCAGCGGGTGTTGCGCGCCCAGCGCGCGCGAGCACCAGAACCAGTCGGTATCCCAGCGCCACAGGTAGTCCCGCACGCTCAGCGCATCCTCGCCGAATTCCTGGATCGAGCGGTAGTAGATCCGCTGTCCGGTGTAGTCACTGAGGTTGCCTGCCGAGTCGGCGAAGGTGCCGAGCGTGAGGTAACACTCATCGGGCCCGAAGACCGTGCCGTCCAGAAAGTCGACGGCGACTTCCCGGTAGCTGCGCGTCGCACAGATGTCCGACAACGCGCGCGCACCCGTCGCCGCGTCGGCGAACCGCTCATGGCGGAGCGTGACGACCGGTCGAACCGGGTCCAGCGCGATGCGCAGCCGGAGGGCGTAGCCGAGCGTGCCGTAGGAGTTCGGGAACCCGTAGTACAGCGCGCGGTGCTCGTTGTCGGGTGTAGCCAGCACGACCTCACCGGCGCCGGTCAGGATTTCCATCTCCAGCACCGACTCGTGCGGAAGGCCACGCCTGAAGGAGCTCGATTCGATGCCCAACCCCGCGACCGCGCCGCCGAGGGTGATGGTTTTCAGCTGCGGAACGACATAGGGCATCAGGCCGTGCGGCAGGGTGGCGTCAACCAGATCCTGGTAGGTGGTCATCCCTCCGACGTCCGCGGCGCGCGCCTGCGCGTCGACGTGCAGCACCCCATCGAAGGCGCTGACGTCCAGCCCCTCACCTCGATGTGGGGCACGGAACCGGAACAGGTTCGAGGTGGACTTGGCCAGCCGCACGGGCGTGCCGGGTGGAAGCGCGGCCAGTCGCTCCCGCAACGCGGACACAGCCTCGGCATGCTCGGTCAGCGCGTGACGAACGCCCATGTTGATCAATCATAGGCGAAATTGCTCGGGGAACTACACCATTATGGCGGCAACTTGTTTCCCGATCGCGGAGAGAATCGCTTAAGCTCGCACACCAACGTGGGGAGGAAGGAGGCAGGACGTCGCGACATGTCTTTCGATTACCTTGCCTTCGATGTCCTGCTCGATCACCCGCGGGCCGCACTCTGGGAGCTGCTCGGCTCTCCCGAGCTCTACCCGCGCTTCTTCAGCGGGCTCACCGCGTGCGAACTGATCCCCCCGGCCAAACGCGGTGAACCCAAGGCGTACCAGTTCCGGGCGGCCTTGCCCAGCGGGGCGCTTTCTGACTACCTCCTGCACCTGACCACCCATCGGCCGGAGGAAAAGCTGGTCCTGTCGGGTACGCCGGACACCGGTGGCTGGGTGTCCGTCGACCTCGCCGACGATCGGCCCGGCCGGACCCGCGTGGCCCTGGTGATCTTCCGCCCGGCGATCCGCCATCGGGAAGAGCGATCATGGAACAAGGCCGAGATCCGCTCCTGGGCACGCGACGGGTTGCGCAGGATGGGCGACTACCTGGCCGGGGTGCCGAACTCGGCGGTCGCCAACGAAGGCGAGTCGGCCTCGCTACACCTGAGCGTCGCGAAGTTGATGATCAGATCCGGCGTGATCGCTCCGGCTCGGCCTGACCGGGCCTTCCGTCAGCTCAATGCCCTGGCCAAGTGGGGGTTCACGCTCGCAGGTGGGTATCGCGCGGCAGCGGCGCGGGCACCGCAGCACCTCGCGATCGCCGACGAGTGCGCGACCCGAACCTTCGCCGAACTCGACGAGCGCACCACCCGCCTTGCCGCCGCCCTGATCGACCGGGGCCTCGGGCCGGGCAGCAAGATCGCCGCACTTGCCCGCAACCACTCAGCCATGGTCGAGTGCATGGTCGCCTCGGGCAAAGCGGGCGCCGACCTGGTGTTACTCAACACCGGGCTGGCCACCCGCCAGGTCGAGGAGATCGTCGAGCAGCATTCCGTCGCGGCCCTGTTCGCCGACGACGAGTTCCATCCAGTCACCCAGTACCTGTCGGCCGACCTCCCGCAGTTCAGTACGACCTCGCCCACGTCGTTGCCGGAAAGGCTCACCGTCGAGGACGCGATGCGACAGGCACCGGATATCGCGGTGCGACCACCGGACAAGCCGGGCAAGCTGGTGGTGCTGACCTCGGGCACCAGCGGCACGCCGAAAGGAGCCCGGCGGCCAACACCCAAGGGATTCGGCACCATCGCCTCCATGCTGTCGCGGATACCGCTGCACGCCGGGGAACGCATGCTCATCGCGGCACCGCTGTTCCACAGCTGGGGCTTGGCCGCCCTGCAGATCAGCACCCCCCTGCGTGCGACGGTCGTGCTGCAGGACAGGTTCGACGCCCAAGCCTGCCTCCGGGCCATCTCGGTGCATCGGTGTACCTCGCTGATCGCCATTCCCATCATGCTGCGGCGAATCCTGAACCTGCCGAAATCCGTGCGAACCAGGTACGACACCTCGAGCCTGCGGGTGGTCGCGAGCAGCGGATCGGCCCTGTCCGGATCACTGGTCACCGAGTTCATGGATACCTTCGGTGACATCCTGTACAACTTCTACGGATCCACCGAGGTGTCCTGGGCGGCGGTCGCGACCCCGGCCGACCTCAGGCGGGCACCGACCACCGCGGGTCATCCGCCGCTGGGTACCAGCATGGGCATCCTGGACGAGGATGGGAACCCGGTGGCACGGGGCGCGGTGGGACGGATCTTCGTGGGCAACGAGATGCTCTTCGACGGCTATACCGACGGCGCCACCGCCGGTATCAAGGACGCGCTGATGGATACCGGCGATCTCGGCTACCTGGATGCCGATGGCCGCCTCTTCGTGTCCGGCCGCGACGACGAAATGATCATCTCCGGCGGCGAGAATGTGTTCCCCCGCCCGGTGGAGGAAGCGCTCGCGGCATTACCCCAGGTCAGCGAGGTGGCTGTGGTCGGTGTCCCTGATCCGGAGTACGGGCAGCGGCTGGCGGCCTACATCGTGCTGAAGGACGGTGCCCGGCTTGACCCGGGCATGGTACGCAACTACATCCATCACCGGCTGGCCCGGTATTCGGTGCCCCGCGAGGTGACCTTTCTGTCCCGACTGCCGCGCAACACCACCGGCAAGGTACTCAAACGCCTGCTCGTCGAGCGCAGCGGTTGAGCATGTGTCTTGTGCGAAAGCCGGGGTCATGTACGGTCGCCGGTCACGGCGGCTCCTCCGGCGAGGCCGACACCCGCTGGTCACGCTCCCTGGTCCGCAGCGCGACGCCGATCACCACGGCGAGGATGCCCACCACCTCCATCGCCGACGGAACCTGACCGAGCACCACCAACCCGATCAGGGTCGCGGTGACCGGGAGCAGCGCGAGCAGGAGCGCGAAACTTGCCCTGCCGACCCTGCGCAGCACGATCTGGTCGAGCGTGTAGGGCACCACGGTGGACAGCACGCCGACCCCGACGCCGAGCACGAGCAGGTCCGGCGAACCCCACACCGCCCCGGTGCCCATCGCCAACGGGGACAGCACCACGGTGGCGACCGCGAACCCCACGGCGAGGCTGTCGAATCCCGAGACGCCGGTATCGGCGAGGGCCACCCGTTTGCCGAGCACGATGTAACCGGCCCATGCAGCGGCTGCCAGCAGCGCGAAGGCGACCCCGAGTGGTCGTCCGGAGAGCTGAACATCCGCGATCAGCAGCACCCCGATCGCGACCATCACCAGTGCCGCGATGTCCCGGCGGCCCCGCGAACCGATGGCCGCGACGGCGACCGGGCCGACGAACTCGAGCGCGACTGCCGTCCCCAGCGGAAGCCGGGCGATGGCCTCGTAGAAGAGCACGTTCATGCCCGCGGTGACCACCCCGAACGCGCCCGCGAGCAGCAGCGCCTTACCGCGCCACGCGGCGCGGCCCGGCCGCCGCCAGGCGAGCAGCACCAGCGCCGCACCCAGGCACCGTAACCAGGCGACTCCGGCCGGCGGGACGTCGCCGAACAGCCATACGGCCATCGCCGCGCCGACGTACATGGAAATTCCGCTGAGAACGAACACCGCCGGAGCGGGAACTCTCGCCAGCCGCCGTCCGGCACGAATCCCTGTCACTGCTCCATCGTGCCCTACCTGCCGAAACGATCAGAAAACGGCCGTGGTCGAGCCGTAACCGCAGGCCGGGCGCAGCCGGACTATTTCGGTGTGACGGAGATTCCAGCTTTGTGGGAACACTTGCGGGGTGCGAAACGTCTGGAACAGTAGAAGCAACGCACACTCAACGTGCCGGCGACTTGAGCCCGCCGAAAGCGGGTAACCGGGCCAGAGTAGGCGCGGCAGGATCGATGGCATCGAAGCTCCGATGCCGGGACGGAGGGAGACTCCAATGACAACTACGCTCACCCGCCCCGCACTTACCGCCGCAGACCGTTGCGACCGTTGCGGCGCGGCGGCTCAGGTTCGCGCCGTGCTCCGTACCGGTGGCGAACTGCTCTTCTGCGCACACCACGCCCGCAAGCACGAAACCAAGCTCAAGG
>JBOHER010000066.1:0-5119 GCA_050701115.1 Haloechinothrix sp. | reverse complement strand
CCATCAGCTCGTCCACGATCTCCGCGGTCCGCCCCTCCTGCATCGCCTTCGCCACGCAGGTCTCCAGGTGCCGGCGCAGCATGAGCCGGCTGGCGCCCTCCAGCAGCCCTTGGACCGCCGAGAGCTGCTTCATCACGTCCGGGCAGTACCCGTCGTCCTCGACGATCGTGATGATCCCGTTTATGTGCCCGCGGGCAGTCTTCAACCGGTTCACCACCGAGCGTTGGTGCGTGTCCATACGAGCAGCATACCCCACCCCAGGTGGGGCGGGGCCGGGTTCGGGAGTTACTGTGCTCGAAATGACCCTCATGCGGGGGCCCGGCGGGGCGCCTGCGGCTGTCACTTGTCGTCTATCAGCACAAGCGTCCCCAGCGGCACCTCGGTGAGACGGTCCAGCGCGTCTGGCGGCACCCGGATGCAACCGTTACTGGTCGCCGCGCCGTAGACCTCGTCGGTCGGCCAGGTATGCAGCGCCACAGTGCCCGGCCCGCCACCGAAGGTGTCCAGCGTCGGGCTGTGTGCTCCGAGCGGAAGGATAATCGGTGAGTAGCCTTGATCCGGGTCCACAAACGACCCGAGTAGGAAGGTGCGACCCGTTGGCGTAGGCGTGCTCGGCTTACCGATCCCGATGAGCCAAGACCCGACTTCGCGATCTTCGAAGAACAACTGCAGGCGCATCGACGTCAGATGCACCCGGATCTCGTACGGGGTCACCGCGTGGTCGAGGTTCTCACCACGAATCCAGCCGGTAGAACCGTTCGGCTTGGACGGCAGCAGCACCTTGACCCAGCCGTCCCGCTTGTCGATCACCGGCAGCCAGGTGTCGCCGAGTTGGGTGCGTTCCATCTTCGCTATCGGCTTACCGTCCGGCTCGGCATGGACGGCCACGGTGTTGCGCGGATGCACGATCGCGCCGCTGGTGTTCTGCTGCGGCTCGGTGTCCGCGGGGGCACCCTCGATCGTGGTGTAAGTGCTGGACTCGGTAAGGCCGGCCAGCGCGATCTCCTGCGCAGGCTCGCGAGCAGGCGCGGATGATGGACCCTCCGACCTAGACTCGGCACCCCCGAGCCACATCACCACACCTACGACCAGCGCCACCGCGAGCACGCCGGCAACGACAGCAGTCACCAGGTAGCGCAACCGTCGTGGCCGACTGGTCTGGCAGGCGTCGTGACCGTGGTCCTGCCTCGTAGTCACGTGAAGTCCCTGTCGTCGATGACTGCTTCAACTACTAGAACATCTAGTAGGTTATCAACGCCACGGCCGCACGAGCTGGACAGGGAATCGGCGGATCGCGACGATCGCCACGACTCCGAACACAGCGATGAGGAAGCCCTGGATGCACGCGCCCGCGGTGAGAAACTCACGGGGATGTTGCCGCACCCCCGGACCTTGCGCCAGCGGCGCCAAGCGAGTCTTTGTGGTCAGAACGCGCCGAGGCAGCCGCTCAGCTGTCGACCCGGCACCACGTGCAGACGGGTTCGTACTAGGCGGCCCTGGGTGTCGCAGTGGCCCGCCGCGGCCTTCGCTCGTGCGAATCGC
Organism: Haloechinothrix sp.; assembly: GCA_050701115.1. GTDB lineage: Bacteria > Actinomycetota > Actinomycetes > Mycobacteriales > Pseudonocardiaceae > JBOHER01. The sequence goes on along the minus strand of JBOHER010000066.1, from coordinate 3,577 downwards.
TCTCCCCAGGTGGCATCGAGGCTCTCCGCGGCCTCGACGCGGTAGATCGTGGGGACGGCGGCCGCTGCCGTGCACCGCGACGAGAACGCGAGCGTCTCGTGTCGCCGTCACTGACCGGGGGCGGGCTGCACCTCACCAGCTGTGCGGGAGTCGGGCTTGCGGCCGGCGAGGATCTCATCAAGGACGTGGGACAGCAGGCGATAGTTGGAAGCTCCGGTGATCTTGGCGACGATCGTTCCGTCTCGGTCGATGAAGAACGTCTCCGGCACGCCGAACACCCCGAAATCCAGGGCCAGTGTGGATCCTGGGTCGGTCACGTACCGGTAGGCGCTTGGGTCACCGCGCCCCATCTCGTCGAGGAAGCTGATCGCTGAATCGCGCTGGTCCTGGTAGTCGACGCCGACGAACGTGACGCCATAGTCCTGGTAGTTGCTGGCCGCCGCGACGAGTGCGGGGTGTTCTTCCCGGCAGGCAACGCACCAGGAGGCCCAGAAGTTCACGACGACGATCCGGCCGCGAAGCGCGGCGAGCGAGACCGAGCCCTCGTCCTCCAGGTTGGGCAGGTTCCCGGTGGGCGCCGGCTTGCCGATCAGCGGGCTGTCCACCACCGTCGGATCCTTATCCAGCTGGCTGCCGAACGCCGCGCCGACCCCGATCGCGAGCACCACGACCGCCACCGCGATCCAACGGACCAGCCGCCACCGGCGAGCGCGACCAGGCGCAACGACGTCCTGTGTGGTCATCGGCCACCTGCTGCCTGCCGCGCGGTCGCGGTCAGCCGCTTCACCTGGTCCCGGAGATCGGCCGGTAGGTCGCCACGCCTAGCCAGTGTGCGGAGAACATCGAGCGCGCCCGCAGGGTCTTTCCGGCCTGAGAGCAGGATGTTCGCCTTGAACCACAAGGCATCCTGCGACCGAGGGTCGATGCTCAGTGCCTGATCGATGAACCGTAGGGCGGCATCGGGCTTGCCCAGCTTGAACAGCAGCCACCCGGAATGCGCATAGACATCGGGGTTGCCCGGGTCCTGCTTGAGGGCGACTCCGTAATGCTCCGCTGCCTTGTCGTACTCAGCCTTGTCCACGTAGCGGTTGGCCAGGGCCAGACGCATGCCCAGAACGTTCGGATTGGCTTCGATCACCGCTTCCATCTCGGCCTCGGTCACCTTCGACAAGTCGCGGGGTGCCGATGCGGGGGCAGACGGCGTCGGGGCCCGCGTGTCCGGATTCGCCTGAACCACTTCGTTGCCGGTGACAAAGCCGCCAGCCGGGCGCGTAGCTACATACTGGGGAAGCAGCACCACCGCGGCGAACACCGCGACCCCGGCGGCAGCAATATAGGCGGCTAGCCGGGCCGTCGAGCGTCGCGGTGCGCCCGGCGCCTGCTCCGGGTTCTCGCGCTCGGCAGCGATGGCCGCTTCCAGGCCGTCAATGGCGTGGGCCGCGGCCGTCTCGTAGGTTCGTCGCAGCCGGTCGGCGGCAACCTCCGGGATCTCGTGCTCGGCGACTTGACGCTCCAGGTCGACGATGTCACGCAACGCCTGGTCCCGCTGCTGCTCGAGCAGCTCTCGCTCGGAACTCACGGCGTGTCCCCGTCGTCGGCGGCGAATTTCGCCTGGTCCACGGCGCGAGCCACCCGCTCGCGTTGCTCCGGCGTGAGGGCCCCGTCGGCGACCGGTCGGCGCCGCCGCAGCGTGAGCAGGGCGACACCTCCAACGGCGGTGCCGGCGAACAGCAACACCCAGAGCGGCAGCGTCGATCCGCTGGCGGGCGGATCGAGCAGCACCCAGTCTCCGTAGCGGGCGCGGAAGTAGTCGATGATCTGCTGGTCGCTGCGCCCTGTCGTGACCAGTTGGGCCACCGCGATGCGCATCGTCTCCGCGGTTTCCGACGGCGACTCGGCGATCGACACGCTCTTGCACACTGGGCAGCGCAGCCGCTGCTCCAACTCATAGGCGCGGTCCTTGTGTTCTGGCCCCGCGGTGAGCAGCCCCACAATGGCCACGGCGAACAGCGCCACAACTGCGAGCGCGGTGAACGCGTGCGGTAGCCGGCTACGCATCGGTGGCCACCCGACCGGCGGCCTCGGCGATGGCGGGTTGCTCCTCGCCGCGCGGGCGTCGCACCCGGCCACTGATCGCCCAGAAGCCGCCCGCCGCCATGACGAAGCCGCCCACCCAGAGCCAGGACATCAGCGGATAGCGGTAGAGGTTGAGCGAGATCTGGTCCGGGCCGAGCTGCGCGAGGGCGACGTAGATATCGCGACCGGCGCCGGCCCACACCGCAGGCTGGCCTACCGACTGGGTTTGGTTGTTGAAGGCGTTCAACCGCGGCTCAGCTGTCCACGCCACCTGCCCGTCCTTGCGGAACACGATGTGCGCGTCGGTGATCAGCCGGTCCGGCTGAGTGTGCTGCTCGCTGCGCTCGAACGTGACCGAGTACCCCGCGAAGTCGACCGATTCGCCGCGGTCCAGGGTGACGGTGGCTCGGGTGGCCAGTGCACCCGCGACGGCGATGACGACGGCGACCAGGACCACGCCGAGGTGCGCCAGTTGACCGCCCCAGTAGGCGCGCTGCCCCCGCAGCACCCGTGGCACACCCTTCAGCCGAGGTTTCGGCGCCGTCACGACGAGCTGGCGCACGCTGGCCGCCACGATGCCCACCGCGATGGACACCACAGCGACCACTCCTGGCGAACGGATACCGGCCAGCACGACGACCGCCGCGGCGGCGCCTGCTAGGACCAGCGGGATCCGCAGCCGGGCCCACAACACGCGGGGCGCAGCGTACCGGTACGGGGTGAACGGGCCGACCCCCATCGCCAGCAGCAGCGCGAAGGACAGCGGCACCGCCATCCGATCGAAGAACGGCCGGCCCACGGAGACCTGATCGCCGGTGATGGCCTCCACGAGGATCGGATAGACGGTCCCGGTCAGCACAACAAATGCGAACAGGGTGAGCAGCAGGTTGTTGACCAGGAACGCGCCCTCGCGGCTGGCGAGCGACTCCGGGCGGGACAGTGAGGCGATCCGCTCACCGCGCAGCGCGAACAGGGCGAACCCGCCGGCCAGCACCAGGACGAAGAACCCGAGGAACGCGGGGCCGACTCCCGATTCGGTGAAGGAGTGCACCGACGCGACGACTCCCGAGCGGGTCAGAAACGTGCCGAGGATGGTCAGTGCGAAGGTGGCGATCACCAGCACGAAGTTCCATGCCTGGAGCATGCCCCGTTTGACCTGCACCACTGCGGAGTGGATGAACGCGGTAGCCACCAGCCACGGGATCAGCGCGGCGTTCTCCACTGGGTCCCACGCCCAGTAGCCGCCCCAACCGAGCACCTCGTAGGACCACCAGGCGCCCAGCACGAGACCGCCGGTCAGGAAACTCCAGGCCACGAGGTTGGCCCGCCGGGTGCGGAGCAGCCAGTCCACACCGCCCTTGCGCAGGACCAGGGCGGACATCGCGAACGCGAAGGGCACCGTGAAGCCGACGAAGCCGAGGTAGAGCACGGGCGGGTGGAACGCCACCATGATGTGGTCGGCCAGCAACGGATTCGGCCCGGGGCCATCGGCCGGCGGGTT
>JBOHER010000065.1:0-6967 GCA_050701115.1 Haloechinothrix sp. | reverse complement strand
GGCGCTGGTCTTCGAGTTCCTGTGGGAGAAGCTGGGCTAGATGGGCAAGGTCAGTCTGAGACGCAGGGTCGCCGACGCTGCCGAGGAAGTGCTGAGTGAGCGGCAGTCTGTCTCGTTGGTCGACGTCCTATGCGGGGTCGGTTGGATCGCTCCCGTCAACGTCGACGCGTGGCGCAAGGGCAGGATCAAGAATCTGGCCGGCAGCAGCGCGGGCGACGAACGCATGTTCCGCTCCCACTGGCTCTCACCGCAGTTTTCGCCGGCCGAACGCGAGAAGCTGCTCGAGAAGCAGAACAAGGCTCCCGACATCGTGGTCTTCATGCCGCACCGGGACTGGACCTGCGCGACCTGCGGCCAGACCGACGGATTCCTGGTCATGGAGAACGCCGGACCGCTGTGCCTCGATTGCGCGGACATGGGCCATCTGGTGTTCCTGCCCTCGGGGAATGCGGCGCTGACCCGGCGCGCCAAGAAGGCCAGCGCCCTTTCGGCCGGGGTCGTCCGCTGGGCGCGTACGCGCAAGCGGTACGAGCGGCAGGGCATCCTCGTCGAGGAGGAAGCGCTCGAGCTGGCGGAGGAGCAGTGCCTTGCCGACGCCGAGGTGCGGGAACGTCGGCGTGGCGGAAGGGTCGGCACCTGCTGATGTCGGGTGTGCCGCGCGACGAGGCCCGCGACCGGATCGCCGACGACATCGACCGCGTGCTGGAGCCTTGGCGGGTGGTGTCCTGACCGGCGAACGTGTGCTGGGCGTGGATGCTTGCAAGGCGGGCTGGGTCGGGATCGTCCTGGCAGGCTCGCAGGTGAGCGCGTTCTCCGCGGCAGACATAGGCGACCTGGTCGCGCTGGCCGAGGCCGACGGCCCCATCGAGGTGATAGGTATCGACATTCCGATCGGGCTGCCGGATCGGGGACGCAGGCGCGCCGACGTGCTGGCAAGGCAAGCCATCGGGAGCCTGCGGTCGTCGGTGTTCATGACTCCTGTACGCGAAGCGCTGGAGGCTCCCGATCACCGGAGGGCCAGTGCTCACAACCGGGCATTGGCTGGTGAAGGGATCTCCATCCAGGCGTTCGGTCTCAAACCGAAACTGCTCCAGGCCGATCGGTGGGTGCGTCAGGCCCCCTGCCGCGTGGTCGAGGTGCATCCCGAGGTCAGTTTCGCCGAGCTGAACGGCGTTCCCCTCGATGCGGGTAAGCGGACCTGGGCCGGCGCGGAGCTGCGGCGGCGGCTCCTTGCCGATGCCGGGATCGTGGTCGAGGGCGAGTTGGGCGCGACCGGCCGCCAAGCGGGTGTGGATGACGTCCTCGACGCGGCGGTGGCCGCCTGGTCGGCGCGGCGGGTGGCACGCGGCGAAGCCGTAGCGCGGCCGGATCCACCGGAGGTGTTCAGCGACGGCTGGCCGTGCGCGATCTGGAGCTGAGCGCCGTCGATCCACCCCGCGCGCTAGATCATCCGCCCTCAGCGCGGTGTCGCACCCGCCGTCCGCCGGCGGAGAACGTTCTTCTGGATCTTGCCGGTAGACGTCTTCGGCAGCTCGCCGAACGTCACGGCCTTGGGCGCCTTGAAGCGCGCCAACCGCGCACGCACGTGCTCGATGAGCTCGGTCTCGGTCACCGTGGCACCGTCCACCGGGGTCACGTAAGCGACCGGGACCTCGCCCCAGCGCTCATCGGGCCGGGCCACGACCGCGGCCTCCAGCACCGCGGGATGGGTGAGCAGGACGTTCTCCACCTCGACCGAGGCGATGTTCTCGCCGCCGGAAATGATGACGTCCTTGGTGCGGTCGACGAGCTCGATGTAGCCGTCGGGGTGGCGGACGGCGACGTCGCCGCAGCGGAACCAGCCGTCCGGGGCGGTGGCACGGGTGGCCTCCGGATCGCGGTGGTAGCCGAGCATCACGTCGTTGCCACGCACGGCGATCTCGCCGGTCGTGGTGGCGTCGGCGGGAACGTCCTGGCCGTTGTCGTCGAGGACGCGGATCGGTTCGGCGATCACGTTGGCCACGCCTTGCCGGGCGAACTTGTCGGCGAGCTGCTCCGGGCCGAGGCCGCGCCACTCGGGTTGCGGCTGGCAGATCACCGACGGCCCGAACGTCTCGGTGAGCCCATACAGGTGGATCACGTCGATCCCGGCCTGCAGCGCCCGGCCGAGCAGCGTGGGGCTCGGCGGGGCGCCGCCGACGCAGGCCAGCAGCCGCGGCTCGAGCGGCGAGGTCGGCGCGTTCGGGTCCGCCAGCAACGAGGTGAGCACGGTCGGCGCCGCGCACAGGTGCGTGACCTGGTGCTCTCGGACGAGCCGCCACACGACCTCCGGCTCCACCTTGCGCAGGCACACGTGGGTGGCTCCGGCGGCGGTGACCGCCCACGGGAAGCACCACCCCTGGCAGTGGAACATCGGCAGCGTCCACAGGTAGGTGCTGTCGGCGTCGAGTTTGGTGTGCATCGCCATGGCCAGGGCCTGCAGGTACGCGCCCCGGTGGTGGTAGACCACGCCCTTGGGGCGGCCGGTGGTGCCGCTGGTGTAGTTGATCGACAACGGCGAGCGCTCGTCCTCGACCTCGATCAGCCGCGGTTCGGCGGCGGCCAGCAGGTTCTCGTACTCGTCGTCGGCCCGGATCAGCCGTGGGCGCGCCTGGCTCGCCTCGCACGCCGCCGCGGCGGTGTCGGCGAACTCGGCGTCGTGCAGCAGCACCGACACCTCGGCGTGGTCGAGGATGTAGCCGAGCTCGGCCGGTGCCAGCCGGATGTTCAGCGGGACCACGACCGCACCCGATGCGGGCACGCCGAAGGAGGCCTCCAGCAGGACGCGCGTGTTGGGCGCGAGCACCGCGACCCGATCACCGGGCGCGACGCCGATGCCGTGCAAGGCTCCGGCGAGCCGCAGCACCCGGTCCCACAGCTCGGCGTAGGTCAGGCGCAGATCGCCGTCGATGACCGCCGTCCGGCGGGCGAACACCAACGCCGACCGGCGGAGGAAGGTGGTCGGGGTCAGCGGCTCGAACGACAAGTCACGCACACTTCGATGATCTCGCCCCGCCCGGCGGATTTCCACCTTGGCGAGCAGCAATGCGCATGTGTGTTCGTTGGGGTCGGCATTCGCGCCGAAGCCGCCGCGGGCCGCAGACGTCGCGCAGCATCGCGCTCTTCCTCAAGACGAGCGCGCCGACAGCCCTGCTCGACGACCCCGAAGCCGATCAGAAGGCCGAGATGTCGCCAAACTGCTCAAGGCGGCCCAAAATGGGGTCGCCGATTGGTGGTACGAGCAGCGCGACGTCCCCCGCTCTGCGATCGTCGAGATCCGCCCCCTCACGAGTGCTTGCTGTGGAGGCTTGGTCATTTCGGGTCACCCCACTGGGGGCTACTCCTCGATGCGCTTCCCACCACGCATGGGGAGGCCGAGATCAGGAACAGGTTGTTCTGCCACCAGGATCGGAGTGTCGAAGTACAAAGGGATCTTGTCGGCGTCGATGCCGGTCACTTCGTAGTTGCGGCTGGCGTGCTTCATGCCCTCGTCGCCTCCGAAGTCGTCGCAGGACTCTTCTTCGATCCTGAGACGCTCTTGCTCCGGCGGGTAGGTGCGCCAACGCTTTGTCGATGTAGGCATCGAGTTTGCGGTTCGCTTCGTCCAGCGTGATCGTTGGCTTCATTCGCACTCCTGTGTTGATGCTGCCAGCGTGGCGACCAGCAAGGCGCTCCCGATCGCCCCTACCTGACCTTCCTGGTTGCGCCGCCGGGTCAGCGAGCCGGTGGTGTGGTCGTTTGGTAGATCGCGTTGAGCCAGATGGTGAGCAGGACATCCACGGCGTCCCGCTCGGGGACAGCCGGTGCCTCCTCGGCAAATACGGCGTACAGCACCCGTTCGTTCATGGCGTTCAGTGCGATCGCCAGCTCACGCGCAGGCAGCCCTGGTGGGGCAGCGCCGCGCTTCCGTTCGAATTCGATCGCCGCTGTGGTGAGCTGCGTCCAGCCATCCATCACCGTTGCCCACAGCTGCCGCACCTCCCTGTTCGTAACACGCGCCTCGGCGCAGGCGAGCGCGACCGATCGGTGCGAGCGGAACGTCTCGTAAACGGCGGCGATGCCTTCCCTCCAGTACCGCCGCGGATCCGTGGCAAGGTCGTCAAGGTCGATCAGGGAAGCAACGTTGGCTTCCGCGACCACTCGATCCAACAGCGCCAGCAGAACCGCCTCCTTCGACGGGAAGTAGAAGTAGAACGTCGGACGTGAGATCCCTGCACCTCGAGCGAGGGCGTCGATCGAGATCTCGCTCAGTGATCCTTCGCCCAGCAGTCGTTCGGCAGTCGCCAAGATGGCCATTTCCCGGTCGTCGCCGGACGGCTTGGACGCGCGACGGCCCCGGGGAGAGCGCCGGGTCCCGGTCGCGGGAATGGTCGGCATGGTGCTCACGCTACCGGACACAAGCTGGGCTCTCAACACTATGTTGACTGAATCGACATCGCGTTGATACGGTTCAGGTGATTGCGGTGAACGGCTCAACAGAGCCGCGACATGAGGAGTGACATGCCACTGGACCACGTCGACGTCCTCATCGTGGGCGCCGGGCTGTCCGGGGTCGGCGCCGCGTGCCACCTGCGGCGAGAATGCCCGGACAAGACGTTCGCGATCTTCGAGGCGCGCGACGCGATCGGCGGGACGTGGGACCTGTTTCGCTACCCCGGCATCCGCTCGGACTCCGACATGTTCACCCTCGGCTACTCGTTCCGGCCGTGGACCGAGGCCAAGGCAATCGCCGACGGAGAGTCCATCCGCGATTACATCCGCCAGACGGCGCGGGCACACGGTGTGGACGAAAAGATCCACTTCGGCCACCGGGTGGTGCGCGCGGAATGGTCGAGTGACGACGCGCGCTGGACGGTAGAAGCGCAGCGGACCGACAACGGTGAGACGGTGCGGCTGACCTGCTCGTTCCTGTTCACCTGCTGCGGCTACTACCGCTACGACGAGGGGTACGCGCCGGCCTTCGCGGGCACCGAGCGATTCACCGGAGAGATCGTGCATCCGCAGCAATGGCCGGAAAACCTGGATTACGCGGGCAAGCGTGTCGTGGTGATCGGCAGCGGCGCGACCGCGGTCACGCTCGTCCCGGCCATGGCCGAGGGCGCCGCGCACGTGACGATGCTGCAGCGCTCACCCAGCTACATCTTGTCGGTGCCGTCGCGGGACGTCCTTGCCGACGGGCTGCGCCGCAGGCTGCCCGCCAAGGTCGCCTATCCCATCGTGCGCTGGAAGAACGTCCTGCTGGCCATGCTGGTCTTTCACCTCAGCCGGCGTGCCCCCACACTGGTGAGGTCCCTGCTGCGCAAGGGTGTGCGGATTCAGCTGCCGGAGGGCTACGACGTCGACACCCACTTCGCGCCGCGCTACGACCCCTGGGATCAGCGGCTGTGCCTGGTTCCCGACGGTGACCTCTTCACAGCCGTTCGCCGCGGGCGAGCCTCGATCGTGACCGACCAGATCGAGACGTTCACCGAGCACGGCCTCCGGCTCGGTTCGGGGACGGAGCTCGAAGCAGACATCGTCGTGACGGCCACCGGCCTGAACCTTCTGGCGATCGGCGGCATGACGCTCAGCGTGGACGGACACGACATCGAGCTGGGGCAGTCGGTCGCCTACAAGGGCATGATGCTCTCCGGCGTGCCGAACTTCGCGCTCACCCTCGGCTACACCAACGCGTCGTGGACCCTCAAGGGCGACCTTGTCGGGCAGTACGTCTGCCGACTGCTCAACCACATGGACGACCACGGCTATCAGGTGTGCACCCCGCTCGCCCCTGAGTCGTCGGAGCTCGAACCGATCATCGACCTCACGTCCGGCTACGTGCAGCGCAGCATCAACATCCTGCCCAAACAAGGCCCCGCGGCTCCCTGGCGGTTGCACCAGAATTACCCCCGCGACGTCCTGCTGATGCGCTACGGCGCAGTAGACGACGCCGGTGTCCGGTTCTCCCGAGCACCCTCCACGCCTCGAGCGCGCGACGGTGTCGTCGCCTGATCTCCGCTGCGGGTGGTCAGTCGCGGCGTTCGCGAGCGCGCCGCTTGAAGAACGCCCGCCCCATGAGCGCGAAGCGATCCCCGGTCTCTTCGTGCCCGACGCGGTTCAGAACGGCGACATGCCGTCCAACACCCCGGCCGCGAGCTCGATGATCGTCTGGGCCTTGCCGATGTCCTCACGCACATCGTGCGCGCCCGCGCCGAGACGATGCCTGCGATGTCACCAATGTCGCCGAGGTGGTCCTCTGCACTGACGGTGTCGGCGACCGCTCGCGCGTTTTGCGGCTTCAACCGCAGTGAGTCGGACACGACGACCTTCTCGATCTCGTTGTTGCGCAGGCCAGTCTCGCGGTGGACGTCGGCCGCATCGCGGTTGTCGCCACCGCCGGCCAATACCCCTTGAACCACGTGTACGTCGTGGCGCCGAGCAGCAGCGTGTCAGCGGCTCGCAACCGCTCGAGGTTGTGCTCGTCGAAGAACCCGTCCATCGGCAGGGCCATGTCATTGCCGCTCGGGCTCTCGAAGTAGCCGTCGAGCGACATGATGTTGCAGACCGTCCCACAGGCTCAGCACATTGACCGCGCCCAACCGAAACCGCTTCCCGTCGTACTGGTAGCAGGCCAACGCCTGCCGGCATCGCGCTGTTCACAAGGCCCCCTCGTCGCCCCGCCGCGCGTCGGCCAGCAACTGCTCCTCGGACACCCGCCTGCCCAGACCATGGGTCCATCTTGCCGTCCAGGCTCAGGGCTCGTGTTGATCGTCGCCTCTCTCACCGGCGATGAGTACCAGCGTCCACGGCATGCCGGCACGGCGTCATCCCCGATCCCCGGGTTTGGCCTGCCGTCATACCTGTGGCTTAGGTTGAGGTGCATGGCTGCGGAGATTCCCCACTACAGGCTCAACGATGGAAACCAGTTGCCCATGGTCGGCTTCGGTACGTATCCACTCAAGGGCGACGA
>JBOHER010000064.1:0-7183 GCA_050701115.1 Haloechinothrix sp. | reverse complement strand
TTGCTCACCGGTGCGGGCAGCTTGCCCAGTGGTGCCAGCACATCCGCCAACGTGCCCTCGAACTCGGCGCGGGCGAACATCGCGGGCCTTCCCACCAGGGTCCGCAGCGCCTCGATCAGCTTCTCCCTCCGCTCATACCTCGCCAGCGGCTTGGCCACCTCCAACTCGGCCAGCGCTTCCTCGGTCACCTCGAACCGCAGCCGCAACGGCCGCTCCACGGTGATTCGCCGGTACCCGAAGTCCCGTGTGGAGAACACCTTCACCTTCTCGTGCATCGAATGCGACTCATCCGACGCGGCCGTCAGCGCCTCCCCATACAGTTCGGTCAGCCGTGCGATCTCGGCGTCCGGCACGTACTTTCGTTTGTTCCCCAAGGACTTGCGCATCTTCGCCCAGTGCTCGCGGGCGTCCAGCAGGATCACCTTGCCGCGGTGCGCTTCGTCCTTGCGGTTGGTGAGAATCCAGAAATACGTGGAGATCCCGGTGTTGTAGAACAGCTGATCCGGCAGCCCGACGATCGCCTCCAGCCAGTCGTTCTCCAAGATCCACTGCCGGATCTTCGACTCACCCGACTCCGCCGCCCCGGTGAACAGCGGTGAGCCGTTGAACACGATCGCGAGCCTGCTGCCACCGTCCTCGGGACGCTTCATGTGATGGATCATGTGCTGCAGGAACAGCAGCGAACCGTCGTTGATCCGGGGCAGGCCCGCGCCGAACCGGCCGGCGACCCCGCGCGTGGCCTCGGCCTCGACGTCGTTCTTGACCTTCTTCCACTCCACGCCAAACGGCGGATTGGCCAGCAGGTAGTCGAACCGCTTGCCGGGGTGCTTGTCGTGGCTGAAGGAGTTGCCGAGCTTGATGTTGCCCGCGCTCTCACCCTTGATCAGCATGTCCGACTTGCAGATCGCGTAGGACTCGGCATTCAGTTCCTGGCCGTGCGGCACCACCTTCGCGTGCGGGTTGTGCTCGGTGATGAAGTCCTCGGCCGCGGTGAGCATCCCTCCTGTCCCGCATGCGGGGTCGAGCACCGTCTTGACCACACCCGGCGTCGTCAGGTCCGCCTGGTCCGGGGCGAGCAGCAGGTTCACCATCAGCCGGATCACCTCGCGCGGCGTGAAGTGCTCACCCGCGGTCTCATTGGAGATTTCCGAGAACCTCCGGATCAGCTCCTCGAACGCGTAACCCATGTCATGGTTGGACACCGCGTCCGGCCGCAGGTCCAGCCCGGCGAACCTCGACGCTACCTGGTAGGTCATGCCCGCGCCGTCGAGCCGGTCCAGCTGACCGGCGAACTCGTAGGCGTCGAAGATCTCCCGCGCATTGTCGGAGAACGCGCCGACGTAGGAGCGCAGGTTGTTCGCCACGTTGTCCTGGTCGCGCACCGAGGCGGCGAAGTCCAGCTTCGCGGTGTTGTAAAAATCCACCCCGGAGGCCATCTTGAGCATCTTGTCGGTGTTCTGAATGCCCTGAGCGGACAGCTTCGCCTTGCGTTCCAGCACCGCGTCTTTGGTGGGGGCGAGTACGCAGTCCAGCCTGCGCAGCACGGTGAACGGCAGGATCACCTTGCCGTACTCGGACTGCTTGTAGTCGCCGCGTAGCAGGTCGGCCACCGACCAGATGAAGCTCGCCAGCCGGGTGTGGGTGGTGCTCACTACGTCCCCTTATGTGTCGTCGGTCCTGCTGATGATGTCGTTTCTGCGCCGTTCGCGTAACGCCTCAGCCACGTTTCGTGATCAAGGGGAAATCCAGCAACCCCTCGGCGAGCCCATCGGTGAGCAGCCGAGCCAACCGCACCCCGTCCTCCGACGCCACCCGCAGCGCCGTCTCGAGCTCGTGCAGCCTGCGGAACCGCTCGCCGCGCCCGCGCTGTTCCGCCACGTCCAGCACCGGCACCTCAACCCTGCGGATATCCAGCCGGTGCACGCCGGAGGCCGTCTGGCTACTCGCCTGCGCCGCCCTGCTCGCCCGCAGCTGACCTGCAAGGAACTCCGCGTCCAGCCGGTCCGGATCCACCCGGATGAGCTGCACGTTCGGGCCGAGAACAACGCCGCCGGAGTCGATGACGCGCGCGACCTGCCTGCCGCCGCCCGCAGCCACCGAGGGCGCGACGACATCCCCTGGGCGCAGCTCGATCACCTCGGCGGTCGGCGGCGCTGCGACCCGCATCGTCGGCGCCGCCCCGGTCGCGAGGTCCCGCCCGGTCAGCACCAGCGGCCCGTCCGCGCCGGGCTCGTCGGTGATGTCCAGCCGCCCCATGTGCTGCCGGAGCACCAGCGCTCCGGCGCGCGCAAGCTCGTTGATCGTGATCGTTGCCCGGGGTAGCTCGCCATCCCTCCCGCGAACGCGGGGAAACTCGCCGGCGAGTGTCTTGAGCCGCTTGGCCAACTCGGCGCACTCGGCAGCGACGGCGTCGGTATCGACGTCCGGCGCGGGCAACGGCAGGTGGCGCGCCGGGGTGAGGTCGACGTCCTCGTCGAGCAGGTCGATGGCGTCGATGGTGCGCTGCTGCCCTGGGACCTCCGCCACCACTCCTTTCGCGGCGAACTGCCGCCACGGATCCAGCACAGCGCTGTGCAGCGTCTGCCAGTCGACGCGACCCCGCCGCTCCGGGCGCAGATGGCTCGCGTCCACCAGCAGGACCGGGTCGGCGCCCGCCCGCTCCGGATTGCGCAGGACCCAGAGGTGGATGGGGATGCCGGTGGACATCAGCACTCCGGGCGGCAGGGCGATCACGGCTCGCAGGGCCCCGCGCCGCAGCAACGCCTGCCGGATCGACCGGCCGGATCTGCGGAACGCCACACTGGCGGGCAGCACCATCACCACCGTGCCGCCTGATTTCGCGTGCGCGATGCAGTGCTGCAGCCACGCCAGCTCCGGTTCGCCCTTGACCGGGAACCCGTACTCCCATCGTGCGTCGACGCCGAGGTCCTCGTGCCCCCAGTCCCGGTACCCGAACGGCGGGTCGCAGAGGACGGTGTCCGCGCGCAGGTCGGGGAACGCGTCGGCGCGCAAGGCGTCCCCAGCCTCGATTCGCATGGTGGGCGCGTCGTGTTCCAGCCGCGCTCGGGCGAGCGTCGCGATCGAGGTGTCCAGCTCCTGCCCGGCAAGTTCCCGTGCTCCGCGCTGTGCCGCCGCGCGCAGGAGGTTGCCTGCTCCGCACGCCGGGTCGAACACCGTTCCAGTGGCATCCGCGATCTCCACCATGAGTTCGGCGAGTGCGGGCGGTGTGACGTGCGGAGCGCGCTGGCCGGAGGCGAGAAAGCGGGAGCACAGCCGCTCCGCGAGCTCGCCGCGCGACTCGTCGGCCACCTCGTCCAGGAGCTTCCTGTGCTCGCGGCTCACTCCGTTCGCTGTGTCGCCTCCGTGCAGGTAGCGCACCCACGTCGCCAGCAGCCCGAGGTCGGCACGACCGAAGTCGAGTGCGGGCCAGAGCGCATCGACAGCATCGATCTGCTCGAGTTTTCCCTGGTCGCGGAGCCACCGCTCGACCTGGTCCAGCTTGAAGCGTGGGCTCGACTCGGTTCCCGCGACCGGCCGCGGGAAGTCCGGGTGGCGGCGACGCCAGTTGCTGACGGCAGCCCGGCCGACGCCCGCCAGGCGAGCGATGTCGGCCGCGGTGACCCGCGCGTGCTCAGCCATCGAACCTCCCACTTTGTCGGTGCGTGAACTTACCATACCCACGATGGCATGTTGACTACGTTCACGAGCTATATTGCACTCGATCAGGTTCACGGCGGACGTGAGCGGCCATCCCAGTTGCCAGCACCACCGAAAGGACCGTCATGTCCCGCACCACAGCGGACAACCCCAACCTTGTCGACGCCGCGATCGACGGTGACCCGCAGGCGATCAGCGAGCTCGTGGCCGCGCTCCAGCCGAGGATCGTCCGGTACTGCCGTGCCCGAATCGGCTCTCGGCACTGCAGCTACGCGTCAGCCGACGACGTCGCGCAGGAGGTACTCCTGAGCGTGCTCGGCTCCCTGCCGAGGTATCGCGGGACGCAGGACGGGTTGCTGCCCTTCGTCCTGGGCATCGCCCGGCACAAGGTCACCGACTTCTATCGCGCACGCCTGCGCGACAACTCGGTGCCGGTAGACCGGCCGCCGGACGTCGCCGGCCACTGGCCCCAGCCGGAGCAACTGGTGCTGCACGCAGAACTTGCCGCGCAACTCTCGTCAGCACTCGACACGTTGAAGCCGAGCCAGCGGGAGATTCTCGTCCTCCGCCTGATCGTCGGCCTGTCCACCGAGGAGACGGCAGGCGCCGTGTCCTCCACCCCCGGCGCGGTACGGGTCGCGCAGCATCGCGCGCTCGCCAAGCTACGCCGTCACCTCGAGGGCTCCACCACAACCATCGCTCGCAAGGAAGGACCGCTCTCATGAACACCGATCCTCAGCAGCCGCCGTTCCGGCCGATCCTGCCGCCGGAAGGGCAGCAGCCCACCCCGCCACCCCAGCCGCAACGCCAGGCGAGGGCCACGCGGTGGCCGTGGATGCTCGGCATCGTCGCGGCCATGCTGCTCGGAGTCGGCGTCGGCGCGATCAGCGTCGGTGCAGACAAGCCCACCTCACCTGGCACCGTGCCCACAACGGAGGGGGACGAACCGGTCGCGGACATACCCGAACCGGAGCCCGACCCTGTCACCTTGCCGGAGCCGGAGGACTTCGAGGTCGGCATCAAGGTCCTGGAGAAGCAGTGCTTCGGCTCAGCAGGCTGTCACATCACCTTCCGGATCGAGCCGTCCTACCTCGGCATCAACCCGATACCCGACGACCAGACCATCAGCGTGATCTACGAGGTGAAGGGGGGCAGCGACGGACCGCAGATCAACACGTTCACCATCACCGGTGATACCGCGAGCTTCGACGCCGAGGAGTTCCTCTCGACGGATTCGTCCTCGGTGACGCTGACGGCGGCGGCCACCGACGTATTCGAATGACCAAGCCGGGGCTTGTTTCGCTGATCGCCGTATGCGGTCGGGAACCGTTCGCTACGATCAGGCGTCGGAGTGCGAGCAGGCGACTACGCGGGGAGACGGGGCGACGTGGCGGACAACTGGCTGAGCAGCATCGGGGAGGCGGTGGAGGCTGCGGGGGAGACGGCTGCAGCCGCCCGCAAGGTCTATGGCGGCCAGAGCTTCGTCGGCGGGGCCGCGAGCGCCGTGGGCGGTGGTGGCGGCTTCCGGTTCCCCGACGTCGAAACCGCCGACGAGATCATCAGGATGTTCGAGGACCGCCGGGACAGCATCAGGGAGAGGACGAGCCTGATCCGAGAGGCCCGCAATGCGTTGGCTGCTCCTGGCAGAGACGCGAGGAGTGTTGGCTACGTGAAGGCAGCCCAAGATTCCTTGGACAAGCTATTGGAACTGAACGAATCGGCGGTGAAGTACGCCGACAACTACATAGCCAAGATCGAGAAGGCCAAGCAGGCGATACACAACAGGGAGTCCGACGCCGAGGACACCTTCCGCAAGGGTCAGGAGGACCAGCGTTGATGCGCCGACCGATGATGCTGCTCTCGACCTCGCTGATGGCGGCAGGCTTGGTTGCTAGTTGCTCGGAGGCGACACCGGGCGATCCCTATCCGAGCCCCGCAACCGAGACCCAGGCGGGTAACGGTGGGAACTCCGACGTGCCCAAAGTTGCTACCCCTCTTGATGCCGAACCGTTCCTCGACCGGCCTTGTGACCTAGTACCCGAAACAACGCTGAAGGAGCTTGGTTTCACAGAGCCCGGCAAGCCCGACATCGACAGTCAAGAGGCCAAGAAGCTCATCGGCCCACGTTGTAGTTGGTTCGACAAAGGCAGTAAGGATCTGGCGGTAGCAGTTCACACCCCAAAGCGGGACAACGGCCAAGGGGGTCTAACGGGCGTCTATGAGAACCACAAGCTAGGCATTTTCAACTTTCTGGAAGTGACTGAGGTACCAGGACACCCGGACTATCCCGCCGTGTTTTCAGGCACCGACAGGCGGTCGGAAGGTGATTGCAGCACCTTCGTCGGAATCTCCAACGACTTGAACTTTGTGGCCAGTGTGAATGACCGGGACAACCCAACCAAGGCATGTCCCGCCGCGCAGAAGGTGGCGGCAGCTGTGATCGACAAGTTGAAGAAGGGGGCTTGATGTGGACGGAAAGCAGATCTACCAGAACTTCACCCAGGGCAACACCGAGGCCTTGCAGATAGCGTCCGATCTGGTGCGCAAACTGACCGACGAGTTCATCGACGAGGCGCAGTCGCTGCTCAAGGCTCGCGACCGGATGCTGGAGCACTGGGAGGGCGACTCCGCCGATGCCGCAGGCAAGGGCATCGACCCGCTCGCGCAAGCCCACCAGGACAGCGCGCCACACATCGACCGGACGATGCATTCCCTCGGACAGCAGGCCCAGATGTTCGCGCACTCGGCCAACAGCGTCGTGCCCGTTCCGGACGCCCCGGAGAAGCCGAACCCGTGGGTGTCGGGCGCCAAGGCTCTGCTGCCCGGTGGCGCGATCTCCACCTACCACGACTACAAGTCCTATTCGGACGGTATGGCCCAGCACACCGCGGCCAACGAGACCAACGTGCGGGTGATGAGCCAGTACAGCTCCGCGAGCAGCCAGTCCGCGGGTAGCCTGCCCGGCGACTACGGGGTCCTGGAATCCGACGGCGCGGGAGTGGGCATCGGCGACGACCGTGGCGGCAGCGGGATCGCCGGGCGTGACGCCGACACCCCAGGGTTGACCGGTGCGTCCTCGGCTGGCGCGGTTGGTGGTGCATCCGGCGGAGCTGCCGGGTCGTATGGCGGAGCGCCCAGCGCGACCGGGGCGCCGCACGGCGGCGCTGGCGGAGGTGGCCTGGCGGCGGGCGCCGTGTCAGGCGCCGGTGGTCAGTCAGGTGGCGGCACCGCGCCGGGCGGAGCACCTGGTGCTCCTGGGGGTGTTGGGTCGCGGCCGGGAGCTCCGATGGTGGGCGGCGTGCCGATCGCAGGCGGTGCCTTCGGCGGCGCGGGCTCGGACACCACCCGGCGCGGTGGCATGTCCCGCACACCGGGTTCGCCAGGAACTCCGAAACCTCCGGGCAATGCGGGCGCTCGGCTGGTCGGCGGCGGACCCAAGGGCGCGGCGGGTGGCGCGGGCACGCCCGGCGGCACTGGTGCGCCGAAGGCGGCCGGCGGTAACCCGAATCTCGCGCCGGGTCGCGGC
>JBOHER010000063.1:0-1968 GCA_050701115.1 Haloechinothrix sp. | reverse complement strand
GCGGCAGGGTGACCTTGCCCGGTGATCCCTGGCGGCCACGGGGGCCGAGGGCGTCGGCCGGGAACGGTGCGTCGTGTTGGAGCTTGCCGATCAGGTCGTCGAGTCCGGCGAGGCTGGAGATCATGGCAACCTCAGAAAGCCAACATCAGCTGGAGAGGGGTACCGACAGCACTCGGCCAGCTCCTCTGCGTTTACTGACCGATATCAACTGGTGTGAACGTAGGCGCGAAGCTCCTCGCGGGTTTCAGCTGCTGTGCCTGAGCTCGGATATCGCTCGCCGAGGAGTGTGGCAAGCTGGTTGAGTCTTTTACGCACCCAGGAGAAATGCGCTGTGATCGGTTGGTCAAGCACTGGCCGGAGCGCAGCGATACTTGCGTCAAGGTCCCTGAGTTTTGCGTTGGCAGTGGCGAGGTAGACCTGGCTCAGCATCTCGTCACCGGGCGATCGCTGCTGTTGCCATGTGCCTATTGCCTCCGTTGAGGCGGCCACGGATAGACGCAGGGCGGCGGCGTCTTCCGCCCACATCAACGCCGATCCGGAGTAGTAGATCTGCTTTGCCCTGGTGAACGTGAATAAGCCTCCGAGCTCGTCCTTCCCGCACCTCTCGCGTGCGCGGCCGGCGTCCTCCATCAATGAGACAGCCCGCCGGGTGTCGCCGAGGTTGCTGACGGACTGGCCGAGGCCGCACAGAATGCGCGCTTCGGCGGTACCGGTTGAACTGTCGACGTACCGCAGGCCGTCTACTGCGCATCATGAGCTAGCTCGAAGTCCCTACCGAACCGAAAGACCAGCTTTGAGTACCACGGGACCATGCCCGCAGTGCGTTATGGTCAGCTCGGTTCGCCAGGTGAAACGCCGCCTTGGCATGAATCTTGGCTGTGTCAGCTTGTCCGAGATCAAGAGTGACGTAGGCGAGCACACCACAGATGTGGCCGAGAGCCACGTACAGATCTTCGATCGCGATGATGGGCACCGTGGTGTAGCCGTCGCACCAGTTCGGCCCGAATACCCATAGCGCGAGTCAGGGGAGCAATGCTTGAAACCTGTGGATCGGCCGGGAAGGCCCGAAGCGGGTGTACCTTCCCGGTGACCGAATAGAGGTTTCGAGCAAAGACCGGCGTTGGCGCGCTGGTCGGGAAGGTACACCCAGATGCTTACGGTAGTTGCTGATGGACCTGCTGGCGAGGCCGAGGATGCGTCGGCCCCTGAGTCGTCGTCGTTGATCGATGAGATCGTGCGGGTGGGTGCGCGGCGGATGCTGGCCGAGGCGCTGCAGGCCGAGGTCGACGCTTACATCGCTCAGTTCGCCGGTCTGCGTGATGAGAATGGGCGTCGGCTGGTGGTGCGCAACGGGTGTCACCAGCCGCGGGACGTGCTGACCAGTGCCGGCTCGGTGGAGGTGACTGCGCCGCGGGTGAACGACAAGCGGGTAGACCCGGATACCGGTGAGCGGCAACGGTTCTCCTCGGCGATCCTGCCGCCGTGGGCGCGTAAGACGCCGAAGATCGGCGAGGTGTTGCCGCTGCTGTATCTGCACGGCCTGTCCAGCGGGGATTTCGTCCCCGCACTGGGCCAGTTCCTCGGCTCGGCCAAGGGTCTGTCGTCGTCGACGATCACGAAGCTCACCGAGACCTGGAAGGCCGAGCAACGCGCCTTCGCCGGGCGTGACCTGTCGGGTGTGGACTTCGTGTACCTGTGGGCCGACGGGATACACGTCAACATCCGCCTGGAGGAACAGAAGTTGTGCCTGCTGGTGATGATCGGGGTCCGCGCCGACGGCCGCAAGGAGCTCATCGCGCTGGCCGACGGCTACCGCGAGTCGGCCGAGTCGTGGGCCGATCTGCTGCGCGACTGCAAACGCCGCGGCATGCGCGCCCCGGTGCTCGCCGCCGGGGACGGGGCGCTCGGCTTCTGGGGCGCGCTGCGCGAGATGTTCCCGGACACCCGCGAGCAGCGCTGCTGGTTCCA
>JBOHER010000062.1:0-7051 GCA_050701115.1 Haloechinothrix sp. | reverse complement strand
GCGCAGATCACCGGCGCGGGCGTTCGACTCGGCGCGCACCTCGAGCAGCTGCGCGCGGACCGCCGCTTTCGGCTTGAGCGCTAGCCCCGCACTCGCCAGTTGCCGCGCCTCCTGGTTGGCGAACCGGTCGAGGCCATCCTGTGCCGCCGCCGCGTACGCCCGCGCCGCGGCATCGGCGTCCCCCGCCCCGGCCAGATGCCGGGCGACCTCGGCGTGCTCGGCGTCGTCGGCGATCAGTGCGCGCGCCAACATACCGTGCAGCACGCCCCTGGTCGGCCGGTCCAGACCGGCCACCACCGACTCGGCGACCAGATCATGCGCGGTCGCCCAGCCCCGCTCACCCAGCCGCGCGACCCCGGCGTGCGCGAGATCATCCAGCTTGTCCAGGACCTCCAACTGGACCCGCCCCAGCACATCGGCCAGCACCCTGGCCGGGGTTTCCCTGCCGAGCAGCGCCAACAGCCGCAGCAGCTCCCTTGCCTCAACCGACAGGTCGGCGGCACGCCGCTGGATCGCTCGCTCCTGACCGGCACGGGCGACCTCCTTCACCAGCAGCTCCACACCTGGCGCGGTCGGCGCCCACCGGCCGTCATCGCGGCGAGCCAGCGCACCACGACCGGCGAGTGCCCGGATCACCTCCACGATCGCCATCGGTGTCCGGTCGGTGCCATCCACCAGCCCGGCCACGATGGCGTCATCGGTGACCAGATGGCCGATGGCGTCAGCATCAAGCGGTTCAACCGTCAGCACGGAAGTCGCCTCACTATGGGCGAGCAGCTCGGGCAACGGACCCTCCGGCGGCAGCTCTTCCGGCCGGTAGGCCAGCACCATCCCCACCTGAGGCAGTCGTGCACGAATCCGATCAAGCAACCCCAGGCTGCTCGCATCCGCCCACTGCAGGTCGTCGATCAACACCAGCGGCCGCCCCCTGCTCGCACCGACCAGCCGTAGCGCCCCTTCGATCATGAGCGCCCGGCGGCTGTCCGCCTCGATCATCAGCGACGGGAGCCGCCGGATCTCCTCAAGATCGGGGAGCACGTCGGCGAGCGCGAACACGATCCGCTCCGGCAGCTCCGCCACCGCGGACACGTCTGCTGCAAGGCACTCCCGCAGCAGGTGGCGAGCCAGGCTCCAGGCTTCGTCACGTTCGGCGCGAAATGCTCGGGCACTGAGCACAGGTCGCACCGCACGCCGGGCGACCTCGGACAGCAATCGTGACTTGCCAACGCCGGAGACGCCTGCCAGCAGCACGGTCCCGGAGAGCTGGACGTGCCGGAGAATGATGCCGAGCTCCTGATCGCGGCCAACGAAGGGCAACTCGCTGAGCGAGGGAGCAGCCGGTTTTTGCCGAGCGGCCGGCCGATGCCGCGGCGCGCCGAGTTCGCCCCGAAGCAGGCGCTGGTGCAGGGCCGCCGCGGCGGGAGACGGCTCCAGTCCGGTCTCGTCGGCGAGCAGCCTGCGGAAGGCGAAGTACGCGTCCGCCGCTCCCGCCGGATCCCCGCACGCCGCGAGCGCGCGGATCCTCAGTAGCGCAGCTGCTTCCCGCAACGGCTCCGCGGTGACCGCCTGCTCGGCCCACCGCAGCGCCCTCGCCCCGTCGCCGAGCACCAGCGCGGACGCGGCGGCATCCTGCAGTGCCCGGTGCCGTTCCTGGTCGAGCATCCGGCGGTATGGCTGCGCCCAGTCGGCGTAGCGGTCCTCGGCGAGTGGTTCACCGATCCACCGGGTCAGCGCGGTCTCGAGTGCGGTGATCGCCTCGGCGTGCCGGTCGGCTGCCAGCAGGGCACAACCCGCCTTCACCTCGGCGAGGAACTGTTCCGCATCGATGACGCAGTCCTGTCTTGCGGGCATCAGGTATCCGCCCCCGGCGGCCGTCACCAGCCAGGGCGCTCCGGTCGCTTTCCGTACCCGACTGGCGAGCACGTTGAGGTTGGCCATCGGATCAGCCGGTGGGTGCTCGGGCCAGAGCGCGTCGACCAGCACGTCCCGGGCGACGACAGACCCGCGGCGGGTGGCGAGCAGGCGCAGCAGGGTCTGCGGCAGCCGTCCACCGAACGCGGTCGGCTCGATCTCCTGGCCATCGCGCCGCACGGAAAACGGCCCCAACAAGCGCACGAAGACGTCGATGTCTTGCCTCCTTGCGATGCATCGGTGCCCCCGATACGGCTGCGCGCGATCGGCTATCGCGCCGCAAGGAAACCGCAATACCGCCTTCGTAGTGTCCATCGCACGCACGGACAAGAGCAAGGGAGCCGGGCATGGGTAACGATAACTCCGCGATCGGCTACCACCCCGCGCAACGGGCGCTGCAGGACCGGTTCGACACCCGCCGGATCGCCGACCGCATCGATCAACGCCTCGTGCACACCGCGCTCACCGCCGACGACCGTGCCTTCATCGAGTCACAGGACATGGTCTTCCTCGCCACGGTCGATCCGGACGGGCAGCCAACCTGCTCGTACAAGGGCGGCGATCCCGGCTTCATCCGAGCCCTCGACGAGTTCACGCTCGCGATGCCCAGCTACGACGGCAACGGCATGTTCCTCTCGCTGGGCAACATCGCCGCGGGGTGCCCCGTGGGTCTGCTGTTCATCGACTTCGCACGCGGCAGCCGCCTTCGGGTGCACGGAGTCGCCACCGTCGCATCCGATGACTCACTGCTGCCCACCTGGCCCGGCGCGCAGCTGGTGGTGCGGATCCGGGTGACGCGCGTATTCCCGAACTGCGGCCGCTACATCCACCGCTACACGCTCACCGAGCGGTCCTCGTTCGTGCCCCGGCGCCGCAGGCTCACCCCGGTGCCGTCGTGGAAGCGCGCCGAGTGGGCGTGCGACGCCCTCCCGGCCGGTGACCCGGCCAACGACCCAGGCCAGCGCCCAGTGCGATCGAGCTGAACCTCACCCCAAAGGAGAAGATCATGACCGACGTGCAAGCCGCACCCGCCGATACCTGGCTACCCGCTTCGCTGCTCGGAAATGGGTGAGCGCCATGAAATCGGTCGTCGCCGCTGCCGTGCAGGCTACCCCGGTGTTTCTCGACCGGGATGCCACCGTCGCGCGCTGCTGTGCGCTCATCGCGGACGCCGCCGGCCGCGGCGCGAGGCTGATCGTGTTCCCGGAAGCATTCGTGCCCGCGTACCCGGACTGGGTGTGGCGAACGAAGCCGTGGAGTCACACCGCCACGGCGCTGTTCGCCCGGTTGCTCGACCAGTCCGTTGTGGTCGGTGGACCGGATACCGACCGGATCGGCGCAGCCGCCGCGCGCGCGGGAGCCCACGTCGCTATCGGCGTCAACGAGCGTGACCGGCACGGCACCACGCTCTACAACACGCTGTTGTACTTCGGGCCGGACGGCACGCTGCTCGCGCGGCATCGCAAGCTGATGCCCACCGGCGGGGAACGCCTGGTGTGGGGGTCCGGAGACGGGTCAACATTGCGTGTGCTGGACACACCGTTCGGCAACCTCGGCGGGCTGATCTGCTGGGAGAACTACATGCCGCTGGCGCGTGCCGCACTCTATGCCCAGGGCATCGATGTGTGGCTGGCACCGACCTGGGACACCAGCGACGTCTGGGTGCCCACGCTGCGGCATATCGCCAAGGAGGGTCGCGTGCACGTGATCGGCGTCGCCCCGCTGCTGCGCGGGTCCGACATCCCGGCCGAACTGCCCGGTGCAGACGAGTTCTACGGCGGCGAGGGCCACCACTCATGTCGGTGCCACCATCGAGGAAGTCGGCGACAGTTTCGACGGCGACGTCCTCGGCGCCGATCCCGAGTCCGCATACGCGAGTGCGGCGCAGGCGGCGGTGGCGGCGATCAGCGCGGACGGCGCCCTCGGCCGCACCGTGCACCTGTCGTTCGGCGAGGTGCCCGGCGAGGAGTACGCGTGGCAGTTGTTCGCCGACCACCTGATCCACTCCTGGGATCTCGCCCGCGCGATCGGTGCCGACCAGCGCCTCGACCCCGACCTGGTCGAGGCCTGCGCGGGCTGGTTCTCCGCCAACGAGAAGGCCTACCGATCGGCTGGCGCTGTCGGACCAACCTCGGAGCTTCCTGCCGGCGCCGATCAGCAGACCGCCCTGCTGGTCGCCTTCGGCAGGACCCCAGGCGCGGTTGCCGCATCGTAAGGGGCGTACCCGAATGCAAGGACACGCGCACATAGGGCGCGGACACGCTCACGCGGATGCGCGAGCACGCCCACGGGCCGACAATGGCAGTACCTGATCACCGCGAGCCAAGGAGACCCGTCATGGCCGACCACACCTACCGCGTCAGCGAAATCGTCGGTTCCTCGAGCCAGAGCCTGGACGACGCCATCCGCGGAGCCGTTACTCGCGCGTCGCAGACGCTGCGCGCGCTCGACTGGTTCGAGGTCACCGAGATCCGCGGCCACATCGTGGACGGCAATGTCGGGCATTACCAGGTGACCATGAAGGTGGGATTCCGCCTGGAGGACGCGGGATAACCCTCAGCGCAGCCGCAACGGGGCGACGAACCACAAGTAGCCGAACGCCACGGCCACCCCAAGCCCGATCAGCGCCATCGCCACCCAGCCGAAGACCACTTTGGCGATGAGCGCGACCGTCACGGTGACAGCCAGCGCGAGGCAGGTCAGACCGGCGAGCACCAGCCTGTTGCCCAGCCGCAGGATCTCGCGGCGTCGGCCTGCCCGGAACAGCACCCGATGCCATGCCGCCGGGGCGCTGAGCAGCGCGGTGGCGAGCACGGCCAGCAGCACCGCGACCAGGTGCAGCGACTTCTCGAACCCGCTGGCATCGCGAAAGTGGGTGGTGAACACCACGGCCAGCAGGAACCCGAACAGGATCTGCACGCCCGCCTGCGCGACGCGCAGCTCGCCGAGCAGCTCGCTGACGTTCCGGGTCAGCCGTTGCTGCTCGGTTTCCTCGCCGTCGTCGGTCACGTCATCAACTCCTCAGCAGGAAACTGGCCGCCCGTCAAGGAAGCGTAGCCAGCGGCCACAGTTGGCCCGTGCCGCTGTCGATCAGCGCGGCGCGGGTGACACGAGCAGTCAGCGGCAGGATCTCGTAGGTCGCGGCCGCCACCGCGGAGAGCCGATCGAGTTGCGCCCGGGTGGCTAGCGAGGCGTGCGGAAGCCACTTCCCGATCTCGTAGTGTTTGTGCACCAGCGCTCCGGTCGCGCGGACCGCCTCGACCACCGACTGCTGCCGAGTCACCAGATCGGCCGGGACGGACGGCACAAGGCACGCCCGGCCGCGCCGGAACGATGCGACGGCATCGAAAGTGACCTCGAACGGCCCGATGTCGGGCAACGCCTCCACTGCCGCTCGGACCGCGTCGAGTTCCCATTCCAGCAACACGACGTAGGACACGTGCGGATGATGCTGGCCGTGGGTGTGCGAGCGCAGGGTGGGCACGCCCTCGGCTTCCAGCCGGTCCCACAGGTTCTTGAAGGCACGCTCGGTCCGCCCATCGAACAGCAGGCACACGCCGAGAGCCACGAGATCGAGATTAGCCGGTGCCGCCCGCGCCCGCGGCATCCTCGATCCGGATCGCGATCGGCGTTGCGATCTCCACCGTGCGGCTGACCGTGCACAACCGGTCGTGCGACTGCTCGACCGCACGCGGCAACACCGCCCGCGCCGCATCACCCGCCTCGCCCTCGGGAAACCGCACCGCGAACCCCAGCACCAGGTTCTCCATCCGGTTGCCCAACTCGTCCCGGATCTTGTCCCCGCCCACCACGACCTCGAAGCTGTCCGGCTCCGCACGCTTGCTGGTGATGAAGTCGACGTCGATCGCCGAGCAGCCGCCGATGGCGGCCAGCAACAGTTCCACCGGCGTGAAATCGTCATCCTCGCCGGTGCCGACGGTGATCGAACCGCCGCGCACATTCTCAACCCGGTACCGCCCCTTGCTCAGCCGCTCGAGCAGCACTCGCCGGGCCTTGTCCTCGCTCATCCGCACCTCTCTGTCCGTCTCTCGCAGCCGACCAGCGACAATAGGGGTTATGGCGAGCACGCGGACACCGCTAAGGATCGGGCCGTATCAGGTCGATCCGCCGGTCGTGCTCGCCCCCATGGCAGGCATCACCAACATGGCGTTCCGCCGATTGTGCCGTGAATACGGCGCGGGCATGTACGTCTGCGAGATGATCACCGCCCGGGCCGTGGTGGAACGCCATCCGGGCACCATGCACATGATGTCCTTCGGCGAGGGCGAATTCCCGCGGTCGATGCAGCTCTACGGGGTGGACCCGGGCACCATGCGGGAGGCCGTCAAGATCATCTTAGGCGAGGGGCTGGCCGACCACATCGACTCGAACTTCGGGTGCCCGGTCGCCAAGGTGACCCGCAAGGGCGGTGGCGCGGCGTTGCCGTTCAAGCGCCGCCTGTTCGGCGACATCGTGGGCTCCTGTGTCGAGGCCGCCGAACCCTATGGCGCGCCGTTCACCGTGAAGTTCCGGGTCGGCATCGACGACGACCACCACACCTACCTCGACGCGGGCCGGATCGCCGAGGCCGAGGGAGCGGCGGCGGTCGCGCTGCATTCCCGCACCGCTGCCCAGCGCTACTCGGGTCAGGCCGACTGGTCGCTGATCGCCCGGCTCAAGGAAGCCGTGACCACCGTCCCTGTGCTCGGCAACGGCGACATCTTCACCGCCGACGACGCGCTGCGAATGATGGACCAGACCGGCTGCGACGGTGTGGTCGTCGGCCGAGGCTGTCTTGGCCGACCCTGGCTGTTCGGTGAGTTGGAAGCCGCCTTCGCCGGCCGCCCCGTCCCGGCAGGCCCCAATCTCGGCGAGGTCGCTGTCGTCCTGCGCAGGCACGCCGAACTGCTGGTGGAACACGACGGTCCCGACAAGGCCATGCGCGACCTGCGCAAGCACATGGCCTGGTACTTCATGGGATTCCCGGTCGGCTCCGAACTCCGGCGCGGCTTCGCCATGATCTCCAGCCTCGCCGGACTCGACGACCTGATCGGCAAGCTCCAACACGACGCACCGTTCCCGGCCGACGCCCTCGGCCCCCGTGGCCGCCAGGGATCACCGGGCAAGGTCACCCTGCCGC
>JBOHER010000061.1:0-29319 GCA_050701115.1 Haloechinothrix sp. | reverse complement strand
CCTTAGAACGGGGTGTCGTGAGTGATTGTGGTTCCTATAGCGGCCATAATCACTCACGATCGGTCAGGCGACGGGCGCGCGGGTGAGCACCACCGCGAAACCGAAGGCCAGGCCCATGATCGCCAGTTCGAGGGTGGCCCAACCGACGAAGGCGGTCCGCTTGTGGGCGGCGATGTGCGGTAGCAGCCGCCAGCGCATCCGGGCGCCGATCACCGCGATCGCACAGACACAGAGCAGCTTGCCGATCACCAGCTGGCCGTACGGCGTGCCGAACAGACCCTGCCAGAAGGTCATCGTGGGGTTGCGCTGGATCTCCACGATCCCGTTGAACAGCCCGGTGGCCACCGACACCAGCAGGCACACGGTGGCGAGCCGGGAGAACTTGGGCAGCGCTTGCGCCAGCAGTGCCCGGTTGCCCGCCAGCAGCACGGCCATCGCGCCGAGCCCGCCGGTCCAGGCCACCGCGCTCATCACGTGCAGCTCTATCGAGATCATCGTGTAGTCGTGGTAGACCCAGTTCGACGCGTGACCGGTCACCGGGAGCGGTAGCAGCGCGAACAGGCCGAGCCCCACCCTGGCCTCGGCAGGCACCTTCTCGCCGTAGCGGAGCGCCAGCACGCCGAGCGCGGTGTGCACAAGCGCCAGCACGGCGACGATCAGGAGCGCCTTGCCCGCACCGATCCGCACTACGTAGGCCCAGACATCCCCGAACCGGATCGTGCTGGACCGGACCTGGAACTCGGCGGTCTGCAGGATCAGCGCGACCAGGGCGCTGACCGACCAGATCAGCGAGGACACCACCGCCGCCCGCCGAGCGATCACCAGGATCGGCTCGGACAGTGTCGGCCGGTCGTGCCCGACGAGTACGGACAGCAGGGACAGGCCGATGGTGGCCACCGCGGCGATGTTCAGCAGCACCCGGACGACCGGGATGGCGACCAAGACCACCGTGCCCGGATCGACTACCCCGGGGATCGGGGCCAGGCTGGTCAGCGCGACCCCGATCAACGTGCCGAGCAGCGCGGTGGTCGCCGCGACGATCAGCGGTGGGTAGCGAACCGAAACGGTGGTCTTGGTCGCCTTGGCCATCAGCGTGGTTCTTTCCCGAGTCGCAAGGCCAGCACGAGACCGGCCGCGAGCAAGGCGACCGCGCCCGCGATCCAGACCCACAGCGGCAGCCCGCTTGAGCCGGCATCGTCGGCATCCGGCTGGTCCGGATCCGGCTGGGCATCGGGCTGCTCTGGGGTGGTCGGGGTCGGGAGGCCGCTGCCTGCCTTGGTCAGCGTGAACGGGATCTCGCCGGACACCGGGTGACCGTCCGAGGAGAGCACCCGGTAGCCGATGGTGTACTCGCCTGCCGGTCCTAACGGCGCGACCGGGACGGTCGCCACGTTCCGGTCGACCTCGACTGGTCCGGTCGTCCACTGGGTACCGCCCGGCCCGGTCACCGCGATCTGATTGACGTCGCCGGACTGGATGGACTGGTCGAACGTCAACGTGACCTGCTCCGGCCCGGCGTCGAGCGAGGCGCCCTTGTCCGGGTCGGAGGAGATCAGCACGTTGTGCGCCGAGGCAGGCGTGCCCAACCCGAGCACGGCGCACACCGCGAGCAGAGCACCGACGGTCAGCTGCTTCACGGGGTGTCCTTGGCTCCCGCGAGCGCCTTGCGGGCCCGCAGGGTCGCGCCTGCGCCGAAGCCGAGCCCGAGTGCGCCGATGGCCAGCCCGATGCCGCCCAGCCAACGTGCGGTGGTGTCCACGGCGGCCGCGGCGTCCTCCTCCGAGCCACTGGTGGCCGTCACGCCGCCGTGCCCGTCACCGGAGGACTCGGCGAGCTCGACGACGGGGGCCGGCCGCTCGGGTTCCTCCGCGCCATCGGCGGCAGGCGGTGCGTCCCAGTTGATCACCTTGCCGCCCTCGTAGTGCTGGGCGGCGGGCAGCACGAGGGTGTCCACGTCGGTGGGCAGCGGCCCGGCGCTGAGCGCGAACTCCTCGTACTCACCCGAACCCGCGGCGATCTTGTGTCCGCGCTCGGCCGTCCAGGTGACCTTGGTGACGACCTCGTCCAGCTGGGCGCCGCCTGCGCTGGTCACCGGCTGGTCCAGCTTGGTCTTGGTGACCTCGGCCTGCCAGCCGGGAATCGGCTTGGTGCGGGCGGAGCCGAGTGCGTACTCGGGGGCGATGCTGATCTCGACCTTGACCGTGCCCGCGTCGGCCTCCTCGTTGGGCACCCTGAAGACGATGGCGGTGTAGCCGCCCTGCTCGGCGGGCTTGCCATAGATGTTGGCCGTGACGTGCGCGGACGCGGTTCCGGCTGCGAACAGGCCGGTGATGGAGATGGCCGCCGTGAGTGCGGCGGCACGGGAAATTAGTCGATTTGTCGACATTTACTGCTCCTGAATTGGCTGTGGAACAGCGCCGCTGGTTGCGCAGCGCTGGTGACGGGAGGTGGGATTCAGGAGTGCACGGGTGGGCCGCGCCGGGCACAGACCCGGCGCAGCAGCACGTCGACGGCCCGTGCGCCCGCAGCCGCAGGGTGCACCACCGTGGAGATGGGCACGCTGGGAACCGGGGGTGACCACAGCACAGGCAGCAGCCGCCGCAGGGCGGCGGTGGCCAGCAGCAAGCCCCGCTCGGCGTGGGCCAGCAGTACCGCGGTGAGCAGCGTGGCCACGACGTGCGCCGACGTCATGGCGATCGGATCGACGTGGTTGCCCGCGCCAGGATGGGTATTGAGCGCGGTCAGCACGAGGTGCATCAGTAGCTGCGCAGCCCCCAGCATGGCCAGGATGCCGAGCGGGCCGCGCACCTTGTCGGCCAGCGAGGTGGCCGTCCAGCCGATGAGCGCGGTGAGCACGACGGTCCCCGAGGCATCGGGCAGGCCACCGTCGGCCGCCGCGTGCGCGGTGCTGGCCAGTGCGGCCGAACTCGCGGCCAGCAAGGAACCCCGGAGTGCACGCAAGGTGCCCTCCGGTGCGTGTTTCCCCCGGCCAGATCTCACCGGATCAGGGTATGCGATCGGGAGTCCCGGGTGCGGGTGCCCCGCCAGATATTTCGGCGGCGGAGCGCCCTGAGCTAATCGACGCCGAGGTGGTGCAGCAGTTCGGCCTCGAGACGATCGAGTTCCTCGGCCACCGCCCGGTGCGCCGCCTTCCGGCGGGGGGCAGGCATCCGCTCGGCGGCCCGGATCGCGGCGTCCAGCGGGCGAACTGTCGACGCACACCGGTCGGCGAACCGGATGCCTTCGGCGGTTCCGGCCGCCCGCAGCTCGCCGATCCCGTCCGAGAGGCCTGCGATCCGCGCGCGCAGGCGTGCCCCTCGTCCCTGGAACCCGCCTAGCGAGTCGATGTCGATACCGAGCCGACGCGCCTTGTGCCGGTCGTAGGCCTCACGGACCGCGCTGGTGGCGCGCACCGCGAACGGTGCCAGCACGGGGACCAGCGCAGGCCAGATGACCTTGGCAACGCGCACCACGTTCTTGGCCTTCTTGCGGGTGAAGCCCTCTGCCTTCATGCTGCCTTTGCCCTCGACGTCGTGAGCGCTATTCACAACCGACCCAGCGAACGCGGGCCGCCAGGCCCGTGCGAGCGGTCGGTGCAGGTAGCAGCACAATTCGCAACCGCCCACCGCGTGAATAGCGCGAGTTTGAATGAGACACCGTGTGTGGGGATCAACTTACTTGGCGCGTCCGCCGTGAGCACGGTGGAGGTGACCGCGTGTGCGGAGCGTGTCGGCGGTGCCGCATAGGCTGGAAGGGTGCAGGGTGACGTGCTGTTGGATTCCGGAGTGGTGACGCGGTGCCGTCGCCGCGTGCATCTCGAGCACGACCCCACCATGCGCGGCACTGAGCTCGCGCCCCAGGATCTGGCGACCGAGCAGCGCATCGCCGACGCGCGGGCGCACCGGCAGGAGATCGTGGAGTTGCTGCGGGCGGCGGTGGGCGGTGTGGGCTGGGTGTCGGTGCCGCCCGAACTGTCGCCCGCTCGCCGGGTGGAGATCACCGTGCGGGCCCTTGCCGAGGGTGCGGCATTCATCTCGGGCGCCTTGCTGCCTGCCGATGCCGAGGGCGGCAGGCGCGGCGGTGCCGAACTACTGGTGCGCACCGAGCGGGGCTATGTGCCGGTGCTGGTGGTGCGCCACCGGATCAGCGATCCGGGAGAGGGTGCCAGCACCACCACGCTGACCGACCTGAACCCGGACAATGCGCAGCCCGACCCGGCGCGCAAGGTGCGCTCGTACCCTCGTGATCAGCTGCGGCTGGTGCACGTGCGCGAGTTGCTGCGCGCGGTGGGCCATGTCGAGCCGGGTCGCGCTCGCGGCGGGGTGATCGGGCTGGACGCTGATGTGGTGGTGTGGCACGACCTGGACGCGAGCACCTTCCCCGGCGGCGCGAGTGCCCAGCAGGAGTACGCATCCCGGTTCGCCGATCGGCTCGCGGTGGCGACCGCCGCGGCCACCGGAGCCGAACCACTCGCACAGCCGTCCCGGATCGTGGAGTGCAAGCAGTGTCCGTGGTGGCCGATCTGCGAGAGCGTGCTGACCGCGAGCAGGGATGTCAGCCTGGTGGTCCGCGGCGACGACGCCATGGAGCTGCGCAAGGTCGGAGTGTCCACAGTGGATGATCTGGCCGCGCTTGATCTCGGTGCGGAGTCGCCGATTTTCTTCACCGGCACCACCTTTGTCAACTCGGTGGTGCTCGCGCGTGCGTGGCTGGCCGATCTGACCGTGGTGCGCAGGGTGGCCGACGTCACCGTCCCGCGGGCTGACGTGGAAGTCGATGTCGACATGGAGAGCTTCGCCGATCACGGTGCCTACCTGTGGGGTGCGCTGCTGACCGGGGTGGATATCGGCGTGCGCCAGGGATATCACGCCTTCGCGACCTGGGACCCCGTGCCCACGGATGACGAGGCCCGTTCGTTCGCCGAGTTCTGGCAGTGGTTCCGCGATGTCCGGACACGAGCGCTCGCCCGAGGGCTGACTTTCCGTGCCTATTGCTACAACGCGCTCGCCGAGAATCGTTGGCTGCTCTCCTCAGCTCGCCGGTTCGCTGACGTCCAGGGTGTTCCGGACCGTGCCGAGGTTCAGTCCTTTGTAGACTCCGAGGAGTGGGTCGACCTGTTCCGTAGCGTGTCGGACAGTTTCCTGTGTACGCACGGCAAGGGGCTCAAGGTCATCGCGCCGGTCGCCGGATTCTCCTGGCACGATCCGGAGGCCGGTGGGGAGGCATCCATGCGCTGGTACCGCGAAGCGGTCGGCCTGAACGGCGGCCCGCCCGATCCCGCGCAACGGGAGCGGCTACTGCGCTACAACGCCGACGACGTGCACGCGACCTACGTGCTGCGCGCGTGGATGACCGGCCCCGGGGTGCAGGACATCCCGTTCATCGACGACCTGTAGTGTCCACGCTTCAGGTACGCGTGTCCGCGCTTCAGGTACTCGTGTCGCGCCCTGGATGCTGAGCACGTGTACACGAAACGCAAACACGTGTACGCAGAGCGCGGACACGTGCGCCCAGAGCGCGGACACGATGCGGCTAGCGGGGGGCCATCCGGAGGGATCCGTCCATGCGGATGACCTCGCCGTTCAGGTAGTCGTGCTCGATGATGCTGACCGCCAACTGGGCGTACTCATCAGGACGGCCGAGGCGCTTGGGGAACGGCACGCCCGCGGCAAGGCCGGCCCGGAAGTCCTCGGACACGCCGGCGAGCATGGGGGTGTCGATGATGCCAGGGGCGATGGTCAGCACGCGGATGCCGAACTGGGCGAGGTCGCGTGCCGCGGGCAGGGTCATGCCCGCCACCCCGCTCTTGGACGCCGAGTAGGCGATCTGGCCGATCTGCCCGTCGAACGCCGCGATCGAAGCGGTGTTGATGACCACCCCGCGCTGGTCGTCGCCCAGGGTGTCGGTCTTGGCGATGGCCTCGGCGGCGAGGCGCATCACGTTGAACGTGCCGAGCAGGTTCACCTCGAGCACCTTGCGGAAGAGCTCAAGGTCGTGCGGGCCGTTCTTGGACAGGATCCGGCCTGCCCAGCCGACACCCGCGCAGTTGACCACCGTGCGCAGCGGAACACCCGACCCGGCAGCGGTGTCGACGGCAGCCTGGACCTGCCCGGCATTGGCCACGTCGGCCTCGATCAGGGTCACCCCTTCGACCTGCTCGGCCTTCTCGATGGACGCCGCGAGGTCGAGCCCGAAGACCTGCGCTCCCTTGGCCGCCAGTGCCTTCGCGGTGGCGCCGCCGAGTCCGGATGCGCCGCCGGTGACGATCGCAGCGGTGTCGGTGAGTTGCATGGTGCTTTCCGTTCCTTTCGCCGGTCCTGAGAAGGTTAACCGACGCTCACTTCCGAAACTTTGTGACGTTCGCCAACGACGGCCGGGCCAGAGGCTGGAGCAGCATCCAGCTCGCGCTGATCGGGTTCATCGGCCTGTGTGGAGTGCTCCTGAGTCCACGTGGGCCCTACGAGTTGCAGGTCACCGCGGGCCTCCTCGCCCTGAGCGCGCTAGTGATCGCCGTGCTGGCCGCGGCGCTGGTCGCACTGGTGGCGTGGCCGTTGGGTGACGCCGGTCCGGTGCGCGGTCCAGGCCTGCTGCGTGCCGGAGTCGGCCTCACCCTGGTTGCCGGAGCACTGATCGCGCTGGCCGGCGTGTCCGGATGGTGGCCGGAGCGCGCTGCGAGCCTGCGCCCGGTGGCCGACTGCGGCTGATCGGACGAAACGCGGAGATTGTTCGGCTCATTCGGGCTAGCCTGAGGGGATGCCGAAAGCGACCACCCACTTGCACAGCTGCACGCTGTGCGAGGCGACCTGCGGGATCACCGTGACGGTCAAGGGTGACCGGGTCATCGATATCCGCGGCGACGAGCACGATCCCAGCTCGCGGGGCTACATCTGCCCGAAGGCCACCGCGCTGGCCGACCTGCACCACGACCCCGACCGGCTGCGTCTGCCCATGGTGCGGGACGGCGACCAGTGGCATGAGGTGGGCTGGCAGGAGGCATTCGACCTGGTCGGCGAGCGCATCCGGCAGATTCGCGGCAGGCACGGCAAGCACGCCCTCGGCGTCTACCAAGGCAACCCGACCGCGCACAACTTCGGCCTGGTCGCCATCGGTCAGGCGTTCTTCCGCAACCTCGGCACCCGCAACCTGTACTCGGCGACCTCGGTCGATCAGTTGCCGCACATGCTCGCCGCCTACCTGATGTTCGGCCATCAGCTCCTCATGCCGGTACCCGACATCGACCGCACCGACCTGTTCATCTGCCTCGGCGGCAACCCGCTGGTGTCCAACGGCAGCATCATGACCGCGCCCGACATGCGCGGCAGGCTCAAGGCGCTAGGTAAGCGCGGCGGCAAGGTCATTGTGGTCGATCCGCGCCGCACCGAGACCGCCGAGGTCGCCGACCAGCACCTGTTCATCCGGCCGGGAACCGACGCGTTCCTGCTGCTGTCGGTGCTCAATGTGCTGTTCGCCGAGGACCTGGTACGGCCCGGCAGGCTCAGCCGCGACCTGATCGGCGTTCGCACCCTGCGCGCCGTATCGGTGGATTACCCGCCGGAGCGCACCGCCGAGGTTACCGGGGTGCCGCCGTCCACGGTGCGGGCGCTGGCTCGGCAACTCGCGGCCACCGAGCGCGCCGTGCTCTACGGTCGGGTGGGCGTGTGCACCCAGGAATTCGGTGGGCTCGCCGCATGGCTGATCGTCGCGATCAACGCGCTGACCGCTCACCTGGACGAGCCCGGTGGCGCCATGTTCACCACGCCCGCCGTCGATGCCATTCCCATGGCTGGCTGGTTCGGGCACGCGGGCAGCTTCGCCCGCTACCGCAGCAGGATCCGCAGGCTGCCCGAGTTCGGCGGCGAGTTGCCGGTGGCCGTCCTGGCGGAGGAGATCGAAACGTCCGGCGAAGACCAGATCCGTGCGCTGATCACCTCGGCCGGCAACCCGGTGCTGTCCACCCCCAACGGCAGGCGGCTGGACCGGGCGTTGGACAAGCTCGAGTTCATGGTCTCCATCGACCCTTATCTCAACGAGACCACCCGGCACGCCGACGTCATCCTGCCGCCGACCGGCGCGCTGGAACGCTCGCACTACGAGCTGGCCCTGGCGAACTACTCGGTGCGCAACACCGCGAAGTACTCGCCCGCGGTGTTTCCGCCAGCGGCCGATCAGCGGCACGACTGGGAAATCTGCCTCGAACTGGCCGCACGGTTGTTCGGTCCCGGTCACCCGCTGCTGCGGGCGGGCAGCGGCCTGGGGTTCGGTGCCCTCGCCAAGCTGGGCCCGGAGGCCATCCTGGAACTGGGGTTGCGCGCCGGGCCCTACGGACTGCGCAAGTTCTTCTCGGGACTCTCGCTGCGCTCGCTGAAGCAGCATCCGCACGGCGTCGACCTCGGCCCGCTCGAGCCACGGCTACCCGGCCGGTTGCGCACCCCGGGCAAGAAGATCAACCTCGCGCCGAGCGAGCACACCGACGACCTCGACCGGCTGCGCGGCAGGCTGGATTCCTGGACCCGTGACGAGCTGGTGCTGATCGGACGACGCCAGTTGCGCAGCAACAATTCGTGGATGCACAACAGCGCCCGGCTGGTGAAGGGCAAGCCGCGCTGCACGCTGCTGGTGCATCCGGCCGACGCCGAGCGGCATGGCCTGGTGGACGGCGAACTCGCCGAGGTGTCGTCGAAGGCCGGGCAGATCGAGGTGCCGGTCGAGGTCAGCGACACGATGATGCCGGGCGTGGTGAGCCTGCCGCACGGTTGGGGGCATGGGCGGCCCGGCATCCGGTTGCGGGTGGCAAGCGCGCACCCGGGCGCCAGCATCAACGACCTGACCGATGAGTATCTGGTCGACGAGCTGACCGGCACCAGTGCGTTGTCCGGGGTGCGAGTTTCGGTGCGGGCGCTCGCCGCGGCGAGCACGTAGGCTTAGCGCAAACGCCTGGGGGGCACATCATGACTACAACTACAAGCCGGACCGACGCCGCACCGGTGCGGCCGACGCGGTTCCGCCTGATCGTCGGCTATGCGACGATTCTGGGCACGATTCCGTACCTCGCCCTGAAGTTCGCTTGGCTGTGCGGCAGCGAGGCCGGTATCACCGACCCGGACTTCGCCCGCGACCCGAGCATGTTCGCGCTCAACCTGTTCACCGCGGGCATGGACGTGGTGGCGATCGTGCTGGCGCTGGTGTTCACGCACGCCTGGGGGCAGCGGGCGCCCGCCTGGCTGGTGCTGTTCCCGATCTGGGTGGGCACCGGCTTTCTCGCGCCCATCGTGATCGGTGCCCCGGTGATCGGCGCCGGATTGGCGGTGGAAGCTGGACCACCCGCTGATGCACCACGGTTGCCGCTCGCCGACTGGGTGCAGCCGGTGGTCTATGCCAGCTTCATCTGGCAGGGGCTCACCCTGCTCACCGCGTTCGTGCTCTACACCAGAGCGCGCTGGCCGCGTCTGTACACCGCCCGCACGGTGCCGATCGCCGGGCGGGTGCGGCCGCTGATCGTGGCCGGAGTGCTGCTGGCCGGGTTCGCGGCCGGAGTGCACCTGCTCTGGGCCTCCGGTTCGGGGTTAGGGCTACCACCCGAGCTGGTGCGGACCCTGTCGGGCGCCCTGGTGCAGGGGCTGCACGGCGCCATGGCGCTGGCCTCGGTGACCGGAGCGATCCTGCTGGGCTGGGGTGGGGGGCGGTTCCGGGTGCCGATGCCGCTCGCCTGGACCGGGGCGGGTGCGATGTTCTCCTGGGGGTTGTGGAGCGTGCTCAACACGGTGGCGTCCACCGCGCTGGTCAGCGGCGGGGTGCTGGCGCTGCCGCTCGCGGTCGGTTGTGCGCAGCTCGCGGGTGGGGCGTGCCTGGGGCTGGTGCTGGTCGCGGCGGCGAGATCAGTGCTGGCGGTGCCGCAGCACCAGGGTGAGGCGCACCAGGAACACCACGGCGAGTGCCGCGACCACGGCGACCTGTAGCCACATCACGTGCTCCTCTCCCGGATCGACTCACTCGATGCTGATCTTTGGTGGGCTCCTTACCGGGGAGCGCACACCGAGACACGCCGAACCTCACTCGATCGGGTGACCCTTTCGCTGGATAAGACGCCGGAGGACCGGGAAGGTTTACCGCTCGGTGACAGGTTGGTCTGTTTGGAGGTGTGATGGAGCGCGGCGCCGAGGGCGGATACGGTGCCCTCATGTCGCTGAGGCGCTTGAAGTCCACGTGGGAGGAACTCGGCCGAGTCGATCCGCTGTGGGCCGTACTCGTTCGCCCTGAGCGGCGGCGCGGCGGGTGGACCCTCGACGAGTTCCTGACGACCGCGGTCGAGCACGTTGACAGGGTGCTCGAGTTGCTGAGCACGAGGGACTTGTCGCTGGGAGATCGGGTACTCGACTTCGGATGCGGTGTGGGCAGGCTGAGCAACACGCTGGCCGAACACGCCACCGAGGTCGTCGGGATCGACATAGCGCAGTCGATGATCGACGAGGCCAACCGGATCAACCGCCATCATGAGCGCCTGGTGTTCGTCCACTACGACGGAACCAAGTTGCCGTTCGCTGACGGCTATTTCGACAGCGTGGTCAGTTTGATCTCGATCCAGCACTCGCCGCCCTCGATCCAGTTGGCGTGTCTTGTCGAACTGCGGCGCGTGGTTCGCCCAGGTGGTGTGCTGGTACTGCAGATCCCCACCCACCAGCACCGACCCGTTCCACTTGGTGCGGAAGCGATGCGCGCTCGCATTGAGCCGCTGTCCGTGCCGAGCGTGATCGGCTCTGGTCGGCGGGCCACGGTGCTGGCCAAGATCACGAATATGAGCGGGCACACCTGGCCGGTGGAGTCCCGGGTTCGACTGGGAAATCATTGGTACCGCGACGGCCAGGCGGTGACGTGGGACGACGGCCGGTCCGAACTCCGACGGGAGGTGGCTCCTGGTGACGCTGTTGAGGTCAGCCTGTCCGTGACGGCGCCCGAGTCCACCGGCGAGGTCGAACTGGAACTGGATCTGCTCCAGGAATCCGTTGTCTGGTGGACCGATGTCGGCAGTGAAACCACGCGATGCCACATCGCGGTGATCGACGCGACAAACGAACAGATCGCGGCGAATCCGGCGGCCCAGGTCGGGAATGTCGCCGAAATGGAGATGTACGGAATGGACGAGAATCTGGTGCGCATGCTGTTTGTCCACACCGGATGCACCGTCATTGACAGCGTTGCCGACACCCTGGCCGGTGATGACTGGCAGAGCCGCACCTACGTCATTCGAGCCGGCTGGGCCCGGTAGTACTCTGGCCGCGTGCCACGAGCCGTGATTTCCTATGCGCAGAATGCCGAGGACGTTGTTCTCGCTCGTCTCTTTTCCGAGCGGGCAGTAGGCCGCTATGTCGACATCGGTGCGGGCGACCCAGTTGAGGCGTCGGTAACCAAGCACTTCTATGACAACGGCTGGCGTGGGATCAATATTGAGCCGATTCCTTCGCTGGCCGAGAGGTTACGCAGCGACCGACCCGAGGACGTGACGCTGGCCGTCGCGATCGGCGCGACACCGGGAAAGGCGGTACTGCATGTGGTCGAGAACGAATGGGGATGGTCCACCCTCGACGATGAACTGGCGCGCAGTTACCACGAAGATCACAACTGGCAGCTGCACGATGTAGAGGTTGACGTGATCACGCTCGCCGATGTTCTCGACCGGCACCCAGGCGCGATCGACTTCCTCAAGATCGACGTGGAGGGGGCGGAGCGCGACGTCATCGAGGGAGCGGATTGGACCCACCACCGACCGCGCGTCATCGTGGTCGAAGCGACCAGTCCTGGCGCCCCGACGCCGACACATGACGAGTGGGAGCCCATCCTGCTCGACGCTGGTTACCGTTGCGCACTGTTCGACGGCCTCAACCGGTTCTACGCCGCGGCTGACGACGAGGAGGCGTTGCGGCACCTTGCGGCTCCGGCGAATGTGTTCGACGAGTTCGAAACCTATGCCTTGCGTAGGGAGTGCGACGCTCATGCCGCATTGACGGCGTACGCCCGTCGCCTGGAGAACACACTGCACGAAGCTCACGCGGCCCGCGAACAAGACGCCGAGTACCTGAGAAAGCTGGAACACACCATCACGGAGTCACAGCGTGAGTCCGCGAGAACAGACCGGTACGTGATCGCGCTCGAGCGGCGTATCGCGGAACTCGAGACCAGCAACGTCCAATCTGGCCGGCAGGCCGCGAGTCTCGCGCGTCAGTTGCCATCGGCGAGTCCGGCAACGACATCGCCGGTGAGAGAACCCGAGCATCCCATTGAAACTCCGGAAGACTTCGTCAAGCGGACCAATGCCCGGGGTGGCAGCTATCACCGGCTCGCCCTCCCAGGCGGTCTGGTGGTCGACGGCATTTACGACATGGCGAAGTACCTGCCGTACTTCCATCTGCCGGAGCGGCTGGATGGGATGACCGTCCTCGACGTGGGCACGGCGTCAGGATTCTTCGCCATCGAGTGCGAACGCCGAGGCGCCGATGTGACGGCCATCGACGTGGCCGATGACCGGCTTCTTCCCGAGGTCATCCCGGTATTCGGGCTGGACATCCATTACGAGCTGCAGGACCTGTACGAGTTGGACACGTCCTTCGGCGAGTTCGACCTGGTGATCTGTGGAACGCTCCTGCTCCATCTGCCCGATCCGGTGGGTGCGTTGCGGGCGCTGCGCAAGGTCACCAGGACGCGGCTCGTTCTTTCCACGACTACCACACCCGGCAGTGCTACCGACGAAGCGCCGACCTGCCATTTCTTCGGTGAGCGCGCGGGCGACGGCGAGTACTGGTCCTACTGGGGTTTCAGCGCCGCCGCACTCGAGCGGATGCTGGTGGCGGCCGGTTTCGCACGCGTCGAGAACGTCGAACACTTCGGCATCGCGCCGGAACCCGGCCACGCAGGCGCGGTGGCCCCGCAGGTGGTGCTGTCGGCCTACGTGTGAGCTACCCCGGCAGGCGTATCTGGGCCAGCCGCCGGAGCATGGTGTTCCCGACCGCCGCTGGGCTGCAGGCCGATTCGATGGCGGCGGTGGCGCGCGCTCCCATGGTGTGTCGGAGTCGGGGGTTGTCGGCGAGGCGACGGAGCCACCGGGCTGCTTGATCAACGTTCGGTTCGGCCCAGATCTTTCCGGGGGTGTACCACTGGGAGAACTTCGCATCGAAACGGTGGTCTAGTTCGGTGATCTCTCGGGGTCGGTAGCCGATGAGAGCGGCAGATCCGGGCGGCATGAAGTCGGTGTTGCCGCCATAGCCGGTCGCGATCACTGGTTTGCCCAGGCACATCGCCTCCGCCATGCCGAAACCGAAGCCTTCCGAGCGGTGCAGCGAGAGGTAGATGTCGCAGGTGGCGAGTAGCGAATTCATGTCGGCCCTGCTCAGATCGTCGCCGATCAGAATACCGTTCACCCCGGCGACCGCGTCGGCGAGATGGCTTGCCATCGCCGGTTGATCAGCAAGGTCGACAGCCTTGATCACGAGGTGCGCGGTCCGACCTCGCTCGGTCGAATCGAACGCGCGACGGAACGCCTCGATGACTCCCCACGGGTTCTTGCGAGCGTCGCTCGAGGAAGCGCTGAAGCTGAACAGGACGATCAGGCCGTTGCTGGGCAAGTCGAAGCGCGCCCGATCGGCCTCGGCCTTCGCGAGCGGGGGCACCACGTTCGGGATGACGGTGATCGGGGCGTCCGTTACGGTACGGAAGGCGTCCGCGACGAACGACGAGACGACCCACAGCTCGTCGAGCCGCGACAATTGGGCGAGTGTCTCCGCAGGCACCTCCGGCATCTCCCACGCCCACAGCGCGATGGTGTAGCGATCGAGAGCGTCGGACGGCACAAGTTCGAACTCGTTGAGGTTGACCATCCACAGATCGATCGGATGGTCCTTGCCGCTGCGGAGTTCGGCAACGGATTCGGGGATCGGCACCGAGCGGTACGGCCAACGGGAGTTGAACTCTGTGTAGGTCATGCCCGCGCCTGCTTCCAGCAGGGCGAGGGAATGGCGTCGGGCGGCTTCCGATATCCCCGTAGTGGCACGCAGGTCGGCGATGACGTTGACCCCGGGGACTGCAGGGTGGCGAACCGGGACAGCTCGGACCGTCGACTTCGCGGTGCCACCGGTGGTCACGCCGTCGAGGACGTCGCGATAGGCGGCAGCGACCATTGGCCACGAGGCGTGCTGCTGGACGTACCGCCGTGCCTGCTCGCCCGCTGACCTGGCTTCGGCAGGCCAAGCGACGATCTTTGCCATAACGGCTAGCAGAGTCTGAGCTTCGGCCACGGGTTCGGTGGGGATGCGCGAGCAGAACGACGCATCGAAGTGCCGATGCTGCGGAAGATCGCTGGTGATCACGACGCGGCCTGCACCGAACGCTCGCATCATCACACCGCTTGTCTCGCCCGCCGTCGGCCACCGGAGGTTGATCACGGCGTCGGAAGCGCTGATCAGGTTTTCGAAGTGCTGCTTCGGTGGGCTGGGCGCCAGGTGCACCGAACCGCCGACGCCGAGTTCGGCGATCGCACTCCGCACGTCGATCAGGACGCCGGGGTCGTCGACGTGCCCGGCGATGAGCAGGCGTGCCTGCGGCCAGCTTCGCCGCACATGGGCGAAGCTCAGCAGGGTGACGAGGATCCGTTTGATCTGACCGAAACCGCCGAATACGCCGAACACGACGTCGTCGTCTCGCCAGCCGAGCCGCGAACGAACCTCTTCCCGCCCCCGGTCATCGCGAATGGGTGCGGCATGCGGGATCTGATGTATCGGTATGTCGGGGTACCTTGCCCGCAACCAGTGCTGGGTGGACGGGTCGTGCACGATCACAGCCCGGCTGGCCGACACCAGGCGGCGCTCCATGGTCAGCGCCGACCGGTTGAAGACCCGCGCTCCGTCCACCTCGATGGCTGGCCAGCCGTCGATCAGCGCGGGGTCGTCCGGGTTTCCCCGGATCATGCCGTGCGCGTACTCGACTTCGCGACGAAACTCGGCCGAATTCGCTCCCTGGCACAGCCCGAAATAGAAGTCGAGGAGGGAGGTGTCGTGCAGCACGACAACCCCCGGCTCGGCCAGCGCGCGTTGGTAGATCCAGGAATGGCCGTCCGTATGGTTGCCCATCTGGTAGACGTTGCGCGTGTCCGGGGCGCCCGGGGGCAGCGCGCCCGTTACCGCGACCCCGGGCGGAACCTGGGCGACGTCGGCCTGCCTGCCGACTGCTGTGATGTCGATCAGATCGGTGAGTTCGGTCAGCAGCTCGTAGCTGTAGTCCGCGATTCCGCTGCGTTCCGGAGGGAGCGGCGTCCACATTGCGTAACGCATGCCGTTGCTCTCAGCGCCAGGCAAGCAGGCAGTACCGGGCGGCCTTGTCCGGTGCGCCAGCCGACAGCTCGGCCGGCCATCCGTCGAGCGCGCTCGGCTTCGGGTACCGGATCTCTACGTCGCCGAATCCCGCCGCTTCGACCAGGAACTGCAGGAAATGCGGGTGGACGGGACGCGCAGCGAAGGGATCGAGGTAGAAGTCCTTGCCTGCTGCCCCGCCGATGTGCGGGGTTTCGACGAGGAGTACACCGCCCGGTTGGATGGCCGCCGCCGCGAGGTCCACAAAGCCGGCCAGCGATGACGGGGCGAGCCGCTCGACGAAACGGAACGCGGTGACGGCGCCGATCGACCGTTTCGGCGCCCTGGCCAGCTCATCAAGGGGATCGGCCGTGGCCAGCTGGCAGCCCAGTTCAGCACACCGGTTCACGACCAGCGGATTCCGCGAGGCCGACAGGTAGCCGATGCCCGCGGCATGCAGGACCTCGAACCACTCTCCCCGTCCCGGGACCATGTCGAACACGGTTCCGGTCGCACCGCGATTGCGAGCCGCATCGATCGTGGCCAGGTAGGAGGAACGCTGCGAGCGCGCCTGCTCGGTCGACCCATCGAGGAGTTCGGCCACTGCCAGTTCGATGAACTCGTCCCTACCGGGAATGCTGCTGACCGGATCTTCGGCCGGTACGTCCGGTCGTGACTGCCGGGCCTGATCGAGAAACAGGTCCAGTTGCGCGTGCCGGAGCCGCGCCACCTTCGATGCCGTCATCAGTTCGGTGACGGCTTCTTCCAGCCGCTGCAGCCGGGAGTCTATCTCCCCTGCGCTCTCGCCTTTTTCGGTCAGCTGGAGGCGCACGTCGCTCAGCTCGGTCCGTATGCCGCCGATGAGCGCATAGAGTCGCTGGTTGAGCCCGGTCATCATGTTTTGATCGCTGCGACGTAATCCGTCCAGCTCAGCGGATAGCTTTTCCTGGGCGGCACTCAGTTCGGTGCGCAATTGGTCTTGAGTGGCGAATTGGCCGGCATTCGGCGAAACAATACCCTGGAGCTTTGTGAGGTCATTCCGTAGATCCTGGTGCAGGCCGGAAAGCGCACTCACGGCGTCCCGGGTCGCGAGATTGACCTCCATCTGCCATTTGAGCTCACGTAACCAGAGGAAGCGCAGCGCAAGCCTGCCGAGCGCGTCACTCCGCCGCAGCGGCAGGTGCAGTTCGTGGTGCTCGTCCAACCGAGCCAGCGCATCGGAAAGGTGTGCTTCCGCCATCAGGAAATCCGTAGGGTCCGGGCGGCATGAGCCCGCCGGTCGCGTGGAGTCTACGACACCCGGCATCCGCGCGGTTGACGGACACCTAGCCTATCGGATGTTCGGCGAGTTTCTTGATGATGGTGTCCACGACTTCGGGAC
Organism: Haloechinothrix sp.; assembly: GCA_050701115.1. Lineage (GTDB taxonomy): Bacteria > Actinomycetota > Actinomycetes > Mycobacteriales > Pseudonocardiaceae > JBOHER01. The sequence continues at coordinate 12,606 of JBOHER010000061.1, read as the reverse complement.
TCGTGATCGCGCTGTATTTCGGTAGGAGACTTCGCTCGGCGGCTTCGATCGCCACAACTTCTCGATCGGCCAACATTTCCGCGGCCGCGATGCCTTTGTCGTCCAGTACCGTCCCGGTGTGCAGCACCGTCATATCGCTGAACGAGGCGGCAAGATAGCGTAATGCACGAATAGTGAACGAGTCACCGAGCAATCCGACCTTCTTTCCGACCATTCCATGGATCGGGCCGGAATTGATGCGCAGCGGGGTCCGGAACAGCTCGTCGATCTCGCGGGTGCGGTCGTGCACGCCGTCCGGTTTGAGCATGTAGTAGCGGCCGTCCGCGTCGCCCTTGCGTCCCATCAACGGTGGCAGGTCGGCAGGTACCGTCCACGGTTCGCCCGGTTCGATCGCCCACTCGTCGCTGATTCCGGGTTGGGCGGCCTCGGCGAGCGCCCGCGTCATGAGGACACCGCCCTCATCCGTCCAATGCGCGTCCAGTCGGGGGTAGACCGGGGTGCCAAGTTGGTCGCCCCAGGACCTGAGTGGACCGCGCAGATCGACGATGAAGTCAACCGCTCGCACCCGGCGCCAGAACTCGTCCGTCGCCTCGCTGATGCAGGCGCGATTGGCACGTCGGTCCGGCACATGTTCGGGCACGATCGTCAGCTTGTCGGGCGCCACCACGAGCACGAACGTGCGGCCGGTCGCTTCGACGCCGTCGCGCAGCCTGTGCAACTGCTCGAACGTCCGGTCCAGCGCATTCTCCTGGTTGCATCGGCTCTCGATCTCGGCGCCGAGATACAGCCAATCGTCCTCGCCCTCGACGACCTGTGGAACGGGGATGGGGCGGGGCCGGGCCTTCTGCTTGTCGACGACCAGCGGCCCGGACTGCTGGGGACCGGTGCCGAGCGACGGCGGCTCGCCGAACATTCCGCGGCTCACCGCGTCGGTAGCGGCGATGGCTTCGCCGCGAAAGACAAGGTGATCGGTCGCCCATGCGGACAGGCCGGTGAAGAATCCCCAGCCGTCGGTGGGGCGAGGGAAGGACGCCAGCCGGTGGTTCTCGATCTCGGCTGCCGATACGCCGAGAACCTGAGCGAGCAGCGGGGGCGCGAAGAACACGGCCGCGCACACCAACGCGGTGATCTGCCTCCGGCCATGCCGTGGCCGGTGCAGTGCGTGATCCCGCGGAAGCCACGCCTCATGCACCGGGGGCAGGGCGGCCTTGGTCGAGGTGCGCACCGCTCACACCGTCCGGCGGACGGATGCGATGGCCCGTTCGATCCTGTCCAGCTGGGCGGACAATCTCTCGATCCGCTCGCTGACCTCGGCTTCGATCGACTCGATGCGGGCCTGCTGGGTGCGGTCGGTCTCTTCGATCCGCTGACCGAGCAGCTGCGCCGAATCCCGCGTCCCGTCGACCAGCGCGCCCATGACGCGGCGTTGGTGCACGTCGTAGTGATCGAGGGCGCGGAGCACGGCCTTGCGCAGCGCCGGGGCGAGCGGTGTTCTCGTAGGCGCGTCGGTGTCTGGTCGCCACTGCAGCGCTTCCCGCGCCCGATCCAGCGGCTCAGTGGGGGCAGGCGCAAGTGGCTCGGTTTCGGCCTCGCGTGCCTGCCAGGTTCGGTACGCCCGGTCCAACTGGGCGCGCATCCAGTCGGCGGCGGCGTCAACCGAGCGGGTGCGCAGGATGCGCTCGCGTGCCGCATCACCGCGGCGGGCCGATTCGTCGGGGTTGTCGGCCACTTCCCGCATCGCACGTGCCGCGGCGTGCAGGTCGGGGTCGGCCCACCGGCCCTCGGGGTGGTAGGGCAGCCACCCGGGACCCACGTCGACGAGCTTGTACGGGATCGTCCAGCCGACGCTGTCGTCGAGGAACTCTGTCGTGCTCGAGTAGTCTGTCGCGATCGCAGGCAGGCCTCGTGCCATCGCCTCGGCGACGGTCAACCCGAACCCTTCACTCCGATGCAGCGAGACGTACGCGTCGGCGTCCGCGTACAGCCTGTTGAGCTCGTCGGTCGCCAGGTAGCGATCTATGAACTCGATCCGGGGATCGTCTCCGATCGTCATCCGCAGGCGTTCAGCGGCGGCCTGGTGGAGCCGGCTGTTGGTCGCCTTCAGGACCAGGCGCACATCACGGCGATCCGGGAATGCCAGCCGGAACGCGTCGACCAACCCCCAGGGGTTCTTCCGCTGACCCGCGCTGTTGAAGTCGAACGCATACAGGAAGGTGACCGGGTGGTCCGGGTGCCGCAGTCGACGTGTCGGTGCACCGGGATCGAGTACCGGAACCGGCAACGCCTTGACGGGAACGGGTGAGTGCTGCGCGATGGCGTCCCTGGCGAACTCACTCACCGTCCACACCTCGTCGACATGGGCGAACCCGGCACGCTGTGCGGCGGGAAAGTCCTCCAGCTCCCATGCCCAAAGGCCGATCCGGTAGCGGTGGTGCCCGACCTCGGGGTGACTGGCCAGGAGCAGTTCGGTGTAGTCGCCGTTCACCGCGAGGATGCTGATCGGATAGACCGGCCGGCCTGCCGAGGCAGGCTGGTCGAGCGCGGTCCGGGCGGTGATCGAGTGCTCCTCGGTCACCGACGCCACGGGTATGCCGGTGCGCTCGGCGACGTGGTGCATGATCCGGCCCATCTGGCCCAGGCCGAATTCGGCGGTCAGGTATCCGGCGATGTTGACGCCGAAGGTGTCGACCGGGTCCGCCGGAACCGGCGGCTCGGCAGGCGCTGCCCAGTCCGGGATGAGCTCTTCCGCAAGCGCATGCGTGCGGCACCACTGGCGGAAGACAGCGGCGCTGGTCCCGCACGGCTCTGGGAACGCGATCTGGAGGTCGATCCGGGACGCCCAGAGCCACATCGTGAGCCGATTCAGCCCGGCTGCACGCTCCACCGGGGAGTTCGTCGACGTGAGCCATTGCTTGAACGCCTCGCCGTCGTCCGCACCGAACGGATGGGGCGGCATGTCCACACGCGACCTTGCGAGGTGCGGCTGGTCCGCGGCGGGACGTTGCGACGCGCGCCACCCGGCGTGGAACAGGCCTCGCATGGGCAGCGTCAGTACTGTGCCGTCCGGCAACTCCTCGAAGCCGTAGTCCGACGTTCCGGTCGGTGTCCGGTGCCCGGCTGCGAGCAGCAGTTCCCGATAGGAGTCGCACAGGCGGCGCAGTCCGGTGTCTGCGGAAAGCAGCACGCGGGGGCGCTCGCGGCAGTGGGTGCTCAGCAGCCACGGAGTCTCCGGCCGGTAGCCGCTGAAGTGGAAGAACCGCAACGGCTCACCGGCCACCGTCACGGCACCGTCGGCGTGTTCACGCAGCGGTCGTTCGTGCAAGTTCCAGTAACCGACGCCGAAGCCGGGGTCGCGAATGATCCGGTGTCGGAAAAGGCTCGGGATCTGGTCGGCCCACCGCGCGTCGGCCAGCTCCTCCGCTGTGGTCCCACGCGTTCCCCAGCGACTTCGGTCGGCCCAGAACTCCAGGAACGGTTTCGCTTCCCAACCCACTGCGACGAACCCGAGGTCGAACGCTCCTGCCTTCATGATGGTTGGTTCGTCCGGTTGCTTGCCGTCCCGTTCGAGTGGCCGCAGCAGACGCGGGGCCAGCACGATGTCATGGTCGTGGGCGAGCTCGGCGACTTCGCCGAAGGGTGCGCAAACCTGGATCTGCGGGCTCAGGTAGATCGCGACGGGGTGGTCGGCAAGCAGTCGGGTGAGCAGCCATGGCTTGAGCGCCTCCGCGAGCTCAGGTGCGGGGTAGCAGGTGGCCATGCGCAGCAGCTCGGACTCGTTGATCCCCAGCCATCCCGCTTCAACCACCCGGTACCGGGTTTCCGCGCCCGCCGGTGCGACGCCGTCGAGCACCGCGACGACGAACTCGTGTCCGGGGTGTTGGTCGAGGTAGGTCTCCGCCAGGACCCTGGCCGAAGGTAGATCGCTGCGCGTGACCAGGGTGCACGCAGCGGGCGGGCTTTCGTGTTCGTTCGGCAAGGGCTCTCCTCCCTCCAAGCATCGCCGCTGCGGCCGTGGCCGCTGTCTCTTGCCGGAGCGTGGCACTTCGTCAGTAAGTTACCGTGCGTGCAGTGAGTCGTCCTTCTGACACAGAGAGCGAGGGTCCATGGGGAAGCAGCACAAGGACTTCCGCGCGCACGTGGGTCAGTTGGACCTTCCCCCTAGCCTCAACAACCGTATCGTGTTCGTCGATATGGCGAGGGCAGTCGCCGCCCTTGTGGTGTTCTACGTGCACGTCGACGTGCTGTTCCTCCGCCAGCACTACGGCTCGACCGGTTTCACCAACGCGGTCGAATCGGTGTTCGCCGAGCCGTTCGGATTCGGTGAGCTCGGGCCTGGTCAGGTCGCGGTCTGCGTCTTCTTCCTCGTCAGCGGGTTCGTGGTAACCCCGATCGCCTTGCGGATGGGCAGCAGGCGGTTCGCCGTCAATCGATTCTTTCGGGTGTATCCGCTGCTCGTGGCCGTCGTCCTGTTGAGCGCGGTGGTGCTGTGGCTCGGGCTTGAGCCGCTGACGTCGGTGCCGCCACCGGAGCTGACCGCCGGGGCACTGGTGAGCAACGTAACGCTGGTCAACTTCGTGCTGCACCCGCCGACGGCGTTCGTCGGCGTCGCGTGGACGTTGGCCGTGGAGGTGATCTTCTACCTCGTGCTGATCGCGGTGTTGCCGCTGTTGCGTCGCTGGATCTGGTTGGCGATTGCGGTGGAACTGGAGTTGGTGCTGTTCGCGGTCCTGCTGCAGGGTCACTTCGGCGAAGGCTTCGGCAGTTTTGTTGCCCAGGTGGCTTACCTGTTGATCCCCATAATGGGTCAGGTGATCTGGGCCAGCTGGGATCGCAAGATCCCGTTCTGGCTCGCGGGCGGGTATCTGGGCCTGGCATGGGTGCTGCTCAAGTGGGCCGCTGATCAGCAGTTGGACGTGTTCTGGGCGCTCGAGCCCGCCGCGGTTGCGATCGCGTTGCTGCTATTCCTCGTCGGCCTCGGCATGGAAGGGCGCATGAAGCATCGATCGTGGTGGACGGTGGCCTCAGAGCGCAGCTACTCCCTCTACCTCATGCACGGACTGGTCGCGCTGCCGATCATGCACGGACTCAACGGCGTGCTTCCGCTGCCGTTCACGCTCCTGCTCGGCATCGGAGGCACGCTCGCGGCGGTTCAGCTGACGTACCTGGCTGTCGAACGCCCCAGCCACAATCTAGGCCGGAGGCTCTCCCGTCGCCGCGCGGTGGGCAAACACCGCCCGCCGCGCCGCGCAGCGGTCAGGCGTCCGCAGGTAGCAGGTCGAGCTGGGCCTCGAGGACTTCCCTGAACGCGGCCCGCGCCGCGGAGATGCCGCTGCCGTTCGCTACCTCGATTCGAACGAGGACGTCCCCGCTCGCGTAGTGCGCCCGAATCTGCCCGAGTCCGGTTTCGGAGTTGGTGAACTCCGTGACGTACACGCCCGGTGGCGGATTGCCCGCCTTCTTCGCGCCGTTGCTCATCTGAATGTCGCCGAGGTCCTCGGCAGCATCCTTCGCGTCATCGGCATCGGGGGACTGCACCAGCAGCAAGACTGCCTTGTTTCCGGCGGACAGCCATTCCGAGGTGAAGACCGCGTCGCCTGCCCCCGCGTCGTCGTATGCCGCGAGTTCGGCCTCGGTGAGGTAATCCAAGTTGGGTACGTCAGAAAAGGTTGTGACCTCCCCCTTGTCCTCCGGCCTGCCGCCCAGCTCCGCCATCGGAAGGTTCTCGTTCTGTTGCGGGGCGGCTTGTGTCTGTTCGGGGCCCGGTGCGGATGTCTGACCGGAATCGGCTCCGCCCGCAGTCGCCGAAGACGTGTCGCCCCGGCCCCATAACCACCATCCACCAAAGGCTAATCCGGCCAGCAGGAGGACAACGACGGCGATGCCGACGATCTTGCCGGTTCTGCCCTTGCTCTCCGACTCATCGCCCGTCTCCGGGCCCTGTGTGATTCCCCAAGCCGACTCGCTCGACGGTGCGACCGGCGGGAACTCGCTGCCACCCCATGGCGGAGAGACGTCCTGCTCTGGTGCGTTCCACGATGGCTGTTGAGACTGAGGGAATCCCGCAGCTGGCGAAGGCGGGTACTGCTGCGGGAACCCCGCGGCGGGCGATGCGGGCCCGTGCTGCTGTTGCGCCTGCCAATGCGGCACGGCCTGGGTGCGCTCGGCGTCGGCGGAGAAGTCCTGGCTTCCCCCTGGTGCGTGCGGTGGCTGCCCCGCTTGCGGAAGGGAACTGGTGGAGATCTTCTGGGTGGACTCGGCGTTCGAGGGTCCACCGCTGTTGCCCTGACCTTGGGGCAGCGGGCTCGCCCCGTTCTGCTCAGGTTCCTGGCTGGGCGCTACCGCCGAGGACAGCACCTGGTCGCGCCGAGCGCGGTAGGCGTCAGCGGAGAGCTTGCCGTCTGAAAAGTCCTCGTCGAGCTTGCGCAGCTCCTCCTGCCAGGTCACCCTGGCACCCCCTTTCGGGATCATCACTCGGCAGCTATCTGCGCCCCGCACATTCTGCACGCCGGATGGGGGTGCGGGGTCGGCCATGTCCTAGTCGTAATCTAGCGGTACTGCTCCCATTGGGCCGTTTCGCCACCCTGGATGACCCATCAGCGTGGTGCCCCTGTGCGCGCCGCGCGGTTGTTCTCCCAGCGCCGGAAGGTGGCGGTAATCGGTTCGTCGACGCACCGCCGAACCAGTTCCACCCCGATCACCAGCAGGCCGGTCGCCAAGGCGAGCGAAGCATAGAAGCCGATGTGGTCCGCCGTCAGCTCGAGCGTGCCGATCATCAGGGGCATGTGCAACAGGTAGATCGCGTAGGTACGTTTGGCGACCCCGCGCACGACCGGCGAGCGCGCGATGCGGCCGTCGGCGCGAGTCAGCAACAGCAGGACGAGGACCAGCAGCACCAGCGTCCGCGCGTAGTCGGCCGCGTGGTGAGATTCCGGCCAGCTCAGCACGGCGCGAACCCCGAGCCACAGGTGCACGCCGGCAAGGACCATGCCGGCAAGCGGCGTGATCCTTCCACTCCGGGTCAGGCCGATGACCTGTCCGATGAAGATGATCGGCAGGAACGTCGCGAACATCCGCATGGACCCGGTCGCATCCCACGGAACCACCGCGACCAGCGAGGCCAATACCGACAGGACGGAGGCGGCGATCGCCGCAGGGAGCCACGGCCGACGCCGCATGATCGGGATCGTCGCGGCGACGAAGAGGTAGAACACCACCTGACACAGCAGCGTCCAGGTGACACCGAGCACCGCGACGGATCCCGGCACGGTGTGGTTCAGCAGCACCATGTTGAGCAGCAGGTCGCGAACGTCCGGGGTGCTCGAAGTGCCGTTGAGCCCGGCGAGCGCGAGCAACCAGGCGAGCGGCACGGCGATCCAGAGCGCCGGGGCCAGCCGTACCCCGCGACGGGAGAGGAACTGGCCCGACGTCTCCTTGGCGCTGACGTGGCTGATGACGACACCGGTGATGAGGAGGAACGAGCACAGTCCGACGAACCCGAGGCGTTCTGCGAGATGGAGCGGCCGCACGATCGCGCCCTCGACCACTTCGATGATCAGCGAGTTGTAGTCGTGCGCGAGTGCCCAGCCCATGATGTGGACGTAGACGACCGCTGCCGCGCACAGCACCCGGAGCAGGTCGAGCCCGTACATGTAGTGCGCGCCCGGCCCGGCAGCACGTTCGCGCGGAGCTTGTTCGGTGATCACGAGGTGACCCTTCGGGTGACGATGGCCGCGAAGAAGCGGGCCAGTCGACAGCCGGCCTCCACCACGACGGCTGTGCCGATGACGGCAAGTGCTACCGCGACCCAGGTCGGCAGCACCGTATGCAGCGCGGTGAGTGCGGGGTGGGCGACCGGACCGATGAACAGTAGGTACCACCAGGTGCGATGCGCTGCCCATCGGGCGACGGGATGAGCCGCGACCTGCGCCGCGGTCCGTCCCGCGAAGGTCACCGCAGTTGCGAACAGGAGGGCTGCGTAACTTGCCGCGAGCGGATACCACCAACCGTCCAGCGCGGGAACGGTTCGATCGGCGATCACGACCACGGCGTAGCTGGCGAATCCGAGCGAACCACCCGCCCACGCGGGCAGCCCGCCACCGCGAACGGCGTGGATCAGCTGTCCGATAACGACCAGGGGGTAGAACGCGGCGACGGCAGCAGCCGGTTGTAGTGCGGGGGTAATCTCCGCGAGCGCAACCAGGTCGACAACAAGCACCAACTGGGCGAGGTACCAGGTCCACTGCCGCCGCTCCGGGATCAGGTCGGTGATCGCCGTCGCGGCCCTGCCTGCCAGTGCCAGCAGCACTACCCAGGCGAGGATCGTCGGGCCGGATGAGAGCGCCCCGTGACCTGCGAGCGCGAACGTGAGCCCGGCAGCAGCCGCGGCGGGAACGAGGATGGCCAGGACGCGGGCACCGGCGGCCAGGCTGTAACCCGTGGCGGCGAGCAGCAGCATCACGCCAAGTGGCCCGAGGTCCTCGCCCAGGCCGAGCGGGCGGGCGACCCAGGTTCGGATCAGGTCCACGAGCCAGAACCGCTCGCCGTGCACGTCGGTCCAGAGACCGACCAGATAACCGTGCACGAGCAGTACGAGGGCGACCGCGAAGGTGAGTGACAGCGCGGGATCGGTCGGCTGGGTGAGTTGAGGGCGGACGTGGGCCGCGTCCGCGATATCGGCGCTGACCGTCATGGTCTGTCACCGCGCGCCGGGAAGGCGGCCAATTGCTCACTGAGGAGTTGATTGAAGGGACCGACGACGTCGTCATTACCGGTGCTGTAGGTGTCAACCCGGATGACGTCCCTACCCCGGACGTAGTGGGCTCGTATCGTCGGCGTCTGTCCCGGGATGTGCTCAATGACCGACGGTGTCATCAGCACCGTCACGTCGGCAGACGGCGAGTTTCCGGCGACCCACCCCTGCGACTGGTGGGTCGCGTCCAGGCTGTCCTTCAGTGGCGTCGGGGCGGCTCCGTCTTGCACGCTGAATCGCCAGATTCCTCGCCGCAGGCCGTCCCGCGCAGTGACGACAACCGTGACGTGCGCAGCGTCGTGGCTTGCGAGGATGTCGGCGTCCAGCTCCTCGAGGGCGCCGACCGTGCTGAATGCCTCAGGGGGGCCCTCGGCATTCAGCACGACTCGTCCCGGGATGTCGATCAGGGGATCGACCCGGGCAGGTCGGCGTGGTTCTGGGTCCGGCAGCGTCGCGGTGGGCCGCTCACGTATCGGCTCGTCCCCGCTACCCCACGCTGCCCACGCGGTTGCGGGCACCGCAACCAGTACGACGAGCAACGCGACCACTACGACCTTGCCGGGTCGGGACGGCGCTCGTGCTACCGGACGATCACGCCGCATCGTGGGGCCCCTCCGTGTCGGCCAGGGGTAATCCCCATGGTTGGCCCGAGTCAACGGTCGATACTAGAGTGCGTCTGTGCACTCGGGTGAAGGTCGGCGCGTGGTGCACGGAAATCCACGCATGCGTTTGAAGAGAACGCCGCCTTGCGATGAATGCCTACCTGCACGCAGACCTCGCGATCAAGGAACGGGCGCTCGCCTGCGTCACTCCTTGGGTGGCGCTGGCCCGCCGGGTCGGCCTCGTCCCCGGAATCGGCCGTGATGAGGGGAATCTTCGCGATCCTCGGGGCCGCCTGGCTGGTCGTGGCGGTCGGGATCAGGCCTCTTGGTGTGCACCGTCCGACGGCACCGCGACGAAGTGCGCCGGCTGCGGGAAGCCCCTGCGCCGGAAGGCCTTCTCCACCGAAGCGACGCACGCATCGACTCCGTCCACCTCGACCAGCGCGATGACGCATCCACCGAGTCCGCCGCCGGTCATCCGGGCGCCCAGTGCATCCGCGGCCAGCGCGGCTTCGACGGCGGTGTCCAGTTCGGACACCGTCACCTCGTAGTCGTCCCGCAACGACGCATGCGACTCCGTCAGGAGGGACCCGATCTCGCGCGCCTTTCCCGCTTGCAGCAGGCGCACGGTTTCGAGGACGCGGGCGTTCTCGGTGACGACGTGTCGTACGCGACGACGCATTCGCTCCTCCGACAAGCGACTGAGAATCTCCTCCAACGCAGGTGGTTCGATATCACGCAGCGCCTTCACCCCGAGCACCGAGGCCGCCTGCTCGCACGTACGGCGGCGCTCGGCATACTCCCCGTCCACCAACCGGTGCGGAGCCCGCGTGTCGACGACCACGACCGCGAGCCCCATCGCCTCGAGGTCGAGCGGAATCTTCTCCGTCGCCGCCGTCCTGGTGTCGAGGAACAAGGCGTGCCCGCGCACACACAGCATCGCTGCGGCCTGGTCCATGATCCCGCACGGCATACCGACGAAGTCGTGCTCCGCCTTCCGAGCCAGCATCGCCACCGTCCAGCGGTCCAGGTGGTCGCCGTGCAGTTCCAGCGCCGCGAGGGCGGTGGCGCATTCGAGTGCGGCCGACGAGGACAGGCCCGCCCCGCGCGGAACGTCGCCGTCGACGACGAGGTCGAGACCGCCGATCTCCTTCCCGGCATCGCGCAATGCCCACACCACTCCTGCCGGGTAGGCAGCCCATCCTCGTATCGCACCGGGTTCGCATTCGGCCGCGGCCAGGAGGATCTCCTCCTGAGCCCGCACCGAGAAGAGCCGCAGGCTCGTGTCGTCCCGGCGGGCCGCCGCCACGCGGATCCGCTGCGGGATCGCCATCGGCAGGACGAAGCCGTCGTTGTAGTCGGTGTGCTCACCGATCAGGTTGACCCGACCGGGCGCACTCCACACCCCGTCCGGGGCGCGGCCGAACGTCCACGCGAACGTGGCTTCCGCCCGGCTCACGCCGTCACCGTCCGCCGCTGGTGGGACAGCCAGGCGATCCGCCGACCTCCCGCAACCGATGGGCGATGTCCTCGGGCAGCAGGTCGTTGACGAACACGCCCATGGCCGACTCCGATCCGGCGAGGTACTTGAGTTTGTCCGGGGCGCGCTGGATCGAGAACAGTTCCAGGTGCAGGTAGGCCAGCTCCCGATGGAACCGCTTCGGCGCCTGGTGCCAGGCCGCGACGTAGGGGAGCGGGAAGTCGTACAGGCGGTCGAACCGGCGCAGCAGGTCGAGGTAGAGGCGGCAGAAGTCCTCGCGCTCGGCCTCGTCGAGTGCGGGCAGGTCGGGCACTTGGCGGTGGGGATAGACGTGGACCTCGACCGGCCATCGCGCGGCGGCGGGCACGAAGGCGGTCCAGTTCTCGCTCCGAGCGACCACGCGAACTTCGGCCCGCTGTTCGGCGGCGAGCACGTCGGCGTAGAGGTTGCGCCGGGTCCGTTCCCGGTAGCGGTGCGCCGAGTCGAGTTCACGACGCGTTCTCGGCGTGACGAAGGGATAGGCGTAGATCTGACCGTGGGGGTGGTGCATCGTCACCCCGATCGCGCTGCCGCGGTTCTCGAACACCACGACGTCGTAGGAGGAAGCGGGGACCTCGGTGTGCCTGTCCTCGGTTGACGGACACAGTGGACAGTGGTCTGTGGCGGGAAGATGGGTCCTCGACTGGCGATGAGCGGCCATCACGACCCATTCCCGCCGCAGCGGGTCGAACCGGATCTCCGAAGCGGCGGCGGACACGTCCGGCTCACGCGGGTCGACGAGTCACGGCGGGCGTCATCGGACTCGTCGAAGTAGATGATCTCGCGCCCGTCCGCGAGTTTGGCTGACGTCTTCTGCATCAGGCCCTCCTCCTGCGCGTCGGTGCGATCGGTTGACGCGCCTGCTCCGTGCATCTCCCGGTAGGCCGCGACCGCACCGGGGCGCGGTCCCCGGACAGCCCGCCGCACGGGCGCGACAGTGTCATGCCATGCCAGTGTCATGCAGTGTCACTAACCAGAGTGACACTGGTCCGTCGAAATGCCGGAGGTCGTCATGTTTGTGAATCGAACTGATGAACTCGCGGCGCTGGAAGCCTGGGGCTGATCACCCGGGCTTTGGCGGCCTGATGGGCGTCTCGGTGGCGGCGCCGTCACCTTCTCACCCGGGTGGCAGCACCTGGGTCACGCCCGAGAACACCGCTTCCAGCGCATCGGAGTCGCCCGCCGGGCTCCGTGCGACGTCGATGCGCACGGCATGGACGCCGGAGGTGTAGAGCACCCGGTAGCTGTGCGAGTGGGCCGTCAGTTGCCGGTAGCTGTGCATGGCGCGGTCGCCACCGATGGGTGCCACCTTGTCGAACACCGGTCGGGTCAGCCTGACCAGGTCGGCTGTGGTGGCGCTGGCCGATGCCGCGCTCGGGGCTTCGGCGACCAGCACGGTGTAGACCGTGCTGCCGTCGCTCGCGCCCTGCCAGGTCACCTCTCGGATCTGGTGGGCAGCGAAGATCTTGGCCGTTTCCGGTTCGTACAGTTCGAGTTCGGCGCCCTTGCCGGCGCTGACGGTGGAACTCCGCGGATGGGGCTGCCCGGGCAGCGCGGGTAGCCGGTCGATGAGCGCGCGGTCGGCCTGCTGCGGTATCTCGCCGGTCCCCGTGGCCGGGGCGCTGGGCTGCCCGTGGTAGAGCGTGCCGATCCACCACATCGCACCGATGATCAGTGTGAGGACGACGAAGACACCGAGCATGACGACCAGCCACGGCGGCTGGGTGCGCTTCGGT
>JBOHER010000060.1:0-13737 GCA_050701115.1 Haloechinothrix sp. | reverse complement strand
GTGGTCGCTGGGGCGACCACAATCACTCACGACGAGGGTGGGGGCCCGAAGTTGAGTGACCTTGCATGATGGTGCATAATCATGCGTATGACGGTCAAGGTCGCAGTCGCTGGAGCCAGCGGGTACGCCGGAGGAGAACTCCTGCGCCTGCTGCTGACCCATCCCGAGGTGGAGATCGGGGCGCTGACCGCGGGCGGAAACGCGGGAACGCCGCTCGGTCAGCACCACCCGCACCTCGCACCGTTGGCAGAGCGCACGCTCGCCGACACCACATCCGAAACGCTCGCCGGCCATGACGTGGTGTTCCTCGCCCTGCCGCACGGCCATTCCGCGACGCTGGCCGCACAGTTGGGCGCCGACGTGCTGGTCATCGACCTGGGTGCGGATCACCGGCTCAATGACGCCGAAGACTGGGATCGCTGGTACGGCGGCGAACACGCCGGTACCTGGCCCTATGGCCTTCCTGAGTTGCCGCTGCCGGATGGCACGCGGCAGCGGGAGAAGCTGCGCGGCGTCAGCCGGGTCGCCGTGCCTGGGTGCTTCCCCACCGGAGGTTCGCTCGCTCTTGCTCCGGCGTGTGCCGCAGGCCTGATCGAGCCCGACGTCACGGTCGTATCGGTCACCGGAACGTCCGGTGCGGGCAAGAGCCTCAAACCGCACCTGCTCGGTGCGGAGGTGATGGGGTCGGCCAGCGCCTATGGCGTCGGCGGAGCACATCGGCATACGCCCGAGTTCGCCCAGAACCTGTCCGTCGTGGCCGGTGAGCGGGTCTCGGTGTCCTTCACTCCGGTGCTCGCGCCGATGCCGCGCGGGATTCTGACCACGGCGAGCGCGAAGTTGCTCCCCGGAACAGGGCCGGACACGGTTCGGGCGGCTTATCAGAAGGCCTACGCAGATGAGCCGTTCGTGCGGTTACTTCCCGAGGGTTCCTGGCCGACCACTTCGGCCACGCTCGGTTCCAACAACGTCGCCATCCAGGTCACCGTCGACCCCGACGCGGGCAAGTTGATCGTCGTCGCGGCCATCGACAACCTCACGAAGGGCACCGCGGGCGGTGCCGTGCAGTGCATGAACCTCGCGCTCGGCCTACCGGAAACCGCAGGACTACCCAGCACAGGAGTCGCACCGTGAGCGCTGATGAGCAGCCGGCCCTCGAACCCGATCCAATTCCCGTGACCGGGGTCGACATCACGGCAGGCGTGACCGTGCCCAAGGGTTTCCGTGCCGCGGGCATCGCGGCAGGCATCAAGGACAGCGGTGCACTCGACCTGGCCGTGGTCGTCAACGACGGCCCCCATCAGGACGCCGCAGGCGTGTTCACCCGCAATGTGGTGAAGGCGGCCCCGGTGCTCTGGTCCCAGCAGGTGCTGACCGGCCGCACGCTGCGGGCCGTCGTGCTCAATTCCGGCGGTGCCAATGCGGCGACCGGGCCCGGCGGTTTTCAGGACACCCACGCGACGGCCGAGAAGGTCGCGGAAGCACTCAGCGACGACGCCCGTGAGGTGGGCGCGATCGAGGTGGCGGTCTGTTCCACCGGTTTGATAGGTGAGCGGTTGCCGATGGCTGCCGTGCTGTCCGGTGTGGACGCCGCGGTCAAGGAACTCGCGGGGAGCAGGGAAGCAGGCCTTGCCGCTGCCTTGGCCGTGCTGACCACCGACAGCAAACCCAAGCAGGCCGCCGCAACCCACAAGTCCGGGTGGAGCATCGGTGGGTTCGCCAAGGGCGCTGGAATGCTCGCGCCCAACCTGGCGACCATGCTGTCGGTCATCACGACCGACGCGGTGCTGGGTGGCGACGCGCTTGACACGGTGCTCCGCGCCGCAGCCAGGACGACGTTCGACCGGCTGGACGTCGATGGCGGAACGTCGACCAATGACACCGTGCTGTTGCTGTCCTCGGGTGCCAGCGGCGTGACCCCATCCATCGACGAGTTCACCGCGCTGCTCGGCTCCGTCTCATTGAGCCTCGTGCGTCAGTTGCAGGCCGACTCGGAGGGTGCGACCAAACTGGTGGACATCACCGTGCGGGGGGCGGCAAGCGGGCTGGACGCCGTCCAGATTGGACGGACGGTGGCGGAGGACAACCTGGTCAAGACCGCCCTGTTCGGCTCCGATCCGAACTGGGGTCGCATCGCGATGGCGGTCGGACGCAGCGACGCGCAGGTTGACCCGGCCACGTTGCGTATCACTGTCAACGGAGTCACTCTCTTTGCCGAAGGCATGCCGGCCGAGGATCGCTCCATCGTCGATCTGTCCGGCGTACACATCGAGATAGACATCGATCTCGGACTTGGCGATGAGCAGGCCACGATCTACACCACGGACCTCTCGCACGGCTACGTCGAAGAGAACAGCGCGTACTCGTCATGACCGACCCCGAGCAGACGATCCCAGCCGATGAGAGGTTGGCCAGCGCTGCCGAAAAGGCGGGCGTGCTGATCGAGGCACTGCCGTGGTTGCAGCGCTTCCACGGCGCCACTGTCGTGATCAAGTACGGCGGCAACGCCATGATCGACGACAAGCTCAAGCAAGCCTTCGCGCAGGACATGGTGTTCCTGCGGCTGGCCGGCCTGCGTCCAGTGGTCGTGCACGGCGGCGGCCCACAGATCAGCGCCATGCTCAAGCGGCTCGGCCTGGAAGGTGAATTTCGCGGCGGGTTACGGGTCACCACGCCGGAGACCATGGATGTCGTGCGAATGGTGCTCACAGGTCAGGTCAGCCGTGAACTGGTCGGGCTGATCAACGCGCACGGTCCCTACGCTGTGGGCATTTCCGGTGAGGATGCCGGACTGTTCACCGCGAGCCGCAAACAGGCCATAGTGGACGGCGAGGCTGTCGATATCGGCCTGGTCGGCGAGGTGTCCACTGTGAACCCGGATGCGGTGCTCGACATCGTCAATGCCGGCCGGATTCCGGTGGTCTCCACCGTCGCCCCCGATGCGGATGGTGTGGTGCACAACGTCAACGCCGACACCGCCGCCGGTGCGCTTGCTGCCGCGCTCAAGGCGGAAAAACTGGTCGTGCTCACCGACGTGGAAGGCCTCTACGCCAACTGGCCGGACCGATCGTCGCTCATCGACCGGGTGCGGGTGGACCGGCTCGAACAGATGTTGCCTGGGTTGGCCAGCGGGATGATCCCGAAGATGGAGGCGTGTGTGCACGCCGTCCGGGGCGGCGTCGAGCGCGCCCACGTGATCGACGGCCGTCTCGCGCACTCGGTGCTGCTCGAAGTCTTCACCTCGAGCGGGGTCGGCACCATGGTTCTGCCCGAAGACATGAAGAGGGGGCAGTAGTGTCCAATAAGGATGGTCAGAAGCGGTGGCAAGCCGCACTGATGAACAACTATGGCACGCCTGCGCTTGAGCTGGTGCGTGGCGAGGGCGCCCTGGTCTGGGATGCCGATGGCAACCAGTACGTGGACTTCGTCACCGGAATCGCCGTCAACGCCCTCGGCCACGCGCATCCTGCCGTCGTCGACGCCGTCAGCAGGCAGGTCGCCACGCTCGGCCACACGTCCAACCTCTACATCAACCCGGTCACGGTCGCATTGGCCGAAGCGCTTCTCGACATCGCTGGTCTCACCGGCCACGGCAAGGTGCTGTTCTGCAATTCGGGCGCGGAAGCGGTCGAGGGAGCACTGAAACTCACCCGGCTGACCGGCAAGTCGAAGGTCATCGCCTGTGCGGGCGCGTTCCATGGCAGAACCATGGGGTCTCTCACGCTGACCGGTCAACCCGCTAAGCGCACGCCGTTCGAGCCGCTCCTTCCCGGGGTAACGCACGTCCCGTTCGGTGACGTCGAGGCGCTGCGGACCGCGGTCGACGCGGACACCGCAGCGGTGTTCCTCGAGCCGATTCTCGGTGAGGGTGGGGTGATTCCCGCTCCCGACGGCTTCCTGCAGGCGGCACGTGACATCACGGCGGCCGCGGGCGCGCTGCTGGTACTCGACGAGGTACAGACCGGCATCGGCAGGTTGGGCAGTTGGTTCGCCTTCCAGCAGGCGGGCATCACGCCGGACGTGGTGACCCTGGCCAAGGGACTCGGCGGGGGATTGCCGCTGGGCGCGGTGATCGGCATCGGGGACGCGGCCGATCTGCTGCAACCCGGCCAGCACGGCACCACGTTCGGCGGCAACCCCATCGCGTGCGCGGCAGGCCTCGCGGTCATCAAGACCATCGGCGAGACGGGCCTGCTCGATCATGTTTCGGCGATGGGCAAGGACCTTGCCGCCGGCATCGAGAACCTGCACCACCCCTTGGTGGCCGGAGTGCGCGGCGCTGGCCTGCTGCTCGGCATCGCGCTGCGCAAACCGGTGTCCGCGGCGGTGACCAAGGCCGCGCAGGACGCGGGATACCTCATCAACAATGTCCAACCGGACGCCATCCGGCTGGCACCCCCGTTGATCATCGACGAAGCCCAGGTGGACGGCTTGCTCTCGGTGCTTCCCCGCACACTCGACGCTGGACAGGAGTCCTGACATGGCGCGCCACTTTCTGCGTGACGACGACCTCGATACCGATGAACAGATCGCGGTGCTCGATCTCGCGGACAAGCTGAAGGCGAATCCGTACGGCAGCCGCGTGCTGGACGGGCCCCGTGCGGTCGCGGTGATCTTCGAGAAGAACTCGACCAGGACCCGCTTCTCGTTCGAGGTCGGTATCGCCCAGCTCGGCGGTCATGCAGTGGTCGTCGACGGACGCTCGATGCAACTCGGTCGCGAAGAGACCCTCGAGGACACCGCCCGCGTGCTGTCCCGGTACGTCGACGCGGTGGTGTGGCGGACATTCGCACAGGCACGCATGGACGCCTTCGCCGCGGCGGCGACCGTGCCGGTGGTCAATGCGCTGACCGACGAGTTCCATCCATGCCAGATCCTCGCCGACCTGCAGACCATCAGGGAGCGCAAGGGCAAGCTGGCCGGGCTCACGCTTACCTACCTCGGCGACGGTGCCAACAACATGGCCCACTCGCTGCTGCTCGGGGGTGTCACCGCGGGCCTGCATGTCCGGGTAGCGGCTCCGGAAGGCTTCCATCCCGCGCCGTGGGTGCTGGACCTGGTCCGCGCGCGGGCCGCCGTGACCGGCGGCTCCGTCGGCGTGTTCAGCGACTCGCAGGAAGCGGTCGACGGCGCCGATGTGGTC
This sequence comes from Haloechinothrix sp., assembly GCA_050701115.1. Taxonomy (GTDB): domain Bacteria; phylum Actinomycetota; class Actinomycetes; order Mycobacteriales; family Pseudonocardiaceae; genus JBOHER01. Next base: position 8,597 of record JBOHER010000060.1, on the reverse strand, counting down.
ACCACTGACGCGTGGACCTCGATGGGGCAGGAGAACGACGGCAAGGACCGGGTGGGCCCGTTCCGGCCGTTCCAGCTCAACAGCGACCTGCTCGCCAGGACCGGCAAGGATTCCATCGTGCTGCACGATCTTCCTGCGCACCGCGGCTGGGAGATAACCGATGAGGTGATCGACGGCCCACAGAGTGCTGTGTGGGATGAGGCGGAGAATCGTCTGCACGCGCAGAAAGCACTGCTCGTCTGGTTACTGGAGCGGGAGCGCGGATGACCGGAACAACTGAGCCGTCCGCTCGGGCCATCGGGCACGTGATGACCCGGGTAGCCCGGCAGGCGCGGATCACCGAGCTGGTGTCCACCATGGGTATCCGCAGTCAGTCGGAACTGGCCAGGATCCTTGCCGCGGAAGGGATCGAGGTCACCCAGGCAACGCTGTCCCGGGACCTCGACGAGCTCGGTGCGGTGAAACTCCGTGGTGCGGACGGTGGGGCCGCGGTCTATGTCATCCCCGAGGACGGCAGTCCGGTGCGCGGCGTGCAGGGTGGGACATCGCGGTTGTCCCGGTTACTCGGCGAGCTGCTCGTCTCGGCGGAGGGTTCGGCGAATCTGACCGTGCTGCGTACACCGCCGGGCGCCGCGCAATTTTTGGCCAGCGCGGTCGACCGGGCGGCGCTGCACGAGGTGGTCGGCACCATCGCGGGCGACGACACGGTGATGGTGATCGCCCGGGAACCGCTGCGCGGCGCGGAACTCGCCGACAAGTTCAACGCCCTCGCGGGCGGCCCGTCCCCGGGGGGTGGACCCCTCGGAGAGGGGGGTGGGATAAGGACCGTGGACACAACAGGACCTGACAAGGAAAGTAAGGAGGACTTCTGATGACTAAGCGCGTGGTGCTCGCCTATTCCGGGGGGCTCGACACCTCGGTCGCGATCGGCTGGATCGCGGAGGAGACCGGCGCCGAGGTGGTGGCCGTCGCCGTCGACCTCGGCCAGGGCGGCGAGGATCTGGAGACGATCCGCCTGCGCGCGCTGGACTGTGGTGCGGTGGAGGCGGTCGTCGCTGACGCTCGTGACGAGTTCGCCGACGAGTACTGCCTGCCTGCCCTGCAGGCCAATGCGCTCTACATGGACCGCTACCCGCTGGTTTCCGCGCTGTCCCGGCCGGTGATCGTCAAGCACCTCGCCGAGGCCGCCAAGTATCACGGCGCCACCACCGTCGCGCACGGGTGCACAGGTAAAGGCAACGACCAGGTTCGGTTCGAGGTAGGCATCGGTGCGCTCGCACCTTACCTCGAGGTCATCGCTCCGGTACGGGACTTCGCCTGGACGCGAGAGAAGGCGATCAGCTATGCCGAACAGCGCAACCTGCCGATCGACGTCACCAAGAAGTCGCCGTTCTCCATCGACCAGAACGTGTTCGGCCGCGCGGTGGAAACCGGCTTCCTGGAGGATCTGTGGAACGCGCCCACCAAGGACGTCTACTCCTACACGCAGGACCCGGCGATCAACTTCGGTAAGCCGGACGAGTTGGTGATCTCCTTCAGCAAGGGCGTGCCGGTGGCCATCGACGGCAAGCAGGTCAGCGTGCTCGAGGCGATCCAGGAGCTCAACACCCGGGCCGGTGCGCACGGCATTGGACGCCTGGACATGGTCGAGGACCGGCTGGTCGGTATCAAGAGCCGCGAGGTCTACGAGGCGCCCGGTGCGATCGCGCTGATCACCGCGCATCAGGAGCTGGAGAACGTGACCGTGGAGCGTGACCTCGCCCGGTTCAAGCGGCAGGTCGAGCAGCGCTGGGGCGAGTTGGTCTATGACGGCCTCTGGTTCTCGCCGCTCAAGGACGCGCTGGATGTCTTCATCGCCAAGTCGCAGGAGCCCGTCACCGGGGACATCCGGCTGGTGCTGCACGGCGGCTCGGCAGTGGTCACCGGACGGCGCAGCGACGAGTCGCTGTACGACTTCAACCTGGCCACCTACGACGAGGGCGACACCTTCGACCAGTCGCTGGCCAAGGGCTTCGTGCAGTTGTGGGGCCTGCCAAGCAAGATCGCGGCCAAGCGGGACCTGAAGGGCTGAGCAGTACAGCTGGGCTAGGTATGGGTGTCTTCAAGACCCACATACATCTTGAGGCGAGTCGCTAACGGGGACAAACCCCGACGTGGGATCGGGGTCTGTAGTGGATAATGACGATCGACAAGGTGGTTTGTAGCACTTGAAGACACCCAAACCTGTGGCGCTGTGGGGAGGGCGGTTCACCAGTGGACCGGCCGAGGCGATGGCCGCGCTCAGTGCGTCGACGCACTTCGACTGGCGGCTCGCGCCGTATGACATCGCCGGGTCGCGGGCGCACGCTCGCGTGCTGCGCACGGCGGGCTTGCTCACCGACGACGAGCTCACCGGAATGCTGGCGGCGTTGGACACCCTCGAGGCCGATGTGGCCTCAGGGGCCTTCACCCCGACCATCGCCGACGAGGACGTGCACACGGCACTCGAGCGAGGCCTGCTCGAGCGGGCGGGCACAGAGCTGGGCGGCAAGCTCCGCTCCGGCCGTTCGCGCAATGACCAGGTGGCCACCCTGTTCCGGATGTGGCTGCGGGACGCCGCGCGCAGGATCGTCGGTGGCACCCTCGCTGTGGTCGATTCCCTGGTTGCGCAGGCACAGCGGCACCCGAATGCGGTGCTACCCGGCCGCACCCACCTGCAGCACGCACAGCCGGTGCTACTGGCACACCATCTGTTGGCGCACGCCCAGTCGTTGCTGCGGGATGTAAGCAGGTTGCGCGACTGGGATGCCCGCACCGCCGAATCGCCCTACGGCTCCGGCGCGCTGGCGGGATCCTCGCTCGGACTTGACCCGGAGGCGGTGGCGGAGGAGCTGGGCTTCACCCGCTCGGTGGAGAACTCCATCGACGGCACCGCGTCGCGGGACTTCGCCGCCGAGTTCGCGTTCACGCTCGCCATGCTCGGTGTGAACCTGTCCCGGATCGCCGAAGAAGTGATCATCTGGAACACGGTCGAGTTCGGCTATGTCACTCTCGACGACGCGTGGGCCACCGGTAGTTCGATCATGCCGCAGAAGAAGAACCCGGACGTCGCCGAGCTCACCCGGGGCAAGTCGGGCAGGTTGATCGGCAATCTGACCGGCCTGCTCGCCACCCTGAAAGCGCAGCCGCTGGCCTACAACCGGGACCTGCAGGAAGACAAGGAACCGGTGTTCGACTCGGTTGCGCAACTCGAACTGCTCTTTCCGGCGATCGCGGGCATGCTCGGCACGCTCACCTTCCACACCGAGCGGATGGCCGAGCTCGCCCCCGCCGGCTTCACGCTGGCCACCGATATCGCCGAATGGCTTGTCCGCCAAGGAGTTCCGTTCCGTGTCGCGCATGAGGCCTCGGGGGAGTGCGTGCGGACGGCGGAAGCCCGTGGCGTGGGGCTCGAGGACCTTACCGACGCCGAACTGGCCGCGATCCATCCCGCGCTGACCGCCAAGATCCGCGAGGTGCTCACCGTCGAGGGTTCGATCTCCTCGCGCGACGCGCGGGGCGGTACCGCACCGGCCCGGGTGAGCGAGCAACTGGCCGGGGTCGTTCAGCGCGCCGCAGAGGCACGGAGCTGGGCAGCCTTGTGACGGTTCTCTCTGTTGTTCGGGGCCTCGCCCTTGGCCGCAAGGTCAAGCTCGAACAGGCCCGCCGGGCGATCGGCCTGCTGTCACGCCTTGGCGTCGATCACGTTTCACTCGATGGACTGCTGTTGCGGATGTGGGAAATGCGGGCAGATATCAGTGGCTACGACGCGGCCTATGTCGCGCTGGCCGAGGCACCGCAGGTGGCATTGGTCACATCAGACGCGCGGTTGGCTCGCGACGACACTCGCTACTGCCGGGTCGAACTGGTCTGAGGCAGGCGCATGAACCCAGGCCGGCAGCTCACCCGCGCGGATCTGGCCGTCGAACCGGTGGATGCCGCGGCCGTGCTGCTCGGCAGCCGCATCACGGTGTCCACAGAGGACGGTACGGTGGCTGCGCGGATCGTCGAGGTGGAGGCATACCGGGGAGCCGACGATCCCGCGTCGCATTCCTACCGGGGGAGAACGGCACGCAACGCCGTGATGTGGGGACCTGCAGGTCACTTGTACGTGTACTTCATCTACGGTATGCATTTCTGCGCGAACGTGGTGTGCCTGACCGACGGGGTGCCAGGAGCCGTGCTGCTGCGGGCGGGCGAGATCATCGACGGCATCGCACTCGCCGCGAGTCGCAGACCTGCCGCGCGCAGCACCCACGAGCTGGGACGCGGGCCCGCTCGGCTGGCCGCCGCGCTTGGCCTCGCCAGGGAGCACAATGGAGCCGATCTGACCGACCGGGCATCTGCCGTGCGGCTGTACGCGGGCGAGCCGGTGTCACCGGAGCTGATCAGGAGCGGGCCCAGGGTCGGCGTCGCAGCAGGCCACGACACTCCGTGGCGGTTCTGGATCGATGAGACCCGCGCGGTCTCGGCCTATCGCCGTGGCGGCACGAGCAGGCAACCCGGAGACGGGGCTATGTCCGGGTGAGAGAAGATGGGCGACGTGAGTGAGCACATCCTTGACGAGCTGTCCTGGCGCGGCCTGCTCGCGCAGTCCACCGATATCGACGCACTCCGCAAGGACCTGGACGCCGGCCCGCTCACCCTCTATTGCGGATTCGATCCGACCGCGGAAAGCCTGCACGCGGGCAATCTCGTTCAGCTGCTGACCCTGGCCAGGTTCCAGCGCGCCGGCCACCGCCCGATCGTGCTCGCGGGCGGGGCCACCGGACAGATCGGCGACCCGCGCGACGTCGGTGAGCGCACCATGGTGAGCACCGAGGTGATCGCCGAACGCCTGCAACGGATCGGTGCGCAGCTGGAAAAGTTCGTCACCTTTGACGATTCGCTGACCGGGGCGATCACCGAGAACAACCTGAACTGGTTCAAAGACGTGTCCGCGCTGGACTTCCTGCGCGATGTCGGCAAGCACTTCTCGATCAACGTGATGCTGGCCCGCGAGACGGTCAAGCGCCGACTCGAATCCGACGGCATGTCCTACACCGAGTTCAGCTACCTGCTGCTGCAGTCCTATGACTACCTGCTGCTCAACCGTAAGTACGGCACCAAGCTGCAGATCGGCGGCTCCGACCAGTGGGGCAACATCGTCGGCGGTGTCGACTACATCCGCAAGGTCGACGGCGCGAGTGTGCACGCGCTGACCACACCGCTGGTCACCGATTCGGAAGGCCGCAAGTTCGGCAAATCCACCGGCGGCGGCAACCTCTGGCTGGATCCGACGTTGACCTCGCCGTACGCGTGGTTCCAGTACTTCGTCAATGTCGCCGATGCCGACGTCATCCGTTACCTGCGCATGTTCACCTTCCTCTCGCAGCCCGAGATCGCCGAGTTCGCCCAGCTCACCGCGGAGAAACCGCATCTGCGGGCGGCGCAGCGCACACTCGCCGAGGAACTCACCACGCTGGTGCACGGCGAGGAGCAGACGCGCAAGGTGATCGCGGCCAGCCAGGCATTGTTCGGCAGGGGAGAGTTCGGCGAACTGGACGCGGCGACCCTGGACGCCGCGATGGCCGAGGTGCCGACGGGCGAGGTGAAACTTGCCGACGGGCCGACGATCATCGAACTGCTCATGGCAAGCGGACTGGTCGAGAGCAAGGCCGCCGCGCGTCGCACCGTCAAGGAGGGCGGTGCCTACGTGAACAACGTCAAGATCACCAATGATGCGTGGCAGCCGGCGACGCAGGACGTTCTACATGGCCGGTGGCTCGTGGTCCGCAAGGGCAAGCGCAGCATGGCAGGCGTCCGCGCGCTGCGGTAGCGCCCCCACCGACCGATGCGGGGACCTCCATCATTCGGGGGACCTACCAACTCGCCGACCCGAAAGGGTTTGCACCCAGGCTACTAGTGGGTAACCTTCGTCACAGTTCCCCAGCTTCGCAGCATGCCCATGCCGGAGTGGTCGACGAGGAGGATCCAGTGGTCGAACAGGTGAAGGTGACGGAGAAACAGGCGCGCGAGTTCGCCGAGGAGGCTCGGGAGAGCGGCTGGTCAAAGCCCTCGTTCGCCAAGGAACTCTTCCTCGGGCACTTCCGAGCGGACCTGGTGCATCCCCATCCGCGGCCGACGTCAGAAGCGGCCGCGAAGGCGGACGCGTTCCTCAAGCGGCTGCGCGAGTACTGCGAGTCGATCGACGGCACGGTGATCGAGCGGGAGTCGAAGATTCCCGACGAGTACGTCAAGGGACTGGCCGATCTCGGTTGTTTCGGCATCAAGATCCCCGAGGAGTACGGCGGGCTCGGGCTGACCCAGGTCGCGTACAACCACGCGCTGATGCTGGTCGCCTCGGTGCACGCCACCCTCGGCGTGCTGCTGTCGGCACACCAGTCCATCGGCGTCCCCGAGCCGCTGAAGCTGGCAGGCACGCCGGAACAGAAGCAGCGCTTCCTGCCGCGATGTGCCAAGGGGGCGGTGAGCGCATTCCTGCTGACCGAGCCCGACGTGGGATCGGACCCGGCGCGGTTGGCCGCCACTGCTGTGCCGACCGACGACGGTTCGGCATACGAGGTCGACGGCGTGAAGCTGTGGACGACCAACGGTGTGGTGGCTGAACTGCTGGTCGTGATGGCCCGGGTTCCCAAGCGCGAGGGCAGCAGAGGTGGCGTGAGCGCGTTCATCGTCGAGGCCGATTCGCCAGGCATCACCGTCGAACGGCGGAATGCGTTCATGGGTCTGCGCGGCATCGAGAACGGGGTGACTCGCTTCCACCAGGTCCGGGTGCCCAAGGAGAACATGATCGGCAAGGAGGGCGACGGACTCAAGATCGCGCTGGCCACCCTGAACACCGGCAGGCTGTCCATTCCGGCCATGTGCGCAGGTGCCGGGAAGTGGTGTTTGAAGATCGCCCGCGAGTGGTCGGCCGAGCGGGTCCAGTGGGGCAAGCCGGTCGGCGAGCACGGCGCCGTCTCCAGCAAGATCTCGTTCATCGCGGCGACCACGTACGCCCTCGAGGCAGTGCTGGACCTGTCCGGCCATATGAGTGACGAAGGCCGCAACGACATTCGGATCGAAGCGGCATTGGCCAAGCTGTGGGCGAGCGAGATGGCCTGCACGATCGCCGATGAACTGATGCAGATTCGCGGCGGGCGCGGATACGAGACGGCGGAGTCCCTCGCCGCTCGCGGTGAGCGTGCTGTCGCGGCCGAGCAGATGGTGCGAGACCTGCGCATCAACCGGATCTTCGAGGGTTCCACCGAAATCATGCATCTGCTGGTGGCTCGGGAGGCAGTCGACGCGCACCTTTCCGCCGCGGGCGATCTGGCCGATCCCGATGCGGACATGAAGCGCAAGGCCAAGGCCGCCGCGAAGGCGAGCGGTTTCTACGCGAAGTGGTTGCCGCAGTTGGTCGCGGGCAAGGGTCAGCTGCCGACCTCGTTCGGCGAGTTCGGCGAACTCGCCAAGCACCTTCGGTACGTCGAGCGCACCGCACGCAAACTGGCCAGAAGCACCTTCTACGGGATGGCTCGCTGGCAGGCAGGGATGGAGAAACGGCAGGGTTTCCTCGCGCGGGTGGTCGACATCGGCGCCGAACTGTTCGCGATGTCCGCGTCCTGTGTTCGCGCGGAGATGCTGCGCGCCGACAACGCGTCGGAAGGAGAGCAGGCCTATGCGCTCGCCGACGCGTTCTGCCAGCAGGCGCGCGGCCGGGTGGAGCACCTGTTCCACGCACTCTGGGACAACACCGACGACCTCGACCACCGCATCGCGAAGGCGACGCTCAATGGCGAGTACACCTGGCTCGAAGCCGGCGTGTTGGACATCAGCGAGGGGACCGGGCCGTGGATCGCGCCCTGGGCACCCGGTGAGTCGAAGGCAGAGAACCTGGCACGACGCTTCGTTCCGAGTACCCGCGACGTCGGCTGATCGGAGCACGCCACTGTCGCAGGTCGGTGGCCCATCGCCGCTGACCTGCGACGTTGCCACTTGTGGACCCCCCGTTCTCGCGGTGTTCCGGCTCGTGTAATGTTCTTTCTGCCAGCGGGAAACGGAAACAAACGCCGGACGGCGAGCGGGACCGGAGACCGGGCAAGGGCACGAACCAAGCTCCCAAAGTGCTGGGCGACCAGCGCGGTGGTACAGTGGGTAGCCCGATCGGAGCGACACAGACCCCCAAGATTCGCAAGATTCACGATGCGGTATGGTTCGCCCCGAACTAAAGCAGGAAGAATCCGGACGAAGGCATGTTCGGCGTGTTGTTTGAGAACTCAACAGTGTGTTTGTGAACTAAGCCAGTAGAGCTTTATGTTTTGAACCCTGTCGACGTCATTTTTGGCGTTGTGGGTTTCTTTGAGATTGATGTTTCTTTGAGATTGATGTAGTCATCGATCGGATTCTTCCATCTTTAATGGAGATGTTCAACGTCGCGCGTAGCTTGCGGCTATTCGGCGATCGAGGGTTGGGCCGGAGGTCCGCCCGAGGAGCCGGATGTGTTGAACAGTTTACAGCATTGTTGGAGAGTTTGATCCTGGCTCAGGACGAACGCTGGCGGCGTGCTTAACACATGCAAGTCGAACGATGAAGCC
>JBOHER010000059.1:0-5902 GCA_050701115.1 Haloechinothrix sp. | reverse complement strand
TGGGTGGCCAGGTGCTCTACCTCCGCCGCGATCTCCGCCCGGAGCTGGTCGCAGAGCCCCTTTTTTCGTCCTCCGTCCCGGCCGGAGGCGCCGCCGTGGCGGTATCCGGCGGGCGGGCCTCGCAGATCGCCTCGTTGACCTCCACGATCCGGTCGCTCACCTCGGCGAACCGGTGGTAGTTGGCCAGCTCGCGGCGCACCTTCTCGATCTCCCCCGGCGACAGCTGCCGCCCGGTGCTGCCCCGGCCGCCGGGCCGGGTCCGGGTCCACAAATAGCGCGGACCGTGTCCCGGATCCCCCGGCCGCGCGCAGTGACAGCTCGCCTTGCCGCAGCGGCGATAGTTCTCGCTGACGCTGCCCCGCCGGAAGTCCCCCGTGCCCGCGAGCTGCTCATACAACCGCGCACGGTGGGCTTCCAGCTCCTCCAACGAGGGATCGCTCACGGCCGCCTCCATCATCTGGTTGTTAGATACACAACCAGACTACACCGTGACCAGCACCAACCCCGATCACCTACTTACGTGTCGCACACCCGAGTCCACCGTAGCCAGTAACTGACGGGCTTGCCGGGCGCACGTTGAGTTACGGGCAGTGACGTCGAGGAATGCCGACCACGGTACCCGCTGGTGAACGAGGCACTCAGCCATTCGCCTCTCCATCCGGTCGGGCTGCTCTGGGGTGTTGTTCCACATCCGCTCCTTCATCAACTGCCAGTCGATGAGGTTGTCCAGCTTCGCCGAGTCGTTCGCGAAAGTCGTGAACGCGAGCGCTGCGTTGCGGTCCGTGAACACCGTTCGGAGGTGGAGCTCGATCAGCCGTTCTACTGTGGTGATCAGGTAGATCAGCTCCTCGCAGCCGTCCTTGTACGTGGGCACGTTGCCTTTCGCGATCGCATACATCATGGGGCTACGCGGGGCGAAATAGAACGGTGCATAGTCAGCGACAGCCCCACCCGGCGGCATGTCGACAAGGCGACTCCGTCGAGCAGCCTTGATCTCCTGGTTGCCCACCTCAATGGAAAGCAAACCGGCCGCTTTCGCAGCGGTGTCCGAGAGGAGCCCCTTGGTGGCGATTGTGGCGAGGTGTGAAACGTGCGTGAAGTGAACGACGTAGGTGGGTACCGGGCGAGACGTCATGGGCTGGGGTCTCCGCCGACCGACGCCAGCTCCTGCTCCTGCGCGGCCAGCCATCCGGCGTCGAGCTCGACGAACTGCCCGTTGGAGCCCAACTGCACCGGCTTGGCGTCCACCACGGCGCCGCGCATGCGCGAGAGCTGCGGCAGGACCGCCCACACCGGGCGCGCCCTTCTGGCCGACAGGTCGCTCCAGCGGGCCACCACGCCTAGGTGGCCGTAGCGGGCCAGCGGGGAGAGCTCGGTGAGGATCACCGGGCCGTCGTCGCTGGCCTCGCCCGGCTGGTCGCCGAACACCAGGTGATCGATGCGTTCGACGACCGTGGGCAGTACCCGCTGGACCAGGGCGTGCAGGCCTCGGGCGTCGCGGCTGCCGGGGGCGGCCGCATCGGCCGTGCGCACCAGGTCCCACGGCAGCTTGGACTGCTCGGCGACCCGCCGCATCTCCTCGATCAGCAAACCCGTCACGTCACTGACACGACCGTGGTAGCGGGTCGCGAGGGCGTCCGCCGCCCGGTCGGGCTCCACCGCGCGCTCCGCGAACACACCGAGCGCGAGGAACGAGCGCGACCGCACGCTCTCAGCGAGTACGCGTTCCAGGTGATCGCTGCGCCCGAGCGCCGACTCGGTGCGCTCGGGAAGGGACGTCGGCGGCCGGCTCGGCAGACCGGTGGTCGACGAGGGAGTGCTGTCCTCGGCGCGATAGTGCCCATCCGCGAAGTGCAGGCCCATGTCCGCGCTCGCCACGATGGAGTCGAGGGCGGGGCGGCCGGGCAGCGCGGGCAAGTGCGGGAATCGTGCCCGGACGCGGGCGGCCAACTCCTCCGGCGAGAGTGTCGCGTGGCGCGCGAGACCGGCAAGGGCAAGGCGGACAGCCGTGTGGGCGGGCAGTTCGCGAGCGTGCAGCTCGCCCCGCGCGGACAGGGCAGCGTCCTTGGATGTTTGCGCCGCCAACCGGACCAGCCGCAGGTCGGTGATCGCGGGCGGTGCCGTGTCGGGGCTGTTCGCGGCGAACGCCTTGTCGAAGGCCGCGCGGATCTCGCGCGCGGCCCGCTGCTGGGTCACCACCGACTCACCGGCGGCGGTGGCGTCGGCGACCAGGCCGCTGGCGCACTGCGCGGCCTCCTCAGCGGCGTCCAGCAAGACAGGATCGGTGGCCAGCAGCGCGAGCCGTCCGCCGTGGCGGCGTTTGGCCAGCGGCTCGCGGGTCTGCGCGATCTCGTGTTCGTTGTAGCGGTCCAGAGCCAGCCGCAGCAGACCGGCCGCGGCACGTTTGCCTTGCCCGGCAAGGTTCTCCGGAAGGTCGGGCAGCGCGGCGAGGACCTCGCCGGTGAGCGTCTCGATCGCCGCTATCCCGCCGAGCGCCTCCAGTGACTTCGCGAGCAGCCGGACGAGCTGCTCCAGCAGGTCGCGCGCGCGCTCTTGCTGTGACCAGGCGTCTTGCAGTTCTTTGATGAGCTGATGGCCCCTCGGCACCGATCGGCCGACGGCGCGTGCCAACTCCTGCTGGCTGGCGAAGGCGTCCAGGCCCTCGGTGAGGCCGAGGATCATCTCGGCTGCCTTCTGCCGAGTGGCCGAGCGCGGATACTTGGCCGTCGCCGCGAGCAACTCGGCGGCGGCGATCGGGTTCGGCAGGTTCGTCGCCTCGTCGTCGACGCGAGTCTGATCGCGGCGTTGCCTGCCTGCGAGCTGGGTGGCGAATTCCTTCCGCCAGTCCGTGGCGCGTTTGCGGATCTCCACCCGCGTGTCTTTGACCTGCTTGCCCAGCAGCCGATTGAGCCGCACCGCGTCCAGCGAGAGCAGGTCAGCCACCGTGTTGACGCTCTCCGGCTCCAACGCCGAGATCGCGCGTGCGGACAGGCCGGCCTCGGCCAGCGGACTGTCCAAAGTGGCGGCAGCGACCTTGTGGTCGGTGTCCTCTGTATAGCGGCCGAGCCGGTCGAAGATCCCGGCCCAGGCGCGGCGCATGTCCTCGGCGGTGTCGTGGCGGCGGGCCACCTCGCGGGCGAGCGCCGAGGCGAAGAACGCCTCGAGGTCCTCAGCGACCGCCGGGTCGAAGTCGGAGCGGGAGAGGCTGACGTCGTCGGGAACGCTGGCCGGGTTGGCATCCGGGTCGCTCCCATACCGCGGCAGCGTGCCGGTGGCCATCTCGAACAGCACGACAGCCGCGCCGTAGCGTTCGGCCGCGCTGTCGTAGCTGGTGCGGCCGTGCTCGCCGAGGAACGGGTCGCGGTAGTGCGGGGTGCCCGCGGTGAGCGCGCGCGGATCCGCGCTGGCCATGGAGAAGTCGAACAACATCAGCCGCGAGTCGTTCTTGCCGCTGGAATGCACACCGAGGTTGGACGGCTTGATGTCGCGGTGGTTGATGCCCGCCCGGTCCAGCGCGGCCAAGGCGTCGAGCAAATCCGTGCCCCAACGCTCCAGCCGGTCCAGGGAGAGCCGCCCGCGTTTGCCGGCCAGTTCGTCCGACAGCGTGGTGTTACCGGCATGCTGCAGGACGAGGACCTTGCGGGGGCCGATGGTGATGCTGTCGTTGATCTGAGCGATGCGGGCGTGGTTGAGCCGGCCCAGCACCTTGGCCTCGGCGTCGAGCCGTTCGCCCGCCGCATCGTCCTTGGCGACCTTGAGCACTCGGGTGGCATCGCCCAGCGCGGTGTCGGACACCAACAGGCCGACGGCGGTGGATCCGGAACCCAGCCTGCGGCGGTAGGTGTAGCGGCCGCCCAGGAGCGCGCTAGGCCGCGCGTCCAGCGGGTCGGCTTCTTCCAGGAGGGTCGGTGTTCCCGACGCGGACTCGGCTTCGTCGAGCTTCGCCAGGAAGTCGGCGACGCTCGCGGTGCGCTCGGAGGGGCGCGGATTGGTGGCGCTCAGCACCAGTTCCCGCACCGCGGAGGGCACTTGCGGCAGCTCGGCGGCCAGATCAAGCCCGTTGTCCCGGCGCAGCCGCTCGACCAGCGCGCCCCTGTCCTGGGCGGGGAGGGCCTGGTTGGTCAGCACGTAGAAGGCGAGTGCTCCCAAGGCGAACACGTCGAGCCGGATCCGGTCGGCGTTGGCCGCCCAGCGTCCCTCAGGGGCTTCGAACAGTTCGTCCTCGTCGGTGAGTTCGCCGCCCAGTGGACTTGGCGAGGACGGGTCTCCGGGAGCGCCGGTGCTGGTGAAGCTGGACAGGTTGCTCGCCGGGACGGTGCCCGCTGCATCCCAGTTGCTCACCGTCACCGAGACTCCGCCGTCGCTGCGATCGCGCAGCGAGATCGCCGACGGAGTCAACCCGCGATGCACCACCCGGTGGCGATGGGCGTAGTGCAGGGTCTCGGCGATCTGCCGGATGATGTCGAGCTGCCGCTTGAGGGGGATGCCCTCGCTGCGCTCGGCGAACCACAGATCGAGCCGGGTCAGGCGGCTGTCGTCGTCATAGACCAGGCCGACACCCAGTTCGTCCCTGATGATGTCGCGGGGAACGAGCAGGCCGTCGTGGCGCAGGCGGGACAGCAGCCGGTACTCGTGGTCGATGCGGCGCTGCAGTTGCCGCTCATCAGCGGAGCTCGAGCCAGGTGTGGGCAGGTGGAAACGGATGCGGTAGCGGTCCGTGGTGGCAATCCGGTGAAACGCCGGCCAGTCCTGCCAGCCGTCGCCGTCGCCGAGCGGCTCGTCGTCGATGACCCAGGAGCCGACCTCGCGCTGGCGGCGCGGGACCAGGCCGATCTGCTGCATCAACGCGGACAGGATCGCGGAGTTCTTCGCGGTGATCGGCTTGTGGTGTGCGGGGGCGAGGAGCAGGTCCGAGATCGGTCGCAATCCGGAGGCGCCGGTCTTTCCCTCCAGCCCATAGAGGCCTTTCCGGGAGTACTCGGGCAGTTCACAGCGCAGGTTGGGGTGGTGCAGGAACACTGCCTCTTGTACGAACGGGATGTAGTCACGCAGATCGACGTTGTGCTGGCCCTTGCTGCGCAGATACTCGCCGAACCGGGTCTTGAGCAGGCTGGCGAAGTACTGGGCCTTGCGGTGCGCCAACTTGAGCGGGGAATCCTCAGCGCCGTGCCCGTCGCGTAACCAGCGCTGATCATCGCCCCGGAGGCGCCCGCTGTAGTACTTGAGCTCAACCAGGTGCAGCGTGTCGCGGCCCAGCACGAGCAGGTCGACCTCGTGCCACCGGCCGTGGGTGTCGCGGAACTCGAAGTTCGACCAGGCGCGGAAGGGGTCGACGTCCGGGAGCAGTTCCTTGACCCGGTGCAATCCCTCGCGTTCGTGGGCGAACTGGGACGGGCTCACCTCCACCCAGCGGCTTGACTCCACTCCAGCATCCCCTTTCGCACGTTGCGACTACCTACTGTGCCACGCGGAGCCCACGGTTTCGTGCAGACCATCGCGATGGACCGCGTTTACTCGGGTGACACACCCCGATCGCTGACAGTGGCGCCTCGTTCGGGCGCCACGCCGTCGATATGTCGACGGATGGTCGGCCGGTCCGTGTCAGGATGGCGGGCATGGCGAACACCAGCCGTGGGCAGGTCAAGAACAAAAAGTCGCTCCGGGTAGTCGGCGAGCGGGACGGTGCCGCCGAACTGGCCGGCCTGCTCAGGCAGTTGGCCGGCGCGGGCGCGCCCGAGGAATTGCTACGCGAGCTGGAGGCCGGCGGTGATGCGGCGAGAATCGTGGACGACCTGGTCGAGTTGGGCCTGCTGCCGTCGCCGGAGCAGGCGATGGCCGGTCTGCTGGAGGGGTTCACTCCGCTGCTCGGGCCGGGTGCGGACCCGTGCAGCGCCGAGCTGTG